>NZ_BAAHBN010000002.1:0-473353 GCF_054776655.1 Mariniluteicoccus flavus | reverse complement strand
AAGAAACCATGAACCCCACCCACAGGCGAGGCCACGGGAACAACCCCAAAAAGAGTTGCACAAATTATTTGGCATTGACTTTAAGCACGCTGTTGAGTTCTCAAGAATCGACCACACACCTCGCTTCACCCTCTCAGGTGTTGCTTGGGGCAACTCGACTTACTTTAGTCAGGCGTTGTTCCCGAGTCAAATCGGGCTTTTCGCCATATTCCGCCCATCACGAATAACGCCTGGTCTCGTGGATTCTCATTGAACACACACGGTCACAGGTCGATCTGTGATGGTTGGAGTGCCTTCCCGGTCGGGCCGTTGGCCTTTCGGCCCTCGTCCCTCGCACCGGCGAGGCTTTGAATACATTACGCAGCCTCCAGCCCCTCGTCAAATCGGCGGGAGGTGGCGTACGCCACACCAGAGCGAGGCCTGGTGCGGGTCTGCGGGTCAGGGCCTGCGTACGACGCCTGCGGTCTTCTTGCCACGGCGGACGACGAGGTAGCGCCCGAACAACCAGCTGTCGCCCACCGATGCCGACTCGTCGGTGACCTTCACGTTGTTGACGTACGCGCCGCCCTCCTTGACCGCACGTCGGGCGGCACCCTTCGAGTCGACCACGCCGGCCGAGACCATCGCGTCGAGGACCCCCGGGTCGTCGCCCTCCAGCACTCCCCCGCCGACCTCCTCGGCGAGGCCGCGCAGCGTCGCCTCGTCCAGCGCGTCGATCTCGCCGCGACCGAACAGCGCCTCGGCGGCGTGGACCGCGGCCTCGCGCTGGGCCACGCCGTGGACCAGGTCGGTGACGTCATCGGCCAGGGCGCGCTGCGCGGCGCGACGGTGGGGCTCGTTCGTCAGTGACTCCTCCAACTCGGCGATCTCCTCGCGCGAACGCGGGCTGAACACCTTGAGGTATTCGATGACCTTCGCGTCCTCCGCGTTGAGGAAGAACTGGTGGAAGGCGTACGGGCTCGTCATGTCGGCGTCGAGCCACACCGTGCCGGACTCGGTCTTGCCGAACTTGGTCCCGTCGGCCTTGGTGAGCAGCGGCGTACAGATCGCGTGGGCGCGTTCGCCGTCGGAGCGGCGAATGAGTTCGACGCCGGCGGTGATGTTGCCCCACTGGTCGGAGCCGCCGGACTGCATGGTGCAACCGTGGCGCCGGAACAGTTCACGGAAGTCCATCGACTGGAGGAGGACGTAGCTGAACTCGGTGTAGGAGATGCCGGACTCCAGTCGCTTCGCCACGACGTCGCGGGCGAGCATGCGGTTGACCGGGAAGTGCTTGCCGACATCGCGCAGGAAGTCGAGCACCGACATCTCGGCGGTCCAGTCGTAGTTGTTCACCATCTGGGCGGCATTGTCGCCCTCGAACGAGACGAAGCGCTCGACCTGGCCACGGATGCGCTCCACCCAGGCGTGGACGGTCTCGACTGCGTTGAGTGAGCGCTCGGCGCTCTCCTTCGGATCGCCGATGAGGCCGGTGGCGCCACCGACCAGCAGCAGCGGGCGGTGGCCGTGCTTCTGCATGATGCGCGCCACGATCAGCTGCACGAGGTTGCCCATGTGGATGCTCGGCGCGGTGGGGTCGAAGCCCACATAGAACGTCACGGGCCCCGCGTCGAGGTGGGACGCCAGGGCCTCCTCATCGGTCGAGTTGGCCAGCAGGCCGCGCCACTTCAGTTCGTCGAGAGCTCCGTTCACGGTCGCCACCCTAGTCATTCGGCGGCTGGCCGGTCCCGCGCGGCGCGCACGCGGGACGGTTCCCACGGTTCCGGGAGCACCTCGTGGCTCAACCAGCCCTGTCGGGTGGCCACGAGGGCCGCCAGCGCCTGGTCGAGCTGGCGTGCGACTGCCTGCGGTCCAGTGCCACCGGTGGCCTCGCGGGACCCGACAGCGCCGTCGATCGTCAGCCGTTCCAGCACGCCGGCACCGAGCCGCTCGTCGATCTCGGGGAGGTCGTCGGCCGTCAGATCGGTCAGCTCGATGCCTCGCGCCTCGCAGTGACGCACCGCGGCACCGGCGATCTCGTGGGCCTCGGCGAACGGCACCCGCTGCTGCACCAACCAGTCGGCCACGTCGGTCGCCAGCGAGAACCCCTGCGGGGCTAGGACGGCCATCCGGTCGGTGTGGAAGGTGAGCGTACGGATCAGCCCCTCCATCGCCGGCAGCAACACGTGCAACTGGTCGAGGGTGTCGAAGATCGGCTCCTTGTCCTCCTGCAGGTCACGGTTGTACGCCAGCGGGAGCCCCTTGAAGGTCGTCATCAGCCCAGCGAGGTTCCCGATGAAGCGCCCGGCCTTGCCACGGGCGAGCTCGGCCACGTCGGGGTTCTTCTTCTGGGGCATGATGCTCGACCCCGTCGACCAGGCGTCGTCCAGCGTCACGAAACCGAACTCGACCGTCGACCAGAGGATGACCTCCTCGCTGATCCGCGACAGGTCGACACCGATCTGGGCGAGCACGTACGCCGCCTCTGCGGTCAGGTCGCGCGAGGCCGTTCCGTCGATGGAGTTCTCCACCGGACCGTCGAACCCGAGCTGCTCGGCGACCAGCTCGGGCGACAGCCCCAGCGAGGTGCCGGCCAGCGCCGCCGACCCGTACGGCGAGCGGGCCAGGCGCCGGTCGAGGTCCCCCAGGCGGTCGAGATCGCGCAGCAGCGGCCACGCGTGGGCCATCAGGTGGTGCGACAGCGCGACGGGCTGCGCCGACTGCAGGTGCGTACGCCCCGGCATGATCGCGCCCTGGTGGCGGGTGGCCTGCTCGACGAGCGCGTCCACGACCTGGGCGAGGGACTGGGCGGCGCCGCGGAGCGCGAGCCGCAGGTACAGCCGGATCAGTGTCGCGATCTGGTCGTTGCGCGAGCGCCCGGCGCGCAGGCGGCCACCGAGGTCGGGGCCGGCCTCCGCGATCAGCAGTCGCTCGAGCGCGCCGTGGACGTCCTCGTCGCTGTCGGCGGGTCGTGCGTCCCCCGACCGGACCCTCTCGATGAGCGTGGTGAGGGCGGCGTACAGGCCCTCGGCCTCCTCCTCGGTGAGCAGGTCGGCGGCGTACAGGGCGTTCGCGTGGGCGATCGACCCGCGCAGGTCCAGCTCGGCCAGGCGCCAGTCGAACTGCGTCGACTTCGACAGGGCGAACATCGCCTCGGCGGGACCGCCGGCGAACCTTCCGCCCCACAGCACGCCTTCACCGGCGCGGGACTCGGACGGGGTGGACGCAGTCTTGTCGGGTTCGATCTGGTCGGGCATGGCTCTCAATCTAGGGGACGTGACTCGAGGACGTGGGTGCTTCAGGCGCGCGGTTCGGCCGCCAGGGCGAGCACCCGGCGGGCCATCGCGTCGCCGCCGGCGGGGTCACGGGTGATGATCATGACGGTGTCGTCACCGGCGATCGTGCCGAGGATGTCGGGCCAGCCGACGCGATCGATGGCCGAGGCGAAATATTGCGCCGCGCCCGGGGGCGTACGCAGGACCGCGAGGTTCGCCGACGCCTCGGCCGACACGAGCACCTCACCGCACAGGCGTGCGAGCTTCGCATCGAACACCTGCGACTCCCCCGCGTGGTGGGAACGATCGCCGCCCTCCGCGGGCACCGCGTACATCAGATGTCCTTCCTGGCTGCGGATGCGGACCGCACCGACTTCGAGCAGGTCCTTCGACAGGGTGCCCTGGCTGACCGCGATCCCGTGGGCCGCGAGCTGCTCGGCGAGTTCGGTCTGGGACCGGATGTTGCGCTTCGCGATCAGGTCGAGGATCGCCGCCTGACGGGACGCCTTGGTCATCACGGGGTTCATCTCACACCCCTCGTGCGGCCTTGTCGAGGAACACGAGAATCGCCTTCTGCACGTGGCGCCGGTTCTCGGCCTCGTCCCACACCACCGACTGCGGACCCTCGAGCACCTCCTCGGCGATCTCCTTGCCGCGATAGGCCGGCAGGCAGTGCAGCACGATCGCCTCGGGGTGAGCCTTGCCCATCACCTCGGTGGTGATCGCGTAGGGCCCGAAAACCTGCTCCCGCACGTCGTCCTGACCCTCCTGCCCCATCGACACCCAGGTGTCGGTGGCGACGACGTCGACGCCGGCGACGGCCTCGGCGACGTCGTCGGTGACCGTCACCGAGCCGCCGGTCGTCGCCGCGACCTTCTTCGCCCGCTCCACCACGGCGGGGTCGGGCTGATAACCCTCGGGTGCGGCCACGCGGATGTGCATGCCGGCAACGGCTCCGGCCAGGACGTAGGACTGCGCCATGTTGTTGGCCCCGTCGCCCAGATAGGCGACCGTCAGGCCCGCAAGGGTTCCCTTGTGGTCGCGGATGGTCTGCCAGTCGGCAAGGGCCTGGCACGGGTGGAAGTCGTCGGTGAGCGCATTGACGACGGGTACGCCGGCGTACTCGGCCATCTCGACCAGCCGGTCGTGGCCGGACGTCCGCCACACGACGGCCGCCACGTGGCGGCCCAGCACGCGTGCGGTGTCCTTGATCGGCTCCCCGCGACCGAGTTGGGACAGCTGCGCGTCCATGATCATGGGGTGGCCGCCGAGCTCGGCGATGCCGGCCTCGAAGGAGATGCGCGTCCGGGTGGAGGCCTTGTCGAACAGGACTGCAACCGCACGAGGGCCCGCGAACGGCTTGTGGGCATAGGGATCGCGCTTGAACTCCGACGCGAGGTCGAGCACAGCGAGCTGCTCGTCGTGGCTCAGGTCGTCGTCGGCCAGGAAGTGGCGCAGGTTTCCGTCGGCGTTCTCGATGATGTGGGTCGGCGTGGTCATGCGGCACTCCGTTCGAGGATGGCGGGCAGCGCGTCCACGAAGGAGTCGACCTGCTCGGCGGTGATGATCAGGGGAGGCGCGACCCGCAGCACGTTCGGCCGCGGAGCGTTGATGATGAAGCCGGCTTCGAGGGCGGCGGCGTACGCGGCGGGGCCGATGTCGGTCGTCAGCACGATGCCGCGCAACAGGCCGCGCCCGCGGACGTGATCGACGAGCGGATGGTCGAGGGCCTCGACGCCGGCGGCCAGCCGATCTCCCATGGCGCGGGCGTTCGCGAGGAGGTCGTCGCGCTCGATCACCTGCAGGACGGCGAGTCCGGCGATCGCCGCGACCGGATTGCCACCGAAGGTGGTGCCGTGCGACCCGGGCTGGAGCAGTGCCTGGGCACGCCCGCTCGCCACGCATGCGCCCACGGGGAAGCCGTTGCCGAGGCCCTTGGCCAGGGTGACGATGTCGGCGCGTACGCCCGACGCCGCGCTGGCGAGCCAGTCGCCGCACCGGCCGATGCCGGTCTGGACCTCGTCGAACCACAGCAGCGAACCGTGCGCCTCGGTGAGACGGCGCGCGGCGGCGAGGTAACCCTTGGGCGCCTCGATGATGCCGTTCTCGCCCTGCACGGGCTCGAGGACCACGGCGGCGACGGTGTCGTCGACCGCCGCCGCCAGGGCGGCCTCGTCGCCGAAGGGCACGAACGTCACGTCGCCCGGCAGCGGCTGGAAGGGCTCACGATACTTGGGGTTCGCCGTGATGGCCAGGGCTCCCATCGAACGCCCGTGGAACGAGCCCTCCATGGCGACGATCCGCGTACGCCCGGTCATGCGCGTGATCTTGAAGGCGGCTTCGTTGGCCTCCGTGCCGGAGTTCGTGAAGAACACCTTGGTCTCGTGCGCGTCGCCACCGACCACGGTCGCCAGCTTCTCGGCCAAGGCGATCTGGGCCGGCGTCGCGAAGAAGTTCGACACGTGCCCGAGCGTCGCCAACTGGCTGGTGATGGCGGCGAGCACGTGGGGGTGCGCGTGGCCCAGCGAGTTGACGGCGATCCCGGCGAGGAGGTCGAGGTAGCGGTTGCCGTCGGCGTCCCAGACGTGGCAGCCCTCGCCGCGCACGAGCACGCGCCTGGGCAGACCGAAGGTGTTCATGACGGCGCCCTCATAGCGACCGAGGAGGTCGGCCTGGTGGGCCTGCGGCCGGCCGACGAGGTCGGCGGCGACGGAGTCGACGGTCATGCGGGATTCTCCTTGGTGGGAAGCGATGTCAGGGCGGCGGCGTGGTCGGCGAGGACCTGCGTGCCGATGCCGTCGTCGGTGAAGATCTCGAGCAACAGGGCGTGGGGTACGCGGCCGTCCAGGACAGTCGCCTTCGCGAGCCCGCCGTCGACGGCGTACAGGCACGCCTCCATCTTCGGCACCATGCCGGACTGGAGTGACGGCAGCATGGCCCGCAGATCGGTCGCGGAGATGCCGGTGATGATCTCGGGATCGTCCGGCCAGTTGCGATAGAGCCCCTCGACGTCGGTGAGGACGACGAGTTTCTCGGCGCCGAGTGCGACGGCCAGGGCCGCCGCCGCGGTGTCGGCGTTGACGTTGTGGACGGTGCCGTCCTCGTCGGGGGCGACGGTCGCCACCACGGGGATGCGGCCGGCCTCGATGAGGTCGAGCACGGCCTCGGGGTGGACCTCGGCGACGTCTCCGACGAGGCCCAGGTCGACGTCCTCACCGTCGAGCACCAACCCCTTGCGCTCGGCGACGAACAGGCCGGCGTCCTCGCCGGAAAGCCCCACCGCAAGGGGGCCGTGGGCGTTGACCAGGCCGACGAGTTCGCGGCCGACCTGACCCACGAGCACCATGCGGACGATGTCCATGGCCTCGGGAGAGGTCACGCGCAGTCCCCCGCGGAACTCCGACTCGATCCCGACCCGCTTCAACATGGTGGAGATCTGGGGGCCACCGCCGTGCACGACGACGGGGCGCACGCCGCAGCGCCGCAGGAAGACGATGTCCTCGGCGAAGGCCCGCTTCAGCTCGTCGTCGATCATGGCGTTGCCGCCGTATTTCACGACGATCGTCTTGCCGGCATAGGAATCCAGCCACGGCAGCGCCGCGGCGAGCACCGACGCCTTGTCGCCGGCGCTGAGCTGGCGCAGCGCGGCGGTCGTTGCGGTCTCGGGCACGGTCCGGGTCTCGGTCATGAGCTGTACTCCGCGTTCTCCTTGACGTAGTCATACGTCAGGTCGTTGGTCCACACCGTCGCGGTGGCGTCGCCCGCCCTGAGGTCCACGAGCACGTGGACGCGGCGATCCGACAGGTCCACCAAGGAGCGGTCGTCACCGATGGCGCCGCCCCGGCAGACCATGACGCCGTTGAAGCTCACGTCCACCCGGTCGGGGTCGTACGCGGCATCCGTCGTGCCGAGGGCGGCAAGAACCCTGCCCCAGTTGGGATCGCGCCCGAACACCGCGCACTTGAACAGGTTGCTCGAGGTGATGGAACGGCCGACGGTCACCGCGTCGTCGACGCTGGCCGCGTTGACCACCTCGACGGCGATGTCGTGGGACGCGCCCTCGGCGTCCCCCAACAACTGCTGGCCGAGGTCATGGCACAGCTCGGTGAGGGCGGCGGCGAAATCCTCGTCGTTCGGCGTGACCCCCGAAGCCCCCGAAGCCATCAGGATCACGGTGTCATTGGTTGACATGCAGCCGTCGGAGTCGAGCCGGTTGAGGGTGACGTCGGACGCGTTCGACAGCGCCCGCTCCAGGGAATCCGAGTCCACGCAGGCATCGGTCGTGATCACCACGAGCATGGTCGCGAGCCCGGGAGCCAACATGCCGGCCCCCTTCGCCATGCCGCCGATCGTCCATCCGCCGCGGGCGACCGCGGCCTCCTTGGGCACCGAGTCGGTGGTCATGATGGCGCGGGCGGCCTCACCGCCTCCCTTGTCGGACAGGGATTGCGCGGCCTGCTCCACCCCCGCGAGCAGTGCGGGCATCGGGAGTCGGATGCCGATCAGCCCGGTGGAACAGACCGCCACATCCGTGCTCTCGCAGGAGATCGCGGCAGCGACGGCCTCGGCGGTGGAGCGGGAGTCGGCGTACCCGGGTTCGCCGGTGCAGGCGTTCGCGCCACCGGAGTTGAGCACGACGGCACGGAGGGTGCCGTCGCACACCTCCTTCGACCAGCGCACGGGCGCGGCCTGGATGCGGTTGGCGGTGAAGACCGCCGCGGAGGTGAACTCCGGTCCCTGGTTCACGACGAGCGCGAGGTCGGCATTGCCGGACGACTTGATGCCGGCGGCGATGCCGGCCGCCGCGAACCCCTGCGGCGCGGTGATTCCGGTGCTCACGGCGCGACTCCGATCATCGGCAGAGCGGTGTGCTCGAGCAGCCCGCAGGCGAGGTTCATGCACTGGAGTGCGCCGCCCGCGGTGCCCTTGGTGAGGTTGTCGAGGGCGGCCACGACCACGAGTCGGCCAGCGGCGGCGTCGACGGCGACCTGCAGGTGCACGGAGTTGGATCCCAACACCGCCTGGGTCTGCGGCCACTGACCCTCGGGCAGGAGGTGGACGAAAGTCTCCTCGTCGTACGCGGCCGCGTACGCCTCCCGCACCTGCGTGAGGGTCGTGGTGGCGTCGGCCAGCGGCGCGGTGCACGTCGCGAGGATGCCGCGGGACATCGGCACGAGAACGGGCGTGAACGAGAGGGTCGGCGCCTCGGCACCGAGCTTTTCCAAGTTCTGCAGGATCTCCGGGGTGTGCCGGTGCACCCCACCCACGCCGTAGGCGGAGGCCGAACCCATCAGCTCCGCGCCGAGCAGATGCGGCTTGGGCGCCTTGCCCGCCCCCGACGGTCCGGACGCTGCCACGACGACCGTGTCGTGACCGGTGATCAGGCCGGCGGTCAGTGCGGGCAGGAGCGCCAGGGTCACCGAGGTGGGATAGCAGCCCGGCACGGCGATGCGGGTGCTGCGCGCGAGGGCGTGGCGCTGCCCGGGCAGTTCGGGGAGCCCGTAGGGCCAGGTCCCGGCGTGGTCGGAACCGTAGAACGCCTTCCACTGCTGCGCGTCCTCGAGCCGGAAGTCGGCGCCGCAGTCGATGACGACGGTCGCGTCGCCCAACTGGGAGGCGATCTCGGCCGACGCCCCGTGGGGCAGGGCCAGGAACACGACGTCGTGGTCGACGAGGTGCTCGAGGGTGGTGGGGAGGATCTCGCGGTCGGCCAGCGGGGTCAGGTGGGGCTGGTGTTCGCCCAGCAACGAGCCGGCGGAACTCCCGGCCGTGAGGTTCCCTATCACCACAGCGGGGTGCTCGAGTAGCAGGCGGAGGAGTTCGCCGCCCGCGTACCCGGTGCAGCCCGCGACTGCCACTCTCAACGTCATGCGAATAACTATGCCATAGATGGAATAGTTACGCCATTGATGCGCGGTCAGCCCCGGTGGCGCGCCACCCGCCGCTGCAGGTTCGTGCGGATCGCCGGCCACTCGTGGGGCAGGATCGAGAACTGGACGGTGTCGCGGAGGTTGCCCTCGCGATCGCGGACGTCATTGCGCAGAACGCCGTCCTGGCGGGCGCCGAGCCGCGCGATCGCCTCGCGGGACTGGAAGTTCATGAAGTTGGTCCGGAGGACCACGCTCGCGCAGCCGAGACCCTCGAACGCGTGGGTCAGCAACAGGAGCTTGGAGTCGGGGTTCGTGCCGGAGCCGTGGGCCGACGCGCGGTTCCACGTGTAGCCGATCTCCACCCGCGGCACCTCCAGCGCCAAGTTGCAGTAGGTCGTCACGCCGAGGACCTGCTGGTCACTCAACCTCACCGCCACGAAGGGGGCCAGTTTTCCCGCCTCCCGCTTCGCGAGCTTCTCGGCCACGTCGTCAGCCATCGCCCCCGGCGCAGGGACCGAGGTGTAGAAGAGGTTCCAGAGCTCGCCGTCGGCAGCCGCCTCCTCGAGTGCGCCGACGTGGTCGGTGCGCAGGGGCTCCAGACGCACGAGGTCGCCGGTCAGGGTCAGGTCGGGGTCGATCACTCCCCCATCCAAGCACGCTGGCAGGCTGGAGCCATGAGTTCTCAGGTCATCGCCATCTTCGGCGGCCGCAGCGAGATCGGTCTCGAGATCGCCACGCGCCTCGCCCCCGGCAACACCGTCGTCCTGGCCGCCCGCCCCGGGCGCATGGAGACGGCGGTCCTCGCCTGCGAGGCGGCCGGGGCGACGCGCGTCGAGGTCGTCGAGTTCGACGCCGACGACACCGACGGGCACGACGCGCTGGTCGCCGACATCGAGGCCCGGGTCGGCCCCATCGACATCGCGGTGCTCGCCTTCGGCATCCTCGGCGACCAGGCCGAAGCCGAGCGCGACCACCGGGCGGCGGTGAAGATCCTCCACACCGACTTCATCGCGCAGGCCTCGCTGCTGACCGTGCTGGCCAACACCATGCGGGAGCGGCGCCGCGGCGCCATCGTCGCGTTCTCGTCGGTCGCGGGAGCGCGCGTACGCCGGGCCAACTACGTCTACGGATCCGCCAAGGCGGGCCTCGACGGATTCGCGTCGGGACTCGCGGATGCACTGCACGGCACCGGCGTACGCCTGGTGATCGCGCGTCCCGGCTTCGTCATCGGCCGCATGACCGACGGCATGGACCCGGCGCCGTTCTCGAGCAAGCCGGGCCAGGTCGCCGACGCCGTCGTCTCCTTCCTGGCCAAGGATTCCGGGGTCGACCTGTGGATCCCGTGGCAGCTGCGGGCCATGTTCGCCCCGGCCCCGTTCATCCCGCGCGCGGTGTGGCGGAGGATGCCGCGCTGAGCGACCGGGCGTCAGCTACCGACGCCGCAGCGGGTTGGCCCGCGTGGGGATGTCGCCCTCGTGCCAGGGATCGCTGGGGGTCTGCGGCGCCGCGGGGAACTGTTCGGTCGGATCGTCGTCGTGGGCCGGCATCGCCTGCGTCGGTTCGGGCGCGTACGCCTGCCACCGCCCCGGCGGGCTGTAGTGACGGATCGGCGTCTCGGGCGCACCCACCGACGCCTCCGGTCCGTACGCAGACTGGCGCCGGACCGCCGCGTACGCCGACCTGGCCGCGAAGGCGAGCCCGAGCAGGATCACGACCGCCGAGGTCACGGTCTGTGCGGCGTTGTGGCCCCGCAGCACTGCGGGGAGCCCCGCCGCGATGGTGCCGCTCAGCCCCAGTCCGAGGACGACCCCCGCCGCGGCGCCGAGCGCGTCCCGGCGGGTGGTGAGCCACCCCAGAAGGCCGGCCATCACACCGAGGACGAGGGGTCCGGCGACCCAGAAGGCGAGGTTCGGCGTCAGCCGCTCGAGGGCCTGGTCGAACGACGCCCCACGCGCGAGTGCGGTGACCGCGTCGGCGACGTTGCGCACCAGGGAGGCGGCGAGCAGCCCCAACGCTCCGCTGGACGCGGCCCACCAGCCCGTACGCGCGCCCCGGCCCAGCCAGCCCGCGAACAGCGCCCAGGCCCAGGCGGAACCCACCAGTGGCCCCACGACGTCGAGGGCGATGGTGCGGCCGGGGCCGGGCAGCAGCGGACCGACCACCTCGATCGCGACCAGCAGCAGCCCGAAGGCGATCCCCTGCCGCACGGGTCGACGCCCGCGGCGGGGCCGGGGTGGCGCATTCCAGGCAGACGACATGTATCGAGGCTAGGCGCCCCGGTCAATGGGTGTGACTTTTCGCTCGCGATCAGCGATCTCGGCGCGCTCTGGCGCCTCAGGATCGTCACTGACGAGCGAAAAGTCACGAACGCAGCTCGGCCCCCGTCGCCTCGCCGGCCCGCGCCACCGCCGCGTCGCGCGCGGCCGCGGCCTCGGCGTCCTTCAGCGTGCGGTCGGGCGCGCGGAAGCGCAACGCGTACGCCAGCGACTTCTTGCCCGCGGGGACCTGGTCGCCGGTGTAGAGGTCGAACAGCCGGATCGACTCCAGCAGGTCGCCGGCCCCCTCGACGAGGGCGCGCTCCACATCCGCCGCGGGCACTCCGGCGTCGACGACGAGCGCGACGTCCTCCTTGGCGACCGGGTTGCTCGACAGCGGCGCGATGGTGCCGGGGCCCGGCTGGGCCGCCAGCAGCGCGTCGAGGTCGAGCTCGACCGCGCACGCCCCGGCGGACAGGCCGAACGCCTCGGCGACCTTCGGGTGGAGTTCACCGGCCAGCCCCACGACCGACCCCGCGAGGAGGACCTCCGCGCAGCGCCCCGGGTGGAAGGGCGCGACCGCGGCCGTGCGGCGCTCGAGCGCGACGCCCAGCGTGGTCGCGAGGACGTCGACGAGCGCCATCGCGTGCTGCCACGTGACGGGTTCGGCGGGCCGGTCCCAGCGCGCCGGCTGCCAGTTGCCGGCCAGCAGGACGCCGACGTGGCGCGGCTGCTGGGGCAGCGCCGCGTCGATGGCGGCGACCTCAGCGTCGGTGGGTCGGCGGTCGACCGGCGGCATGGGCGCGGGCCCGGCGCCAGGTTCGGCGCGGAAGACCGAGCCCACCTCGAACAGCGCGACGTCATCGAGGCCGCGGCTGGCGTTGCGGGTCGCCGAGGCCAACAGCCCGGGCAACACCGTGGTGCGCAGGAACGGCGCGGTCTCGGCCAGCGGGTTCGCCAGCCGCACGAGGCGGCGGCGCGCGTCGTCGGCCGGGACCCCGAGCTTGTCGAGGTCGCCCTCCGCGAGGAACGGGAACGTCAGCACCTCGACGAGCCCCGCCCCGGCCAGCGCGCCGACCGCGGCCCGGCGCCCCTTCTGGGCCGCGGTCAGGCCGCGCCCCCCGGGGGCGGGCGGGAGGACGCCGACGATGCGATCGAGGCCGACCTTCTGGCCGACCTCCTCGACGTAGTCATAGGGGTCGCGCAGGTCGGGTCGCCACGTCGGCGGCGTGACCGCGAGCGACTCGCCCGTGCGCTCGACGCGGATGCCGGCGCCGGTCAGCGCGGCCACGACGGTCTCCGTGTCGACCGGCATGCCGAGGATGCGCTGCGGCAGGTCGGCGGGCAGCGTGGCCGGCACGGGGGCCGGGACCTCGCCCACGACCGTCACGGCCTCGTCGATCGTCCCCCCGGCCAGGTCGACGAACAGGTCGGCGGCGCGACGGGCGGCGGCGTACGCGGCCGCCGGGTCGACGCCGCGCTCGAAGCGACGCGACGCCTCGGACGGCAGCTTGTGGGCGCGTGCGGTGCGCGAGACCGAGGCGCGGTCGAACGCCGCGGCCTCGATCACGACCTCGGTGGTCGTGTCGGACAGCTCGGTGGCGGCCCCGCCCATGACGCCCGCCAGGCCGATGGGCCCCGAGTCGTCGGCGATGACGAGGTCACCGGCGCGCAGCGTGCGTCGCTGGTCGTCGAGGGTGGTCAGCGTCTCGCCCTCGACCGCGTCGCGGACCACGATCGTGCCGGCGACCTTCGCGGCGTCATAGCCGTGGAGAGGCTGGCCGATCTCGAGCATCACGAGGTTGGTGATGTCGACCGGCAGCGAGATGGAGCGTACGCCGCCCGCAACCAGGCGCTTCTTCAGCCAGGCCGGCGTGGGCCGGGTCGGGTCGATGCCGGTGACGCGCTGGGCGACGAACCGCGCACAGCGCGGGTCGTCCAGGCGTACGCCGACGCTCCCGGACGCCTCGGCGTGGTCCCCGCCCACAGGGTCGGTGAACGGCACGTCGAACGCCTGCGCCAGCTCGCGCGCGAGTCCGCGGATCGACAGGCAATGGGGCATGTCAGGCGTGACCTCGAGGGTGAAGATGACCTCGTCGGCGCCGAGCAGCGGCATGGCCGGCTGGCCGACCGCGGGCTCGCCGTCGAGCACGATGATGCCGTCGCCGTCCTCGGGCAGGCCGAGCTCGACGGTCGAGCAGATCATGCCGTCCGACACGTGGCCATAGGTCTTGCGCGCGGCGATGGCGAACCCGCCGGGCAGCACGGCGCCGGGCAGCGAGACGACCACGTGGTCACCGACGTCGAAGTTGTGGGCGCCGCAGACGATGCCCCTGCCTCGAGGCGCTTGGGGGTCGGCGGGCTCGCCGTCCGGGTTGTGTTCGCCCACGTCGACGGTGCACCAGTTGATCGTCTTGCCGTTCTTCTGGGGTTCCGGCGTGCGCTCGAGCACCTTGCCGACGACGACGGGGCCGGTCACCTCGGTGCCGGCCTGCACGCCCTCGACCTCGATGCCGGCGCGGACCAACGCGTCGCTGATCGCGTGGACCGGCACGTCGGCCGGGATGGGGGCGAACTCGCGGAGCCAGGACAGCGGGGCCTTCATCGGGCGATCCCTTCGAGAGAGCGGGAGAAGCGGACGTCACCCTCGACCATGTCACGCAGGTCGGTGGCGCCGTTGCGGAACATGACACCGCGGTCGATGCCCATGCCGAACGCGAAGCCGGAATAGACCTCCGGGTCGATGCCGCAGGCCACGAGCACGCGGGGGTTGACCACGCCGCAGCCGCCCCACTCGATCCAGCCCTCGCCGCCACAGGTGCGGCAGGTCGAGTCGGCCCCCTTGCAGATGAAGCACTGCAGGTCGACCTCGGCGCTCGGCTCGGTGAACGGGAAGAAGTGGGGGCGAAAGCGCGTGGTGACGCCCCCGAACAGCTCGCTGGCGAGGTGGTCGAGCGTGCCCTTCAGGTGGGCCATCGAGATGTCCTTGTCGACCACGAGGCCCTCGACCTGGTGGAAGACCGGCAGGTGGGTCGCGTCGAACTCGTCGGCCCGATAGACCTTGCCGGGGCAGGCGATATAGACCGGCAGGTCGCGCTCCAGGAGCGCGCGGGCCTGCACGGGCGAGGTGTGCGTACGCATCAGCAGGTGGCTGTCGACCGGGTCGACGAACAGGGTGTCCTGGAGATAGCGCGCCGGGTGGTCGGGCGGGAAGTTCAGGGCGTCGAAGTTCAGCCACTCGGCCTCGAGCTCGGGGCCCTCCGCGATCTCCCAGCCCATCGCGACGAAGATGTCGCTGACGAGGTCCATCATGCCGGTGATGGGGTGGATCGCGCCGCGGGGCGCGAGCGACACCGGCATCGTGACGTCGACGGCCTCGGCCGCGAGCCGGGCCTCCACCTCGGCCTCGTCGAGGGCGGTCTGGCGGGCCTTGAGCGCCTGGTTCACACGCCCGCGGGCCTGGCCCACGCGGGCGCCGGCCTCCTTGCGGGCCTGCGGCGGCAGAGCGCCGATCTCGCGGTTCGCGAGCGCCAGCGGCGAGCGCTCGCCCGTGTGGTCGATGCGGGCCTGCTTGAGCTCGGCCGTCGAGGCGGCCTGCTCGAAGGCGGCCAGCGCGTCGGCGACGAAGCGGTCGATCTCGTCGCCGTTCAGCGGCGTGACCTGGACGGGATCGAAGTTCGTGTTCGGCCCGGACATGGGCTCCCCTCGGCTCGGTGGCGTGCGGCGCCGGTCGGTTCGGCGCACGGGCCAGTCTAGGGACTTCTGGGCAGTGCGTCCGCGGGGCTCGCGCCCCGGTCGGCGTACGCAGGTCTCGACTCGGTCTCGCTGTCATCCACGATCTTGACGGGGCCGCCTGACCGGGATTGACTGTCCGCCAAGCTGAATCGCGTTCGAGATGCTGAACGCGGTCGCCGCGGGGACAGCGGGGTCTCCGTGCAGACCTGAAGGAGACGCAATAAGGCGCAGGGATTTCGGTATCGCCGTCGGCCTCGGCACCCTCGGCCTCGCGGGGCTCACCGGGTGCGGAGGCGGCACCGGCGGCGGCGGTGGTACGGCTGCCAAGAAGACGACCTTCACGCTCGCCTTCGACCAGACCGAGCAGCACCCGCAGTTCAAGGCCGCCGAGGCCATGGGCAAGAAGCTCAAGGAGCCGACCGAGGGGCGCTACGACATCAAGGTCTACGGCAACGAGCAGCCCGGCAGCCAGAACGAGGTCGTCCAGAACGTCTCGAAGGGCACCGTGGACATGATGTACATCGGTGGCCCGGTCATGAAGTCGTTCAACCCGGACTTCATCGTGTTCAACCTGCCCTACATGTTCGACAGCCGGGAGGCCCAGAACCAGGTGTTCGGCGACCAGGCCGTGATGGGCAGCCTGATGAAGTCCATCGAGGGTTCCAAGAAGATCACGGCGCTCGCCGCGCTGCACGCCGGCACCCGCAACATCTACAACGCGAAACGCGCCATCAAGTCTCCGGCCGACATGGCCGGCCTCAAGATCCGCGTCCAGCAGTCGGACTCGCAGGTGAAGATGCTGCAGTCCATGGGCGGAGTCGCCTCGCCCATGGGCCAGGGCGAGGTCTACACCGCGCTCCAGAGCGGCGTGCTCGACGGGGCCGAGAACAACGAGACGGTGTTCCACGCCCTCAAGCACGACGAGGTGTCGAAGTTCTACTCCTACACCCGCCACCTCATGATCCCGGACTACCTGCTCATCAACACCGACACGCTGGGGAAGATGAGCGAAGCCGACCGCACCACGTTCCTCAAGCTCGTGGGGGAGCTGCGCACCGAGGCCGACGCGGGCCTCGTCACCTATGCCCAGGAATCCAAGACCGCTGCCGAAAAGCTGGGGGCCAAGTTCAACGACGACGTCGACATGGCGGCCTTCAAGGCGGCGGTCAAGGCTCAGGTGGACGCCGCGATCAACAACGACGTCCGCAAGAAGCTGTACGAGGCCGTCCAGGCGGCCAACAAGGCCTTCCCGGCCAAGTGAGGACGGGGCCCCACTGAGATGAACGCCGTCTGGAAGTTCAAGGCGGGACTGGACGCCTTCCTGCGCTGGTTCTGCATCGTCCTGTTCGCCGTGCTGGTGGCCCTGGTCGTGTGGCAGGTGTTCGTACGCCAGGTCCTCCACTCGGGCAACCCGTGGACCGAGGTCGCCGCTCGGACGGTGTTCATCTGGCAGGGGCTCATCGGCGCGGCCTACGTCATCGGCGAGAACGACGACGTCGCCATCGACTTCCTGGTGCGCCGGCTGCCCGCGGGCATTGTGAAGGCCGTCGAGGTCCTGGCCCACGCGATCGTGGCCGGCTTCGCCGCCTGGATCATGGTCTGGGGTGGCAGCCGGATTTCCGCCAACAGCTGGTCGGACGTCGTGCAGCTGCTGCCGGTCAGCCAGGGTCAGCTCTATCTGGCCCTGCCCATCGCGGGAGGGTTGATCGTCATCTATTCGATCCTGCACATCCTCCACACGATCACCAAGAAGATCGAGGTCGCCGATCCCAACGAGATCGACATCGACGCCATCGTGGAAGAGGGGATCTGAGCATGAGTGAAGCAGCACTCGTCGGAGTCATTCTCATCGGCGGAATGTTTGCCCTGATGGCGATCGGCGTCTCCGTCTCCGTGTCGATCGGCCTGCCGTCGGCGGTCGCCCTCATGATGCTCATGGGTGGCGAAGACGCCCTCGAGACGTCGGCCCAGAAGATCTACAACGGCGTGGACTCGTTCCCGCTCCTGGCCATCCCTCTCTTCGTGCTCGCGGGTGCCATCATGAACCACGGCGGCATCGCCAAACGCCTGATCGACCTGGCCCGCGCCATGACGGGCCGCATGCCGGGCGGCCTCGCCCAGACGAACATCATCGCCAATGCGCTGTTCGGGGCGATCTCGGGCTCGGCCCTGGCCGGCGCCTCGGCGGTCGGCTCGATCATGGCGCCGGCCCAGAAGAAGGACGGCTACGACATGTCGTTCGCCGCCTCGGCGAACATCTCGTCGGCGCCATCCGGCATGCTCATCCCGCCGTCGAACACCCTGATCGTGTACGCCCTCGTCTCCCAGGCCTCCGTCGGCGCACTGTTCCTCGCGGGGTACGTCCCCGGAATGCTGTGGGCGGTCTCGTGCATGGTCATCGTGTGGTGGTACGCCCGCAAGCGCCCCGAGCTCCGTGGCGCCGGGTTCCCACCCTTCGTCGAGGGCCTCAAGATCTTCGGCCGCGCCGTGCCGAGTCTCCTGCTGATCGTCATCGTCATCGGCGGCATCATCATGGGCACGTTCACCCCGACCGAGGGCGCGGCCATCGCCGTCGTGTACGCAGCGGTCCTCTCGCTGGTCTACCGCGAGATCACGGTGAAGGACTTCCCCAGGCTCCTGCTCGAGGCGACGCGGACCAGCTCGGTGGTGATCTTCCTGATCGCGCTGTCGACGATCATGTCGTTCTCGATGACGTTCGCAGACATCCCGGAACTCATGGGTGAGTGGATGGTCTCGCTGACCGATTCGAAGGTCGTGTTCCTGCTGATCATGGCGGTGCTGCTGCTGATCGTGGGCATCCCGCTCGACGCCACCCCGGCCATCCTCATCTTCACGCCGATCTTCTTGCCGATCGCCACCGAGCACTATGGGATCGACCCCATCCACTTCGGCATCATGATCACGTTCAACATGTGCATCGCGGTGATCTCGCCCCCCTCGGCGCCGGTCCTCTTCGTCGGCGCCCGCGTGGCCGGCCAGAAGGTCGAGGACGTCTTCAGACCGATGCTCCCGTTCTTCCTGTCACTCATCGTGATGCTGCTCATCGTGCAGTTCGTGCCCGAACTCTCGCTCTGGCTTCCCCGGGTCGCGGGACTGATGCGCTGACGCGGTGACCCCGGTCGGCACGAACTTCACGACCGTCCGACTCAGTCGACGCCGGCGACGAACGCCAGCACCCGTCGGTCGAAGGCCTCACCGTTGACCCCGTGCCCGGCGTCGGGGTCGACGGTGATGTCGATGCCGGGGATCATCGCGCGGGCGCGCGGGACCACCACGTCGGCGTCGTTGACCTCGCTGCGGCCGCCGATGACGGTCATCACCGGCATGCGCAGTGACCGGAGCTGCTCGTCGGTGGGCACCTCGGGCACCGGCTGACGGACGGCGTACTCGTCGATGCCCGCCGTGACGATCTTCGCCTCGGGCACGGACGGGTCGACGGGGGCGCCGTTGATCCACTCGACGAACCAGTCGTTGTAGGCCTTCGGCATGAGCGGGAACGTCGTGAACATCGAGGCGATCATCATCGGGGCCGGCGGCATCCCGAACACCAGCGCGGGATCGGCGAGGCTCAGGCTGGCCACGACCCGCGGATGCCGGATCGCATGGTTGACCGCGGTCCACCCGCCGAAGGAGAGCCCCACGAGGTGCAGGCGCGGCTCGCGGGTCTGGGTGATCACCTGGTCGAGCCAGCGGGCCTGGTCGGCGCCGTCGGCCACGCGCCGGGTCTGGACGCTCTTCCCCGGCTGGCCCAGCAGGTCCAGCGCCCACACCGGCCGGTCCTCCAGCAGGATCGGCAGGTCACCCAACCACAGCGGCGCCGGGGCGCTGTGCCCCGGCAGCAGGAGCAGCGGCGTACGCGCCCGATAGGCGGCATCAGCGCCCGGTTTCTCGAACCGGTACGCGCGGACCGTCCCGAAGTCGGTGGCGAAGTCGTGGGCGGTCGATGGGGGCATCAGCGCCATCACTTCGTCGTAGGCCGCGTTGAACCGCTGCTCGGCAGCCGGAGACTTCCACCCGCCCACCTCGCGTCGATCGGCCATGAGGAGCGCGAGGTTGGCGGCGACAAAGACGATCGGCGCCAGGACGACGACGGCGATCGAGGTACGGACGGGATGGCGGCGAAACACGCCGGAGCGGGACATGACGACTCCTGGGGTGGGTTTCAAGTCACTTGCATCGTAACCGTCCGCCACCGGCTTTTCAATGCGTACGCATTGCTACGATGTACGCATGCCCAGGACCGTCGACTCCGACCAACGTCGCACCGAGATCATCCACGGCGTGTTCGCCGTCATCGCCGAATCCGGCCTGCCTGGTGTCACCCTGCGCTCCGTCGCGGCCGCGGCGGGCGTCTCGATGGGGCGGGTGCAGTACTACTTCAGGTCGAAGGACGACCTCGTCCTGGCGGCCTGCGCCGCGATGATCGGCGCGGCCGAACAGCAGTACGCGGACCGTACGGCCCGCTCCCCCAGCCTCCGCGCCCAGCTGCGCCACCTCGCGCTCGCCGGCATCCCGGCCGATGCCGAACAGCGCATCGGCGCCTCGATCTGGCTCGCCTTCGTGACCGCCGCGGCGACCGATGAGCGCCTGTCGGCCACCATCGCCGACGCGTGGAGGGGCACGGAGGACGAGATCACGGGGTTGCTGCGTCGGGCGGCCGATGACGGGGTGCTGGGTCCCGGCGTACACCCCAGGCGCGCAGCCCGCACCCTGACCGCGGCGATGAACGGACTGGTGGCGATGGTGCTCGCCGGCGCCCTGACCCATCGGCAGGCGACCGAGGCACTGGGATCGCAGATCGACGGGCTTTTCACCGCTGGCTGACGACCGCAATCGCGGAGAAGCCTGAGTGGCGCCAGGTCCATGAGCATCATCATCGACCACATCATGTCTGCGGTGACGATGGTGTGGGCACGGTGCCGTGAGTACGCGGCACCGTGCATACCTTTGCCGAAATCAGCGCCGCTGCGCGTACGCCGAGGCGTGCAGGCACACCGCGGCGGCCGTGGCGAGGTTCAGCGACTCGGCCAGCCCGTGCAGCGGGACGGAGACGACCTCGTCGGCCAGCGCCGCGTGTTCGGGCGGCAGGCCCCAGGCCTCGTTGCCCATCACCCAGGCCGTCGGGGCGGCGAGGTCGCCGGAATCCAGCATCGCGTCGAGGTCACGCGTGCCGCCGCCGTCGGCCGCGAGGACCCGCATTCCCCGGTCACGCAGGAATCCCAACGTGTTCTCGAGGTCGGCGCCGGTGACGATCGGCAGGTGGAAGATCGAGCCGACCGAGGCGCGGACGATCTTGGGGTTGTGGAGCTCGACCGAGTCGGCGGACAGGATCACCGCGTCGGCGCCGAACGCGTCGGCGCAACGGATGACGGTGCCGGCGTTGCCGGGGTCGCGCACCTGTGCGCAGACCACGACCAGGCGCGCGTCGGCGGGGATCGCGTCGAGCTCGGTGTCGACCGAGTGGCAGACGGCGACGATCCCCTGCGGAGTCACGGTGTCGCACACGGTCTTGAGCTCGGCGGGGGTCACCTCGAACACGGGTACGCCGGCGTCGCGGGCGGTGCGGGCGAGGCTCCTCGACTCGCTGCGCTCGCTCGGAGAACGTGAACCGGGGCGCTCGTCGCGCGCCAGGCTCCTCGACTCGCGTGAACCCTCGACCCAGACCTCCGTGACGCTGCCGTGGGCCAGGGCCTCGCGTACGGCCTGCGGGCCCTCGGCCAGGAACAGGCCCGACTCCACGCGGTGCTTGCGCTGGAGCAGACGTCGAGCCGACCGGAACCGCCCCTGCGAGGGACGGTTCGCGGCCGGCTCGGCGGCGTGCAGGTGATCAGACATCGGGCTGCGCTCAGGCAGCAGAGGTCTCACCCTGGTTGGCCTTGGCGATCTCGACCAGGGCGACGAACGCCTTGGGGTCGGTCACGGCGAGGTCGGCCATGATCTTGCGATCGACCTCGACGCCCGCGTTCTTCAGGCCGTTGATGAAGCGGTTGTAGGTCATGCCCTCCGCGCGGGCAGCGGCGTTGATGCGCTGGATCCACAGTTTGCGGAAGTCGCCCTTCTTCGCACGACGGTCGCGGTAGGCGTAGACCATCGAGTGGGTGACCTGCTCCTTGGCCTTGCGGTACAGGCGCGAGCGCTGACCGCGGTAGCCGGAGGCGAGCTCGAGAACTTCGCGGCGCTTCTTCTGCGCATTCACAGAACGCTTGACGCGTGCCATGGGTAACTCCTTGGTTCGGTGTGCCGGCCCTCATGGGTGGCACGGAAAGTCTTGGATGGTGGGGGGCTTCGACTCGCTCCGCTCGCTCAGCCAGCGTGAACCTTGAAGTTCACGCTCAGCCAGCGTGAGCCCTGAAGTTCACGCTCAACCAGCGTCACGACCCGAAGAGAGGCTCACTTGCCGAGCAGCTTCTTGGCCTTCTTGGCGTCGCCCTTGGGCAGGACGGCGTCGCCGGTGAGGCGGCGCGTACGCGTGGAGGGCTTGTGCTCGTTGAGGTGCATCTTGCCGGCCTGGCGGTGCATGACCTTGCCCGAACCCGTGATCTTGAAACGCTTCTTGGCACCGGAGTGCGTCTTCATCTTCGGCATGTTGCCGCTCCTTCAGGCGCACAGCGATCGCTGTGCTGTCGTGGCTTCCCGCAGGGCGTGGTGTGCCCTCGGGTGACCGGTCCCGCCCGGGGTCGGTCGGGGTGCCGTGTCGAGTCGATCCGGATGGATCAGAGATCGATGTCGGGGTCCATGTTGTCGGCCGGACCCTTCTTCTTCTTCTTGGGAGGCTCGGCCTTGAACTCCTCGCGGCGCGCGGCCAGCGCTGCCTCCTCGGCCTCCTGCTCGGCGGTGCGGGCCGCCGTGCGGGCGTCCTTCTCCGCCTGGACGTCGACCTTGGCCTCGGTCTTCTTCTTGGTCGGTCCCAGCACCATCAGCATGTTGCGGCCGTCCTGCTTCGGCGCCGACTCGATGTAGCCGAACTCCTCGACGTCATCGGCCAGCTTCTTGAGCAGGTTGAACCCCAGCTCGGGACGGCTCTGCTCACGGCCGCGGAACATGATCGTGATCTTGACCTTGTCGCCCGCCTTGAGGAAGCGCACGACGTGACCCTTCTTCGTGTCGTAGTCGTGGCCATCGATCTTCGGGCGGAGCTTCATCTCCTTGATCACGGTGTTCGTCTGGTTGCGGCGCGTCGCACGATCCTTCTGATCGGTCTCATACTTGAACTTGCCGTAATCCATGAGCTTCGCGACCGGGGGTCGGGCCATCGGTGCGACCTCGACGAGATCGAGGTCGGACTCGCGGGCAAGCCGCATGGCATCCTCGATCCGGACGATGCCGACCTGCTCGCCGGCGGGGCCGACGAGACGGACCTCCGGAACGCGGATGCGCTCGTTGATGCGCGGTTCGGTGCTGATGTGTCCTCCTGGTTGTCGAAAGTGATCAATCCGCCGACGGATCAGGAGCCTGGAACGAACAAAGGCCCCCGCACGCGCGGAGGCCTGAAAACCACGACACCACGCCTTCCGGGATGATGAAGCATCCCCGGCGCTGTGCCGTGACCGACCCGACGACCAGAGGTCGTGGCGGGTGGAGGATCAGGTCCCCACTTGTGGATCCGTCCGTGGACGAATCGGTCGGGGACCAGTCTAGACCAGGCGTACGCGTCGGCGAAATCGGCGCGCGGCCGCCTCACTCCCCCAGGACCAGCCAGCCGAACGAGCCGTCCTCGAGGCGGCTCAGCCGTCGGCCGAGCGCCAGCTGCTCGAGCACCACTCCCTCGATCTCCAGCGGCGCGGGGCCCTGCAGGTCGATCAGCACGGTGCCGCAGCCCGAGGACGCCGCCGACTCGGCGACGGTGTCGAGCGTCGCAGGCACGGGTCGGGCCTTCGGGTCCCAGGCGGTCAGCGCGTCCATGCCCGTGAAGGCGAGCATGGCCCGGCGGCCGTCGGCCGCCTGCAGCATCACCGCCGACATCGCCGCCTGGCGCTCGGGGTCGTGCTGCATCGTCTCGTCACCGGTGGCCACCAGGGGCACGAGCAGGCGCGACAGGCAGAGCTCGGCGACGGCGGCGAGGTAGGTCTGGGGCGACCCGTCCTGGCGTGTGCCGGCCAGGGCCCGGCGTACGGCCTCGGGCGCGGCGCCGTCGTCGTCGGCGAAGGCGTCGGAATAGCCGCCGAGCGAGCGCCCCTGGCCCAGGGAGGAATCGTGGGGATGGGCGTGGTCGGGGGTGTCGGGCATGAGGGCCAGACTAACGTGGCTTCGACTCGCTTCGCTCGCTCAGCCAACGTTGGGCCGACGACTATTCGATGCCGCGCTGCTTGAGCAGGGCCTCGATCTCGTCCATCTCGGGATCGGCGGCGCCCTTCTTGGACCCGCCCTTCGGGGTCGGCGCCCCCGAGGCTTTTCGACCCACGGCGGTAGGGGCCGCCGAGCGGCCGGCGGGCGCCGTGCCACTCGACTTCTCCACGGCCCGCCGCGTGGCGCGCCGATGGGCCAGCCAGCCGCCCACGACCCACAGGACCACCGTCAGGCCGATCAACCCCAGCCCGGTGATGGTGAGGGGGTTGAGCGCGACCTGCTGGACCCAGCGCCACGCAGCCTGGCCAAAGTCGATCACCAGTCGCAGGAGACCGCTCAGGTACAGACCCACGGGAAGGGCAGCGAGCCCCAGCCACTGCACGGCGCGGCCGCGGCGGTCGCGCACGCAGAGCAGGACGGCGAGGACGAGGGCGACGACGCTGAGGACGATGCAGACGGGGAGGACGGGATCCATGTGCCCAGCGTTCCACACCGGGGCCCCGAAACCCATGGGGGACGACCCCGAGTCAGGCCCGGTGGCGCAGCCAGCGCTCCCTGATCTCGGCGACGGCCTGGCGGCAGCGCTCTCCGTCGGTCGATTGCACGCCCAGCAGCATGGTGCGCGACGGGTCGTCGGGGTTGTCGATGTGGATCGCGTAGGCCCAGGGGTCGCCGTGGCGATAGCGGATCTCGGCGATCTCCGACCACGCGAGCGTGCGGCGGGCGATGCCGTTGCGGACGCGCAGCCCCGCACGATCGGCCGTGACCGTGCACGTGCCGAGGCCCATCATGAGCCCGATCATGAACAGCTCGAAGAAGATCAGCGTGCCGATCTGGAACCAGGTGAACTGGACGCGGATCGACCGGTCGAGCGCGAACCACCCCCACACCGACAGCGCGACCAGCACCAGCGAGAAGGCGCTGGACCAGATCAGCAGGTTGCGGGGATACCAGGTGCGGGGAGCGTCGGGACCGGCCGTCGGGTCAGCGCTCACAGTCGGCAGGCGGCGATGTCGGTGACGAGGATCGCGCGGGCGCCGAGGTCCCACAGGTCGTCCATGACGCGTTGGGCGTCCGTCTTCCGGACCATCGCGCGGACGGCGACCCAGCCTTCGCGGGCCAGCGGCGACACGGTCGGCGACTCGAGCCCCGGTGTCAGCGCCGAGGCGCGTTCGACCAGGTCGGAGCTCACGTCGTAGTCCATCATCACGTAGTTGCGGGCGACGAGGACGCCGGAGAGCCGCCGGACGAGCAGGTCCAGACCGGCCGGCGCGTCCAGGCCGGCGCGCTGGATGAGGATGGCCTCGGAATGGAGGATCGGGTCACCGAACAGCTCCAGGCCGGCCTGGCGCAGCGTACGCCCGGTCTCGACCACGTCGGCGATGACGTCGGCGACGCCCAGCCGGATGGCGGACTCCACCGCGCCGTCGAGCTTGATGAGGCGCGCGGAGACCCCCCGCTCGGCGAGGTGTGCCTCGACGAGGCCCGGATACGACGTGGCGATCCGGCGACCGGCCAGCCCCTCGACGGTGTGGTCCTCGTCGGCGGGTGCGGCGAAGCGGAACCTGGTGGCGCCGAAGCCGAGCTGGAGCACCTCGCGGGCCTCGGCGCGCGAGTCGAGCAGCATGTCGCGGCCGGTGACGCCGAGGTCGAGGGTGCCCTCCCCCACATAGACCGCGATGTCGCGCGGCCGCAGGTAGTAGAACTCGACGTGGTTCGCGTCGTCGACGAGGACGAGGTCCTTCGAGTCGGTGCGCTGGCGATAGCCCGCCTCGCGGAGCATCAGGGCGGCCGACTCGGCAAGCGACCCCTTGTTGGGGACGGCGATCTTCAGGGTGGGGCGCTCGGTCACGTCGGCCAACCCTACCCGGGTTCCGGGAATGTCATCGCCGTTCTCACAGGTGCCTGTAGACGTCGCCCGGCTCGAGGCCGAGGGCCACCATCATGACCTGCACGTGATAGATCAGCTGCGACATCTCCTCGGCCGCGGCCTCCTTGCCCTCGTATTCCGACGCCATCCAGACCTCGGCGGCCTCCTCGACGATCTTCTTGCCGATGTGGTGGACGCCGGCGTCGAGACGCTGCACGGTCGACGAGCCCTCGGGTCGGGTGCGGGCGATCTCGGCGAGCTCGGCGTACAGGCCGTCAAACGTCTTCACGCGCCCACCCTAGTCGTCCCGCCGGCACAGGCCATCATCGCGAGACCACGTCGGGTGCGACCGCCGCGGCGGGGTCGACCGGCGCCTTCGTGAGGCCCTGGTCGGCCATGAACCGGCTCATCGCCTGCCACTGGGCCGGGTCGAGCCTGCCCGACGCGCGCCCGCCGGGGACCCACAGCGGCAGTGTGGCGTCGAGTGTCGCGCGGGCCGCGGTGCGCTGCTGCTCGACGGCGAGGGTCGGCACGTGCTTCTTCGCGACCTCCACGGCGCGGGCGGGGTCGCTGCGGACCGCCTCGATGCCGTCGACCATGCCGTCGGCGACCTGCCGCACGAGGTCGGGCTTCCCCGTCAGGTTCGCGCGCGTGGTCAGCAGCGAGATGGACACCAGGGGGATCTGCGGCGCGAGCGGGACCTGGCGTACGCCGACGCCGGCCAGCCCGAACTGCACGACGTCGTTGTTCGAGAAGCCGACCACCGCGTCGACCTTGTCGGTCGTCAGCGCGGCCTGCTGGGTGTAGCCGATCTCCAGGACCTTGACCCGCTCCTCGGTCAGCCCCGCCCCCGCGAGGGCGACCCGCAGCCCGAACCACGACTCGCCGTATCGTCCGGGCAGGCCGACGGTGCGGCCCGCGAGGTCGGTCGGGGTGCGGATCGGCGAGGAGTCCTTGACGATGAGGGTCACGGGGTACGCGCGGTAGTAGGACGCGACGGCCACGAGGTCCATGCCCTGCTCTCGGGCCTGGAGGAGCTCGTCGCCGCCGGCGATCAGGAAGTCCTCCTGGCCTCCGGCGATGGCGGTGAACAGGCCCTCGTTGGCGCCGTGGTGGCGCAGCGTCGCCTGGACGCCGCGTCGGGCGAACATGCCGTCGACGTCGGCGGTGTAGAACGGCGCGAACTGGATGTTCGGGATGTAGCTCAATCCGATGGTCGCCTTCTGGGCGTCCGGGGCCGTGGGCGCGGCGGGGCCCGAGGTCCCGCAGCCGGCGAGGCCCGCCGCGACGAGTCCGGCGGAGGCGGCGAGGAGGGAACGGCGATGCATAGAGTGCCTTTCGATCGGGAACGGGCGTACGCGGGGTCACGCGCGGTTGAGCAGCGCGTTGATCGTGCGGGAGCGGCGCTCCCACAGGTGGATGAGCGAATAGACGCCTGAGGCGACGACGCAGAGGACGAGGATGCTGGCGAACATGCCGGCGGTGTCCACGGCATCGCGTTGCAGGGTGAGGATCGTGCCCATCCCGGCGCCGCCCATGACCATCTCCCCCACGACCGCGCCCGTCACCGAGAGGGTGAAGCCGTTGCGGAGGCCGGCGAGGACCGACGGCAGCGCCATGGGTCCCTCGATGTGGCGCAGCAGGGCCAGCGAGCCGGCGCCGTCCAGGCGTGCGGCCTCGACGACGTCGGCGTCGACGTGGCGCAGACCCACGACCGCCGAGATGAGGATCGGGAAGAAGACCATCAGCGCACAGAGCAGCACGATCGCGCCGAGGCCGTAGCCGACCCAGAGGACCAGCAGCGGGGCGAGGGCGATGGCGGGAATGGCCTGGGTGGCGCCGAGGAAGGGTTGGACGGCCGCCGACGCCAGCGACGAGCGGTGGATCAGCAGCGCGAGGGGCAGGGCGACGGCCACGCCGGCGGCCGAGCCCGCGAGGGCCTCGACCAGGGTCGCACCTAGATAGGGCCACGCCTCGCCGCCCACCAGGAGGTCACCGAGGCGCGCGACGACGGCGGCAGGCGACGGCAGGAGGTAGGCGGGCGCCCCCCGCGACAGCAGCCACCAGGCGACGACGAGCAGCACCCCGAACAGGGCTGGTGCGGTGATGTCGCGGCGCGACAGCCTCATGATCTCCTCCAGCCCGCACGGGGACCGGGGTCGACGAGGCAGGGGCGCACGCCACGGCGTACGCCGACCTCAGCGCACGCCGCGACCGGGCGTACGCCGTGTTCCTCCCATCCGGACTTTCACCGTCGGTAGGGGAATTCCACCCCTTCAACCGCACGCAGGCTGCGTACGGGTCGCGGACTGTCACCGCCGGCTCGGACTTGCACCGACCCCGGAACACGCACGAGCACAACTAGTGGACTCGTGTTTCGGCGAGCATAGCGCGCCCGGAGCGGGATCTGTTCCCGCATCCGGGGCGCGGGCTCAGACGTCGCGATGGGTGTGGCGACCGCGCTCGTCGGTCCTGCCGGCCTTCGCGCGGCCGTCGTCCCCGGTGTGCTGGTCGCCCTTGCCCTTGTCACCCTTGTCCTTGTCACCCTTGTCCTTGCCGTCCATCTCCTTCTCGGGCTCGACGGCCTCGGCCGTCGTCCTCGCGTCCGCCGACCGCATGTCGGCGGCGAACAGCGCGTTGGCCCAGCGGGCGTTGGGGTCGGAGTCGATGAGGACGGCCTTGGCGAGCAGCGTGCACGGCAGCGCGAGGAGCGCACCCAGCGGGCCCAGCACCCACGCCCACAGGATCAGCGAGATGAACGCGATCGTGGGCGTGACCCCGACCGCGTCGCCGGTGAACTTCGGCTGGATCACCGACTGGACGATGAAGTTGACCAGCGAATAGCCGATGACCACGGCGAGGGCGGCCCACGGCCCCTTGTCGAGCAGCGCCATCAGCGCCGGGGGCACCAGGCCGAGGATGAAGCCGATGTTCGGGATGTAGTTGGTGAGGAACGACAGCACGCCCCACGCCAGCGCCAGCGGGACGCCGATGATCCAGAGCTCGATCACGTTGATGACCCCGACGATGAGACCGAAGATCGTCGTCACGACCCAGTAGCGGCGCACGCCCTCGGCGAACGAGCGCATGGCCTCGATGATGCGGGGGTGGAACTTCGCGGCCTTGTCCATGCGCTCGCCGAAGTTCACCGAGTCCATCATCAGGAACAGGATCACGGTGACCACGACGGCGAGCAGCGAGGCGACGCCGGAGACGTTGGAGAGCACACCGCTGAGGACCGACACGATCGACTGCGGGTTGATGCCCTTGGCCTGCTGGGTCAACTGGTCCTGCGAGATGCCGAACCGGCCGAGCAGGGCGAGGATCTGGTCCCACATGCCCATGAACTTGTCCTTGTACGCCGGCAGCTCGGTCACCAGCATGGTGATCGATCCGCCGAGGGCGACCAGGAACACGATGAGGAACAGCAGCACCACGGCGCCGGCCACCACGGCGGCGAGCCAGCGGGGGGCGCGGTGCTTGACGAGGAACGACTGGAGCGGCGAGACCGCCAGCACCAGGTTGATGGCCAGGAAGACCGGTCCGACCATGTCCTTGAGGCCCTGGACGCCCTGCAGGACGAACCACGCCGCCGCGAGGCTGAGGAGGATCAGCAGGACACGCGGCAGGCCCCAGTCGGAGCGATCCGGCTCGTGCATCTCGTCGTAGGACGTGCGGTGCTCTTCGGCGTGCGACAGCGACATGGGGGTGTGGTCGTCGGCGGTCATGTCGTGGCTCACGGGGCTCCTCGGCTAGGCGTGGGCCTCAGCGTACGGCAGAAAGTCGACTCCTCGGCGGACGCGGGCTCAGAGGCGTACGCCGAGCAGGGCGTCGCAGAGCTGCCGCACGAGCGCCGGGGCGTCGGTGTCGTCGCCCTCGACGCTGAGGGCGGCGGCCGCCCAGGTGTCGACCGCGGCGAGCGCGGCCGGGGCGTCGAGGTCGTTCGCCAGGGCCGCGCGGACGTCGGCGAGCACCTGCGTCGCCGACAGGGTGGCCGGCTGGGTCACGGCGTCGCGCCAGGTCTGGAGCCGCGACCTCGCCTCCGCGAGGAGGTCGTCGGTCCACGACCAGTCGGTGCGGTAGTGGTTCGCGAGCAGCGCCAGCCGGATGGCCATCGGGTCCTCGCCCTGCTCGCGCAACCTCGACACCAGCACGAGGTTGCCCTTCGACTTCGACATCTTCTCGCCGTCCAGGCCGACCATGCCGGCATGGACGTACGCCCGGGCGAACGGCTCGCCGGTCGCGACCACGGCCTCGGCCGCGCTCATCTCGTGGTGGGGGAAGACGAGGTCGGAGCCGCCGCCCTGCACGTCGAAGGTGGCGCCGAGGAACTTCTCGGCGATCGCCGCACACTCGATGTGCCAGCCCGGGCGGCCCTCCCCGAAGGGACTGCCCCAGCTGGGCTCGCCCTCGCGGGCGGCCTGCCACACGAGGCAGTCGAGAGGGTGGCGCTTGCCGGGGCGATCGGGATCGCCGCCGCGCTCGGCGAACAGCGCGAGCATCGTCGGTTCGTCGAGCCCGGAGACCTCGCCGAACCCGCCGCTGGCGTGCACGTCGAAATACCAGTCGGGGTGGTCGCCCTCCACCTGGTAGATGGCGTTCTCGGGCATCTTCTGCAGCAGGTCGACCACGAGCGGGATCGACTCGACCGCGCCGATGTAGTCGTCGGGCGGGATGACGTTGAGGGCCGCCATGTCGGTGCGGAACAGCTCGGTCTCGCGCTCGGCGAGCTCGGCCCAGTCCACCCCGGTGGCGGTGGCGCGCTCGAGCAGCGGGTCGTCGACGTCGGTGACGTTCTGGACATAGTTCACGTTGAGCCCGCGGTCGCGCCACGCACGATTGAGCAGGTCGAAGGTGACATAGGTGTTCGCGTGGCCCATGTGGGTCGCGTCGTAGGGCGTGATGCCGCAGACATAGAGCCGGGCCGTGCCGAGGTCGGGGCCCACGGCCACGTCGTCGCCGCGGGACGTGTCGCGGACCTTCAGCCGCGGGGTGTCCTCCGCGTGCGGGAGGAGGGGGACCGGGGCCGCTTTCCATGCCTGCATGGCGACGAGCCTACCGACTCGAAACCAGTGCTCCGACCAGCGCGAGCGCGGTGGTACGCGAGGGCGCGTACGCGGGTTCTCGGCTGCGTCAGAACGGCGGCCAGGGCACCGACGGCCAGTCGTCGTTCGGTTCGGGGAGCGTCCCCCCGGCCAGCATCGCGGCGCAGCGCTCGTGGAGGGCGTCGATCTCGGCGGCGGTGACGAGGCCCTCGAGCGCGGCGTCGGCGGTCTCGATGGTGCGCTCGAGGAGGCCACGCTCGTCGGCCGTCAGCGGCTCGCCGGCCCAGCCCCACAGGAGCGTACGCAGCTTCGGTTCGACGCCGAGGCTGACGCCGTGGTCGCAGCCCCAGACCCGGTCGCCGTCGACGAGCACGTGGCCGCCCTTGCGGTCGGAGTTGTTGATGACGGCGTCGAACAGTGCCATGCGGCGCAGACGTGTGTCGTCGGCGTGCACCACGACCACCTCGCGCTCGTTCTCGTCGAGGCCCTCCATGATCGGGAACCACCCGTCGGGCGCCGCGTCGGCGGGGACGAGGTCGACCAGGCCCTCGACGGCCTCGGGATCGGAGTCGATCCACCGCTGCAGCGAGCCGGGTCCCCACGGTCCCTCGACCAGCAGGGTCTCGGGGACGACGTCGAAGCCGGCGGCCTCCGACAGGCGGAAGGCCGCGACCTCCCGCTGCGCGAGGTTGCCGTCGGGGTAGTCCCACAGCGGCCGCTCCCCCGCCACGGGCTTGTGGACCCAGTGGACCTCGTCGGGGCCGACGGCGCAGAGGAACGTGGCGTTGGAGGCCGTGACGAGCCGGCCCAGGACGCGGAAGGTCGTCTCGGCCGGTCCGTCCGCGGAGTCCCCGTCAGCCGACTCCCTGTCAGAAGAGGGGGCGTCGATAGCCATTGGCCCTCGGGCAGATGTGGCCGGCGGGATCGATCGGCTGCAGGCAGAAGGGGCAGGCAGGACGGCCCGCGGCCACGACGGCCTTCGAGCGGGCGACGAAGTCGCGGGCGACACTCGGGCGGATGCGTACGGTCAGGACCTCGCCGGCACGCTCGGCCTCCGCGCGGGCGACCTCCTCCGCGGACTCCTCGTCGGCGAGCTCGACGTCGGACTCGTCGTCGTCGGTGACCGAGAACATCTCGATGACGATGCGCTCGTCGGCGGGGTCCCAGGCGATCGTCATGGTGCCGACGCGGAACTCCTCGTCGATGGGGGCGTCGAGCGGCTCGTTGTCGTGGGCGACGTCGCGGGGCGGCGGAACCACGACCATGCCGCCCGTGAGGCGCCCGATCTCCCCGAGGATGCGGTCGAGGTGGTCGGCCAGAACCTGCACCTGCTGCTTCTCGCACACGACGCTGACGAGGCGGTTGCCCTCGCGCGCCTGCAGGAAGAACGTGCGGTCGCCCGGTTCGCCGACGGTGCCGGCGACGAAACGGTCGGGGGCGTTGAAGGTGTGCTCGACTGCGGCCATGCCCACCAGCCTAGGCGCCCGCGCCAGCCGGGGGGACCGAGCCGCCCGGCAGGTGGGCGGAGTTGGGGCCACCGGCCAGGGCCTGTGCTCCCAGCCCGCCCCCGACGGCGGCGTCGGCGGCCGTCGCGGGGTCGGCGGGGAGCACGCCCGCCAGCGACGCGGTGGTCGAGTTCATGGTCACGACGTAGGGACGCTGGTCGGTGTAGCGGATGGCCTGGATCGACGCCGGGTCGACCATGATGCGCTGAAAGCCGTCGAGGTGGAGGCCGAGTGCGTCGGCGAGGATCGCCTTGATCACGTCGCCGTGCGAGACGGCGAGCCAGGCGGCCTGCTCGCCGTGCTCGGCGGCGATGCGGCGGTCCCAGTCGCGGATCGACGCGATGGCACGGGCCGACATCTGGGTCATGGCCTCGCCGCCGGGGAACCGGACGGCCGACGGCTGGGCCTGGATCACCTTCCACAGCGGGTTGTCGGCCAGTTCGGCGAGGCGGTGACCCGTCCAGTCGCCGTAGTCGCACTCGGTCAGACCGGGCTCCTGGTGGACGGGCAGCTCGCGGCCGCCCAGCAGCAGGTCGGTGGTCTGGACGCAGCGCAGCACGGGCGAGGTGACGGCGGCGACCAGCGGCACGTCGGCGAGGCGGGCGGCGGCGTCGGCCGCCTGCTGGCGACCGGTGTCGTCGAGTTCCACGCCCTCGGCGCGGCCGGCGAGGACGCCCGCGGTGTTGGCGGTCGAGCGGCCGTGGCGGACCAGGAAGACGGTCGTCATGGTGCGAGCCTAGTCAGTGGCTCGGGGACGGTGGTCCGTCGAGGTCGCGATAGCGACCCCGCACGTGCGCCATCGGCATGGCCTCACCCGGCTCTGCATGCTCGATGCGGCCGCGCAGGAGCAGCGCCCATCCCGCGTGGTCCGGGTCGGGTTCGAGGCGTACGCCGAGCCACGACGCCCCCACCAGCCGGGGACCCCAGGCAGTGTCCTCCCACTCCCCCATCCGGAACGGTCCGCCGGGGGCAGGGGCGATGCGGGCGAAGGCGTCGGCCAGGGCGCGGTGGGCGTAGCCCAGGACGCTGATGCAGGCCGTGCCCGTGACCGCGACGGCGTCGGCCAGCTCGGAGTCCTCGTCGAGCAGCCCGAGCACCTCCGCCGGATCGCCGTCCGCGACCAGCATCGACGAGACCGTCCACCCCTCGCGCGTACGCCCCTCCCCCGTCGTCCAGACCGTCACGGGCGCGGGCAACCGCCCGCGGAGCCGGCGTACGGGGTCGCGATCGGGCTCGGGGGTGGCGAACGGGTGGTCGGAATGGATCGTCACAGCACCGATTCAACCCCACGGCTAGGGTGGTCGCCGGCCCCGCCTCCCCGCATCGCGGGCCAGCACCGACGAAAGTGACCCCATGAACTGGTTCCACTCGATCCTCCTCGGCATCGTCGAGGGCCTCACCGAGTTCCTCCCCGTGTCGTCGACCGGCCACCTGACGGTCGTCGAGAAGCTGCTGGGCTATCGCATCGACGACCCGGGCATCACGGCCTACACCGCGGTGATCCAGATGGGCGCGATCCTCGCGGCGGTGCTGTATTTCTGGAAGGACATCGTGCGGTTGGCGACGGCGTTCTTCGCGGGGGTGGCCGACAAGGGCAAGCGCGACCTGCCCGATTTCCGGCTGGGACTCGGCGTGATCGTGGCGACCATCCCCATCGTGGTCATCGCTCTGGCGTTCAGCGACCTCGTCGAGGGCGCGTTCCGCTCGATGTGGGCCGTCGCCGGCGCGCTGATCGTGTGGTCGTTCGTCATGTGGATCGCCGACCGCGTCGGCACGCAGGAGCGCGGCGAACAGACCGTCGGGGTGAAGGACTCGGTGTTGATCGGCCTGGCGCAGTGCATCGCGCTGATCCCGGGCGTCTCGCGCTCGGGCGCGACGATCTCGGCCGGCCTCCTGATGGGGCTCGACCGCGTCACGGCGACCCGGATGTCCTTCTTCCTCGGCATTCCCGCGCTGCTCGCGGGCGGCACCTACCAGGCGATCAAGGCGGCCGGCGACATCTCGGAGACCGTCGGCTGGACCGCGACCGGCATCGGCATCGTCGTGTCGTTCGTCGTCGGCTATGCGTCGATCGCGTGGCTGCTGAAGTTCGTTGCCAGCAACAACTTCACGGGCTTCGTGATCTATCGCGTGGCGCTCGGCATCGGCATCATCGGCCTGCTGGCCGGTGGGGTGATCACGGCACACTGAGGGCGGCCTCGCTCGGAGAACGTTCTCCGAGCGAGCGCAGCGAGACGAGGAGTTGCCGCCGCTTCTCGTTCTCCGAGCGAGCGCCAGCGAGACGAGGAGTTGCCGCCCTACAACGATTCCGCCGCCTTCGCCAGCGCCGTCAGCGCCGCCTTCTTCTCCTGCGTCGTGCGCCCCGTCGGCGACACCGCACACGTCGTGACGCCCGCGTCGCGCAGCTCGGCCAGGCGGTCGGTCAGCCGCGATCCGTTGCCCAGCAGGGAAGTCTGGTCGATGAGGTCGACCGGCACCTCCGCCATCGCGTCGCGCGGCTGGCGGGCGAGATAGAGCTCCTGGACGCGCTCGGCCTCGCGCTCGAAACCCATCCGGCGCGCCAGCGCGTTGTAGAAGTTCGTGTCCTTCGAGCCCATGCCGCCGATGTAGAGGGCCGCGTACGGGCGCACGGGCTCGGCGCAGGCCGCCACGTCGTCGCCGACGACCAGCGGGAACGTCGGCACCACGTCGAATCCGGTCAGGTCCTTGCCGACCTTCGCGCGGCCGGCGGCGATCGAGTCGAGCTGCTCCGACGCGTACGACGCGGCGAAGAACACGCCCAGCCAGCCGTCGCACAGCTCGCCGGCGAGCTCGAGGTTCTTCGGGCCGACCGCGGCCAGGTAGGTCGGGATGCGGGTGCTCGGCGGCCGCACCATGAGCTTCAGCGCCTTCCCGGGTCCATCCGGCAGCGGGAGGTCGTGGTGCTTGCCGTGGTGGTCGACCTTCGCCCCGGACAGGGCCTGCTCGACGACCTCGAGGTATTCGCGCGTGCGGCCGAGCGGCGAGGCGAACCGGACGCCGTGCCAGCCCTCGGAGACCTGCGGTCCCGACACGCCGAGGCCCAGCCGGAAGCGCCCGCCGGTGAGCATGTCGAGGCTCGCGGCGGTCATGGCGGTCATGGCCGGCGTACGGCCGGGGATCTGCATGATCGCCGACCCGACGCCGATGCGCTCGGTCTGGCCCGCGAGCCACGCCAGCACGCTGACGCAGTCGGAGCCGTACGCCTCCGCCGCCCAGACCGAGTCGAAGCCGAGGTCCTCCGCGTGGCGGGCGAGGGCGAGCTGGGCCTGGGGATCGTCGGCGCCGACCATGTAGCCGAGGTTGAGTGCGAGCTTCATGGGCCCATCGTGCCACTGGTTACCTGGAAGTAACAGAGTGTGGGCCCACTACAGTGATCCCCCATGGAGATGCGACAGGTCGGGGCGTCCGGACTCACGGTGTCGAGACTCGGTCTCGGCACGATGACCTGGGGGCGCGACACCAACCGCTCCGAGGCGAAGCAACTCCTGCGGACCTATCGCGACGCGGGCGGCTGCCTGCTCGACACCGCGGCCGCGTACGGGCACGGCGCCTCCGAGACCGTCATCGGCGAACTGCTGGCCGCCGACACCGCGCGCGACGAGGTCGTGATCATGACCAAGGGCGGCTTCGTGCAGCGCGACGGCCACCGGGTCGTCGACACGTCGCGACGCGCCCTGCTCGACGACCTGGACGCGTCGCTGCGGCGGCTGCGTACGGACCACGTCGACGTGTGGCAGGTGCACGCCTGGGGCGACGCCCCACTCGAGGAAACCCTTGCGGCGTTGGACTTCGCGGTCACGTCGGGCCGCGCACGCTATGTCGGGGTGTCGAACTTCATCGGCTGGCAGACCGCCCAGGCGGCGACGTGGCAGACAGCCTTCCCGGGGCGTACGCGCCTGGCGTCGGCGCAGGTCGAATATTCGCTGCTGGCGCGGCGCGCCGAGGTCGAGATCCTGCCCGCCGCGCGGGCGTTCGGCATGGGCATGTTCCCGTGGTCGCCGCTGGGGCGCGGCGTGCTGACGGGCAAATATCGCAGCGGTACGCCGCGCGACTCCCGCGCGGCCACCCATTTCGCGTGGTTCGTCGAGCCCTATCTCGAGCAGCGATCGCGCGCCGTCGTCGAGGCCGTCGCCAAGGCCGCGCAGGGCCTCGACCTGACGCCGCTGCAGGTCGCGCTGGCGTGGGTGCGCGACGCCCCGGGCGTCACCGCTCCCCTGCTGGGCGCGCGCACGGCCGCGCAGTTGAGCGAGTGCCTGGAGGTCGAGGAGATCGAGCTGCCGGGCCCGATCGCGTCGGCGCTGGACGACGTGACGGGCGGACCGGCGGCGGGGCGTACGCCGGCCTGAGCGGATCACTGGACCCACGTCAGGACCGGGCGTACTCCGACTCGATGGTCGGCCGCACCCGGATGATCTTGCGGCGCACCCAGATCTCGCGGCTGCCGTCGCGATAGCGGCGGAGCCGCTCCAACTCCCAACCGCCGTGCTCGGCACGGTCGGTCAGGAGCCGGCGTACGGCGTTCTTCGACCACGTGTGGTCCACGCGCAGGCGCTCCACCTCGAACTCGGGCGCGGGCCGGTCGCGGCGGCGGGATTCCCAGGCGGACAAAGAGATCCTCCGATCAGCGGCTGAGGACGACCTTCAGGCGGCCGGTGTTGGGGACGTTGGCGCGGTCGTACGCCTCCTGCACCTCGGCGAGGTCGTCGAACGAGTATTTGTGGGTCGTGAGGTTGTTGGCCAGCGTGGGGTCGGCCTGGAGGTATTTGTCCGCCGCGACGAGCATGCGGTGCTTGTCGCGCGTCAGGCCCGAGCGCAGCGTCAGGTCCTTGAACAGGAACGACTCGAAGTCGAGGGCGCGCGCCTCCTCGTCGGGGACCCCGAACGCGAAGATGAACCCGCCGGGGTTGACCGCGCGGATCGCGTCGTTGAGCGTGAGGGTCTGGTGGCCGACGGCCTCCACGACGATGTCGGGGCGATCGGCGTCGGAGATGTCCATGGACCACTGGGTCGAGTGGGCCTGCACGAACTCGTCCACGCCGAAGGTCTTCGCCGACTCGCTGTGGTCGACCGGGTCGATGCCCATGACGTGGGAGGCACCGGCCTCCTTCATCAGGCGGGCGAACATCACACCGATCGGTCCCTGGCCCAGCACGGCGACGCGCTTGCCGCGGATGTCGGGGATGCGCTCGACCGCGTAGATGACGCAGGCCAGCGGCTGCAGGTTGATCGCGACCTCCGGCGACCACCGTTGGTCGTACGCGAGGACCGCGTCCCCCGGCACCTTGATGTAGGGACGCAGGCCCTCGTAGGAGAGCGCCCAGCCCACCACCCGGTCGCCGACCTTGTGGTGGGGGCTCCGGGTCGCGACGACCTCGCCGAGCGTCTCGTGCATCGGCGAGCCGGGCTTGGCGATGAAGCCGGGGTTCGGCGGATCGATCTTCGCCTCGCCTCCCGCGAGCTTGCCGACGATGCCGCGGAAATAGGGCAGGTCGGACCCACAGATGCCACCGGCGAGGACCTTCAGCAAGACATCACCTTCGGCCAGGTCGGCCTCGGTCGGGCGAGGCAGCTCGTCGCGGCCGAACGTCATCGGGGCCGTGAGCGAATGGGTCTTCATCATCTCCGTCATGCGCACGATTATGAACGTACGCAGGGCTTCGCGGGAGACCTTCTTGCGCTGGTGTAGCCGATGTGCGACGCCTGCGATTCTTTGCTAAGGTTCTATGGCTGTGCCGGGGTGAACCGGCACGACCCGGGTCCGGGTGGCGGAATAGGTAGACGCGCTAGCTTGAGGTGCTAGTCCCCGTTACAGGGGGTGGAGGTTCAAGTCCTCTCTCGGACACAACGGCGAAACCCCGCCTGACTTCGGTCAGGCGGGGTTTTGGCGTTTGGTGGCTTCGACTCGCTGGCGCTCGCTCAGCCAACGTGAAGGAGCCGGGCTCGCTCAGCCAACGTGAAGGAGCCGGGCTCGCTCATCCGGCGTGAAGGAGCCGGGCTCGCTCATCCGGCGTGAAGGAGCCGGGCTCGCTCATCCGGCGTGAAGGAGCCGGGCTCGCTCAGCCGGCGTCGGTGCGCTCCACCGTCGTGGCCGGTGCGCTCGGCGTCGTGGCGGACTCCGAATATTGCGACACCAGCTTCGACAGGTCGACGCCCGTCGTGTTCTTGATCAACTCCATCGTCTGGACGACGTTGTTGGTGACCTGCTTCGGCACCGCGCCAGCCCCGTCGGTCGAGACGACCGTCAGCTTGTCGATGTTGGCCATCGGCGCCGCGACCTCGCGCGCCACCTGCGGCAGCACCTCGACAAGCATCTGCAGGACGGCCGCCTCGTTGTAGCGGGCGAACGCCTCGGCGCGCTTGTTCATCGCCTCGGCCTCGGCCTGACCTGTCGCGAGGATCGCCGACGCCTGGGCCTCGCCCTCGGCGCGGACGGCGTCGGCCTCGGCGATGCGTCGGGCCTTCTCGGCCTCACCGCGACGGGCTCCCTCGATGGCCTCGGCCTCGGCCAGCGCCGAACGCCGGGACTTGTCACCCTCACCCGTCAGGCGCGCGGTCTCGGCCTCGGCCTGGGCCCGCGCGATCGAGGTCGCCTTCGCCGCCTCGGCCTGGAGGATGTCGGCGTTCTTGCTCGCCTCGGCCTCGGTCTCGCGGCGATAGCGCTCCGCGTCGGCGGGCTTGCGTACCTCGGTGTCGAGCTGGCGGTCCTTCAGCGCGGCCTGGCGTACGGCCACCTTCTCCTGCTCGGCGAGGATCGCCTGGTCGCGGTCGGCCTGCGCCAGCGGGCCGGCGGCCGCGGCCTGGGCCGATGCGGCGTCGGTCTCGGCCTTGATCTCGGCGGTCTTCAGCGCGAGCGCGCGGTCGCTGATGGCGATCTCCTGCTCGGCGATGATGCGGGCCTGCTCGGCCTCGCGCCGCGCATCGGCCTCGGCGACCGACGCGATGCGGTTGGCCTTGGCGGCCTCGGGACGCCCGAGGTCGGACAGGTAGCTGCCGTCGTCGGTGATGTCCTGGATCTGGAAGGTGTCGAGCACCAGGCCCTGGCCCGTGAGCGAGCTCTCGGCCTCGTCGGCGACGCGCTGGGCGAACGCCGCGCGGTCGCGGATGATCTGTTCCACCGACAGCGAACCCACGATGGACCGCAGCGAGCCGGCGAGCGTCTCCTGGGTGAAGGTCTCGATCTCGTCCTGCTGGGACAGGAATCGCTGCGATGCGGCGCGGATCGAGTCCTCGTTGCCGCCGACCTTGACGATGGCGACGCCGTCGAGGTTCAGCTTGATGCCCTGGCCCGACACCGCGCCCCGGATCTGGATCATGATGCGGCGACTCGAAAGGTCGAGGACGTGGAGGCGCTGGACGAACGGCACGACGAACACGCCGCCGCCCATGACGACCTTCTGGCCGGACAGGTCGGTGGAGATCTCCCCGGTCTCGGGGTTGCGTACTTCCTTGCCCTTCGAGCCGGTGACGATGTAGGCCTCGTTGGGGCCGGCCACCTTGTAGCGGCTGATCACGAGCAGGACCAGCACGATCAGCAGCAGCACCAGGGCGCCGATGCTGATCGGGAGGGTGAGGTCCATGGAATCTCCTTCTTTTTCTGGGGTGACACCGCCGGACGGGGCGTCAGGGGTGCAGCGGTTCCTCGGTCGGGGCGACCTCGACGGCCGTCGGCGACAGCACCTGCGACACCCAGACGCGGGTGCCGGAATCGAGCGCCGTCGCCGCACGCGCCGAGTAGGTCAGGCGCTGGCCGGCGAGGCGGAGCGTGACCTGGCCGAAGCCGTCGGCGGGGATGGCGGTGAGGACGCGGCCCTCGTGGCCCACGAGGGAATCCGCGGTGATCGTCGCGTCCGTGCGGGAGTTCTTGAGGTGACGGGTGAGCCAGATCGTCAGGGCGCTGAAGGCGGCGCCACCGAGGGCCCCGGCGAGGAACGGGAGGGCTGGGAGAGTCGTGAGCGTGTCGGTGGCAGCGGCCGTGAAACCGAACGCTGCAACGAAAGCGGCGATGCTGGCGATCGAGAAGATGTCGCTGCCAAGCAGGTCACCGGTGTCGAGGACCTCGCCGGCGAACAGCGACACCACGAGGATGGCGAGGCCGATGCCCCCGATGATCAAGAACCCCACGTCGCCCCCTGTCCAAGCGGGACGAGTCTAGGTGAGGAGGGGGGCACTCCTCGTCTCGCTGGGGGTCGGCTGGTGCCCTGGAGGCTTCGACTCGTTCCTCGCTCAGCCAGCGTGATCGGGCATCTCGATCTCGCCCAGCTCGCTCCACCCGTCGCCGGGGGCCTCGACGCTGATCACCTTCGGCCGCGAGGCGGCGTACTGGCCCTGGGTCCTCATCGCCTCGGCGAAGTGACCCGACTGCACGTGCTCCGCACCGGCCCGGGCATCACGGTAGGCCTCGATCAGCACGTATTCGTTCGGGTTCTCACACGAGCGCGACCACTCGAACCACAGGCAGCCCGGCTCGGCGCGGCACGCCTCGGTGAACTCACGGGTCAGCTCGAGGAAGTCGTCGGCGTATTCGGGTTTCACGTCCCACTTCACGGTGATGGCGATCATGGCTTCAGGCTACCCCTGTGCCCTTCCCCGTCGCCCCGGTGGAATCATGAGCCAGACATCGTCGTCAGTCCCCGGAAAGCGAGCCCACCATGCAGACCGTCGCGCCCCTGCGCCCCACCGCGTCCACCACCGAGGAACGTCATGTGGTGGTCGTCGGCGCCGGCATCGTCGGGCTCTCGACGGCCTGGTTCCTGCAGGAGCAGGGCGTACGCGTGACCGTGCTGGAACGCACCGCCGTCGCCGCCGGTGCGTCGTGGGGCAACGCCGGCTGGATCTCCCCCGGCATGGCGATCCCGCTGTCGGAGCCGTCGGTGCTGCGCTACGGCGTCAAGGCCCTCATGGACCCCGACTCCCCGCTCTTCGTGCCGGTGAAGGCAGAACGCGAACTCGTGTCGTTCCTGCTCGGCTTCGCGCGCCGCTGCACGATCGGCCAGTGGCAGAAGGCCATGCGCCACTTCCTGCCGCTGAACCGCGAGGCCCTGGATGCGTACGCCGAGCTCTCGGCCGGCGGTGTCGACGAGGCCGTGCGTGACGCGCCGATCATGGCCGCTTTCCTCGAGGGCAAGGACACCCAGGGCCTGCTGCACGAGTTCGAGCTCATCCGGGAGGCCGGCCTGGAGTTGCGCGCCGAGACCATCGACGGCGACGCACTGCGCCGCGAGGTGCCGATCGTGGCCGACCGGGTCGAGGCCGCCGTACGCATCCACGGGCAGAGCTTCATCGACCCCGGGGCGTACGTCGAGGCGCTCGCGGCATCCGTGCGCGATCGCGGCGGCGAGATCGTCTGCGGTGCCGACGTGCGGCGCCTGCGCCATGGCCCGGGCGGCATCACCTGCGAACTGGTCGGGCGCGAGCCGGTCCGCGGCGACGCCGTCGTGCTGGCGACGGGCGCCTGGCTGCCGGAGCTCGCGAAGTCGACCGGCGTCCGCACCGTGCTGGTCGGCGGGCGCGGCTACTCCTTCTCGGTGCCCGTCGCGTCGCCGGTCACGATGCCGGTCTATTTCCCCGTGCAGCGCGTCGCCTGTACGCCGCTGGGCGACCGACTGCGCATCGGCGGCACGATGGAGTTCCGGGGGCCCGACGAGCCCATGTATCCCGAGCGCGTGGAGGCGATCGTCCGCACCGCACGTCCCCTGCTCGACGGCGTGGACTTCGGCGACCGGCGCGACACCTGGGTGGGTGCGCGGCCCGTGACGGTGGACAACCTGCCGCTGGTGGGCGCGACGCGCGCTCCCGGGGTCTGGGTGGCCGGCGGCCACGGCATGTGGGGCATCACGCTCGGGCCCGCCACCGGCCGGCTGCTGGCGTCGTACATCGTGAGTGGGCGCTGCCCCGAGCCGCTGCGGGCGCTGGACCCGCTGCGCTGACTCCTCGTCTCGCTGGCGCTCGCTCGGAGAACGTAGAACCGGGCTCCTCGACTCGCTGGCGCTCGCTCGGAGAACGAGTCGTCCTCGTTGGCATATAGTTAGTTACGTTGATCAACGATAAGGGGAGGCGAGGCCGTCGTGGCACGCGTGACGCAGGCCAAGTTGGCGTACGAGTTGCGGGTGGCCTGCATGCGCATTGCCCGCAAGGTCCGCTATGAGGGCTCGGGGCTCGCGCCCCATCTCTTCACGATCCTCGCGCAGGTGGAGAAGCAGCCCCGCACCGCCACCGAGCTGGCGGCGGCCGAACAGGTCAGCGCCGCCTCGATGTCGCGTACGGTCGTGGAGCTCGAGCAGCGAGGGCTGATCACCCGCGTACGCCACGAGAGCGACGGCCGTACGCGCCTGATCTCGCTGACCGGGGCGGGACACCGCGAACTCGCCGAGAACCGTCGGCAGCGCGACACCTGGATGCGGGACCGACTCGCCGCCTGCTCGCCCGCCGAGCGCGCCGTGCTGTCGGAGGCCGCCGCGATCCTCGATCGCATGGTCTGCGGTGACGCCCGGTGACGATGTTCGCCTCGCTGAGGATCCCCAACTTCCGCAACTATTCCGCGGGCGTGCTGGTGTCGAACATCGGCATGTGGATGGGACGCACGGCCCAGTCGTGGCTCGTGCTCATGGTGTTGACCGACCATGACGCCCAGGCCCTCGGCATCGTCACCGGACTGCAGTTCCTTCCGGTGCTGCTGCTGTCGACGTTCGGCGGATCGCTCGCCGACCGCTTCGCCAAGCGCCGCGTGATGATGGTGACCCAGACGGTGCTGGGGATCAACGCGCTGCTGCTCGGCACGCTGGTGATGTCCGGCCACGCGACGCTGGCGCTCGTCTATGCCTGTGCCCTCGTCGACGGCGCCGCATCAGCGATCGACTCCCCAGCGCGACAGGCGTTCGTCTCGGAGATGGTGCCCCCCACCCGGCTGTCGAACGCCATCTCGCTGAACGCCGCATCCTTCAACGCCGCACGCCTGCTGGGCCCCGGTGTCGCCGGCCTCATCATCGCCCTGTCCGGCACCGCCCCGGTCTTCCTGCTCAACGCCGCCTCGTTCGCCGTGTTCATCGGCGCACTCGCGCGCCTCGACCGCGCCGAGCTCGCCCCCGCCCCGCGCCAGACCGGGAAGGGTCGCATCCGGGAGGGCTTCCGCTATGTGCGGTCGCGGCCCGACATCATGCTGATCATGGGCATCGCCTTCATGATGGGCACGTTCGGCATGAACTTCCAGATGACCAACGTGTTGATGGCGACCGAGGTGTTCGGGAAGGGCGCGACCGAATACGGGATGCTCGGCTCCATCATGGCGATCGGCTCGCTCAGCGCGGCCCTGCTCGCCGCCCGGCGTCCGCGCCCGCGGCTGCGCCACCTGCTCATCGCCATGGCCGGTTTCGTCGCCGCCACAGGCGTCGGGGCGGCCGCCCCCAACTTCCCCTTCTTCTGCGTGATGCTCGTCGTCATCGGCCTGACCGCCATCAGCGTGCTTGTCACCGCGAACGCGCTGGTGCAGTCGAACGTCGAGGCCGAGGTGCGGGGTCGCGTGATGGCGCTCTACATGATGTTGTTCATGGGCGGCACCCCGATCGGCGCCCCGATGATCGGCTGGATCGGCGAGCACCACGGCGCCCGCTGGACGGTCTGGATCGGCACCGTGTTCGTCGGCCTGACGCTCGTGGCGGCCCTGGCGTACCTGTGGCGCAGCGAGGAACTCCGCGTCCGCGTCGACCGGAGCGTACGCCCGCCGTGGCTGGTGCTCACCAAGGGTGAGGTCACCGAACCGGAGCCGCAGAAGTTCGGCTGACGCCGTCGGCTAGGTTCGAACGCATGCCTGAACCGACCCCGATCCCCTCCGTCCTGTGGCCCGGGTTCACCGGCACGACCGTCCCCGGCTGGCTGGCCGACGAACTCGAGGCGGGCCTGGCGGGAGTGGTGCTGTTCGCCGGCAACATCGCGTCGCCGGCCCAGCTCACCGAACTCTGCGCCGAGATCCGCACCCACCGCAGCGACGCCCTCATCGGCATCGACGAGGAGGGCGGCACCGTCACGCGGCTCGAGTCCGATGGCGGGTCGACGGTGCCGAGCGCCGCCGCACTGGGCCACCTCGACGACGTCGCCACGACCCGGGCCGTCGGCCGCGAGCTGGCGCGGCGATGCCTCGAGGTCGGCGCCAACGTCGTGCTGGCCCCGGTGGCCGACGTGAACACCAACCCGGCCAACCCCGTGATCGGGATCCGGTCCTTCGGCAGCAATCCGGACCTCGTCTCGCGCCACGTCGCCGCCGCCGTCGAGGGCATGGTCGGCACCGGCGCCGCCTGCTGCCCCAAACATTTCCCCGGACACGGCGACACGACGGCCGACTCCCACCACGACCTGCCCGTCTCGGGGGCGACCGAGGTGACCCAGAGGACCGTCCACCTCCCCCCGTTCATCGCGGCGATCCGCGCAGGCGCCCAAATGGTCATGAGCGCCCACGTCGTGGTCCCCCACCTCGGACCCGAACCGGCGACCTGCAACCCGTCCGCCCTGGCGCTGCTGCGCGACACCGGGTTCGACGGCGTCATCTGCTCCGACGCACTCGAGATGAAGGCCATTGCCGACACGCTCGGCATCGGCGGCGGTGCGGCTGCCGCGCTCGCGGCGGGGGTCGACCTGCTGTGCCTCGGCAACCCGGCGCCCGGGGCCGACCGAGAGCAGTACGCGGAGGCGTACGCGGGGGTCTCCGCGGCGCTGGCCGACGGACGCCTCGCCCCGACCCGACTCCAGGAGGCGGCGGGCCGCGTACGCCGGCTCGGCGCGGAGGTGCGCGTCGGCGACCATCGCCCGGGCGACGCCGTCGTGGACCTCGCCGCGATCTCCGCACGGGCCCTGTCGGGCGGGTTCGCCCCGTTGTCCGGCACCGTGACTGTCGTGGACCTCCGCCACCGGGTCAACATGGCCGCGGGCGCGGTCGACGACCGGTTCACCGCCGAGCTCGTGCGCGCCGGGCTGGACTGCGCGTACGCGCGCCTGCGGCCGGGTGACCCGCTCCCCGACGCGACCGGGACGGTCCTGGCCCTGACCGATGACCTGGCGCCCGGCGGCTGGCAGCAGACCGTGCGTACGGCCCTGGGGGACCCGCCCACGATCCATGCGGGGCTCGCGGTCGACCTGCCGCAGGTGCTCTGCACCCGCGACGCGTCGCTGTCGGCCGCGCGCGCGGCAGCGGCGTCGGCCGTCGGGCGTCGCTGACCCGCAGCGTCAGCGACGCGCGTCGAGGATCGCGCGGCGCGTGCGTTCCAGCGCCTCCACGGAGTCGTCGTACCGCGCCTGGGCCACACCGACGAAGACACAGTCGACGAGGGCGAGTTGGGCGATGCGGGAGGCGAACGCGCCCGAGCGGAACATGGTCTCGCGCACGACCGTACGCAGGACCCAGGTGGCGTCGCGGGCGAGGTCGGAGGCGGGATTGTTGGTGACGGCCACGACCGCCGCCCCCGACGCCCGCGCACGCGATGCGAACGCGATGGTCGTGGGGGTCTGACCGGAATGGGAGAGCGCGAACGCGAGATCGTCGCCGGTCATCAGCGCCGCGGCCTCGACCGCCTCGTCGGCGTCGCGGAACGTGTGGGCGGGGTGGCCGATGCGGAACAGCTTGTGGCACAGGTCCTCCGCGACGAGACCGCTCGCGCCCGACCCATAGATCATCACGCGGCGCGCCCCACCGACGGCGGCGACCACCCGCTCGAGGTCGCGCACCTCGACGCCTGCCAGGGTCTCCTCGACCGCCATCGACTCGATGAACGCGATCTTGGCGACCGCGGTGGCCAGCGAGTCCGTGCGGGCGAGGTCGCCGCCGTAGTGCTGCTGGTCCTGGGCACCGGCCGCCTCACGGCCGAGTTCGGTCGCGAGGGCGATGCGGAGTTCGACGAAGCCCTTCAGGCCGAGCTGGCGACAGAAGCGCACGACCGAGGGCTCGGAGGTCTGGCACGCGTGGGCCAGCTCGGAGATCGTCTGGGTGAGCACGATCGACGGGTCGCGAACGATGAGTTCCCCGATGCGACGCGCCACGGGCGACATGGTCGGCAATCGGGTCTGGATGTCCGATTGAATGCTCACGAGCCCACCTCACCGATCGCTGGAGTCCTGGATGACTGACCCTACTGCCGACAACGCCCCCCTCGCCGGACTGCACGACAGCCCACGCGTCGTGCTCGCGGCCGATGTCGGCAAGACCCGCTGCCGCGTGGCCGTGTGCCGGGTCGGGGCGGACGGCAGCGAGGTCCTCGCGCAGTCCACCGTGGCCGGCGTCCCCGGCCTGGCGACAGCACCCGACACCACGCTCGACCACCTGGAACAGGCCCTGGCCGCCCTCGACCCCCGGGCGCTGCAGCAGGCGACCGCCATCGGCGTCGGTGCGGCGGGCGCGCGACTTGCACCCGGGGCGGCCACGCGCCTCGCCACCGCGCTCGGCATCGCCCACGGGCGCCCCGTCATCGTCGCCTCCGACGTCCTCGTGGCCCATCTGGGCGCCCTCGGCGGCGCACCGGGAACCGTGACGATCGCCGGCACGGGTGCCGTGGCCTACCACGTGGCGAGCGACGGGACACTCACCATGGCCGACGGGTGGGGGCCGGTGCTCGGGGACCTCGGCGGTGGCTTCTGGTTCGGGGCGGCCGGGCTGCAGGCCGCCCTGGCGGCCGATGACGGCCGCGGACCCGCGACAAGGCTCACCGAGCGGGCGCGCACCTGGGCCCCGGACGGGTCCCTGCAGCGCCTTCCCTCGGTGATCGCGGGCGAGGGCTTCTCGCGGCACGTCGCAGACTTCGCCCGGGCGGTGCTCGAGGAGGCCGAGGCCGGGGACAGGGTCGCGCTGGCGGTGCGCGAGACCGGCGTACGCCACCTCGTGACCACGACCGCGGCCGTGGCCGACGCCGCACTGCCGGTGGCCGTCGTGGGCGGGTTGGCCGACAATCCCGGCCTGGCCGCCGCGTTGACCTCGGGCCTCGCTGAGCGCGGCCTCAGCACGCGCACGCCACTGGGCACGGGCCTCACCGGGGCGGCGCTCCTGGGCGCGTACGCGGCGTCCCACGGACCGCGTCTGCCCCACGAGCCACACCTGCATCGCCCGTCCTGCGCGTGAATGATCCTCAACCCGCGCTTGAAGGATCAGGGGCCCGGGCGTGACATCGGCGGTGGGTGCCACTTAATGTCGGCGCGAAGCTTCCCCCGAAAAGGATCTGCCATGCCCTTGCCGCACGTGCCCCTCCCCCGACGACCGCTCCCCCAGCGGCTCCGCCGCGCCCTTCCCGCCGCGGGCCTCGCCCTCGCCGTCACCCTGGGATCGGCGGCCCCCGCGTACGCCGCCCCCACACCGACGCCCTCTGCCACGACGTCGACCGCCATCGTCGCGAAGCCCGGCATCGTCGAGTTGTCCGTGCCGTCCGCGACGCGCACCACCGTCGACGGACGCGAGCTGGTCGCGAGCCTGGGGCCGCGGACCACCGCCCCGTTCTCGATGGCCGGCGTCACCTGGGCGCCGGGCACCGCCGCCCCCACCGCGCCGATCGTGCAGGTGCGCACCCGGACCGGGACGACCTGGAGCACCTGGTCGACCCTCGCCACCGAGGCCAAGGCCACAGACGACGCGCGGGCACGCCCCGGCACCTCCCCGACGTTCACCGGCGAGGCCACCGGCGTCGAGGTGCGGGTGCTGGTCGCCCCCGGAACATCGGCTCCGACCGATCTCAAGCTCTCCCTGATCGATCCGGGCCGCCTGGCGAGCGACGCCGCTCCCACGGCGACGCGCCCCCAGGCCGAGACCCGCGCCGCGGGATCCACCCAGGCACCGATGCCGTCGATCATCAGCCGCGCCGCCTGGGGCGCCGACGAGAACCTCAAGGCCAAGTCGGGCGCCGACTGCATGGCGCCGAAATATGACGAGACCGTCAAGGCCGTCGTCGTCCACCACACCGAGGGCTCCAACACCTACACCCCCGAGCAGTCCGCGGGCATCGTCCGAGGGATCTACGCCTACCACGTCACCGGCAACGGGTGGTGCGACATCGGCTACAACTTCCTGATCGACCGCTACGGCAAGATCTTCGAGGGCCGCTTCGGCGGCGTCACGAAGCCGGTGCACGGCGCCCACGCGTACGACTGGAACACCAACACCATGGGCCTGTCGATCATGGGCAACTTCATGGGCGAGGTGCCGCCGGAGGCGGCCCTCAACGCCGCGACGCGACTGACCGCCTGGCGCCTCGCCGCCTACTATCGGGAACCCGTCGGCAGGCTCACCATCGGGCGCTACACCTCGGACGTGATCTCGGGCCACCGCCAGGTGGGACAGACCGACTGCCCCGGAGACGCCTTCTTCGCCTACCTGCCGACGTTCCGTCAGCGCGTCGCAGCCCTCATGGGCAGTTACCAGACCCCGATCTGGAAGCGCTGGCAGGAGCTGGGTGGCGCGGCCGGTGCGGCGGGACAGCCCTACGTGGGCGAGGCCGCGTACGCCGGGGGCCGCGTCACGCGCTTCGCGAAGATGGACATCTACCAGACCCCCGACGGCCGCGTGCAGGCCGTGACCGGGCCCATCCGCACGAAGTACGCGGCCCTGGGCGATGCGCTGGGACCGCTCGGCTTTCCCGGAGCAGACCAGAACTGCAGCGACACCGGCTGCTGGCAGCTGTTCCCCGGCGGGGTCATCATCTCCTCGCCGTCGACCGGTGCCCACGCGAACTGGGGTGCCATCCGCGACAAGTACGCCGAGTTCGGCTTCGAGCACGGCGCGCTGGGTTATCCCACCACTGACGAGGTGTGCGGGGCGACCGGCTGCTACCAGGGATTCCAGGGAGGTTTCATCCTGTTCTCCGGCGCGACCGGGGCTCACGTGAGCCGCGGCGCGATCCGCGACAAGTACGCCACGCAGGACGTCGAGCACGGTTGGCTCGGCTACCCGACCACCGACGAGAAGTGTGATGCGGCGGGGTGTTGGCAGGACTACCAGGGCGGCTCGATCGTGTTCAGCCTCGAGCGCGGCACCCACTTCACCCGCGGGGCCATCCGCCTGAGCTACCTCGCCCTCGGCGGCCAGCACGGCTTCCTCGGCCACCCCAGCAGCGACGAGATCTGCGGCCTCCGCGACCGCGGCTGCGTCCAGCTGTTCGGTCACGAGGCCATCTTTTTCTCCCCCGCGAGCGGCACGTTCGAGAACCGCGGCGCGATCCGTGACGCGTACGCCGCCCAGGGCTTCGAGACCGGGCGCCTGGGCTATCCCACGACGGGCGAGCGGTGTGACACCGTTCGCTGCGTGCAGCGGTTCCAGGGCGGCACCATCACCTTCACGTGGGGTGGGGGCACCACCGTCAGCTGACGGTCGCTCACACCCCGGGCGGAAGCCGGAGCCCGCTGCGCCGCAGCTCGAGATCGGCCAACGCCCGGATGACGTCCCGGTCGCCGGCACGCCAGTCGGCGACCGGGTCATCGCTCACCCCGGCCAGGAGATGCATGGGCTGGTTGGCCATGGCCCGCAGGGCGAACAGGTCGAGGTCGGCCTGGGCGTCGATGAAGCCACGCGCCGCCACCGACTCGGAGCGGAACCGGAGTCGGCGCGGGAGCCAGACGGCCACGGCCAGCGAGACCGGGATGGCGACCACGAGCAGGCCGACCAGCGTCGCGACCTGCTCGATGGTCTGCACCTGCTGACCCGCGGCGGTCGCCACGTCAGCCATCGAACCGGCCGCCGACTCGAAGGGTTTGCGCAGCTCGCCGCCGACCAGCGGCACGTCACCCGCACGCTGGCCTGCCGTCGCGAAGTCGCCGCGCAGCCGGTCGGCGGCCTCGGCCGTCTCGCGGGCGGGGGTCGCGAGCGCCAGGATCGACCCGTCGACGAACCGCGACACCTGCCACCACAGGACCGCCCAGGCCACCATGAAGGCGTCGGCGGTGATCTGTCGAACCAACTGCCACGACGGTCGCGCATAGAAGCCCATGGCGACCAGTCTGCCGTCCTCACCCCACCGACCCGGGGACGAGGCGCCACAACCCGTGGTCGCCGCCCTCCACGATGCCGATCTCGGTCAGTTCGTCGAGCGCCGCGAGCACCACGCCGATCGCCACGCCGCTGCGGAGCGCGATCTCACTCGCACTGCGGCCGCCCCGGCCCGGCACGGCCTCGAAGACGTCCCGGACGTCCGGCTCCAGGGAGTCGAGGACCCGGTCCCTCCCCCGCTCGAACGGGAGGAGGTCCTGGCCCATCGGTGCGAGGATCTCGCGCACGTGGGCCGGTGAGGCGACCAACTCGGCCTCGCGCGACCGGATCAGCTCGTGCGGGGTGAAACTCTGGGCCGAGAACGCCGAACCGGGCACCGCCATGAGGTGGCGCCCCAGGAGTACCGCCCAGGTGGCGGTCGAGCGGGCGCCTGACCGCACCGCCGCCTCCACCACCACGGTGCCGAGCCCGAGCGCGGCGATGAGCCGGTTGCGCGCGAGGAACCGCGCCCGCGTCGGGGTCTCCCCCGGCGGCACCTCCGCCACCACGACATGGTCGGCGATGATGCGGTCGAACAGGCGCGTGTTGCCCCGCGGATAGGGACGATCCACGCCGCCCGCCAGCACGGCCACGGTGGATCCGCTGACCAGCGCACCCTCGTGGGCGGCCGCGTCGATGCCGTACGCCCCGCCAGACACCACGGCGTGCCCCGCGCCCGCCAGCTCCGAACCGAGGCGCTGGGCGGCCTCGTGGCCGTACGCCGTGGCCGTGCGGGAGCCGACGATCGCGACGGGCCGGTCGCCCACCGCCGCCGCCAGCCGCGCGCGACCCCGCAGCCACAGCCCGAGCGGGGCGCCCCCTCGGCGGTCGTGCTCGACCGCGTCGAGGTCGCCGAGCAGGGTCGGCCACTCCTCATCACCGGGCATGACGAACCGCGCCGCACACGCGTGGGTGCGGGCCTTGACGTCGGCGAGATGGATCGCGCGCGAGCGCCTCCCCCATGGGGTCTCCGAGCGCTCGTCGGCCAGGGAGGCGGCGACCCGCTCGGCGCCCTCGAGCGCCACGTGGCGGGCCAGGACGGGGTCGCCCGGCTCGGAGGCGCAGCACAGCATCATGCGGGCGTCGCGCTCGGCGGTCACGACGCCGCCCCCATCGTGGCCAGGCCGTCGCCGCGCCGCATCATGATCGCCTGGCGCACGTCGCTCCTCGACGGGACGTCGTGACCGTGGAGGTCGGCCAGTGTCCAGGCGAGTCGGAGGCACTTGTCGACCCCCCGCGCGCTCACCTGACCCCGTGCCACTGCGTCGTCGATCAGGTCGGAGCCGCCACCGGTCGGCAGGTGGCTGCGCAGGAACGGTCCGGGCACCTCGCCGTTCATCCGCCAGCCCGTGCCCGTGAGCCGACGCGCGGCGCGCGACCGCGCCTCCACGACCCGCGCCAGGATCGCCGCCGACCCCTCGGTCTGGCCGAGGGCCTCCCGCAACAGCGAGGAGCGCAGCGGGTGCAGCGTCTGGTGGATGTCGAGCCGGTCGAGGATCGGCCCGGACAGGCGCTCACGGTATCGGTGGACCGTGTAGGGGCCGCACCGGCAGTCGGCCCCCGGTGTCAGCGACAGCCCACAGGGGCACGGGTTCGACGCCAGCACGAGTTGGAACCGGGCCGGATAGGTCGCGTGGACCCCGCTGCGGCCGATCGTGATGCTGCCCGACTCCAGCGGCGTCCGCAGGGCGTCCAGCACCCGCGGCGAGAACTCGGGCGCCTCGTCCATGAAGAGCACCCCGCGGTGCGCGAGGCTCACCGATCCCGGACGGGCGATGCGCGTGCCCCCACCGACGATGCTCGCCACCGAGGCCGAGTGATGCGGATCGGCGTACGGCGGTCGCCGGTCGAGGTCGGACCGCACGTGGAGGCCGGCCAGCGAGCGGACGGCCGCGACCTCGAGGGCCTCGGCCGTCGGGAGCTCCGGGAGGATGCCGATCAGGCGCTCGGCCAGCATCGTCTTGCCGACGCCCGGAGCGCCGCGCAGGGAGAGGTGGTGGCCCCCGGCCGCCGCGACCTCGATGGCGTGGCGCGCCTCCGCCTGACCCACGACGTCGGCCATGTCCTTGGTCGCCGCGGGTGGTTCGTCGTCGGGGGGTGCCGGTGGGTCGGCGACCAGATGAGCCGCCCCCCGCAGCACATTGACCAGATCGGTCAGGGAGTCGACCCCCTGCACCGCGATGCCGTCGACCAGCGAGGCCTCGGCCACCTGTCGCAGCGGCACGATGGCCCGGGGGAACCCCGCGTCCCGGGCTGCGAGCAGGGCGGGCAGGACCCCGCGGACCGGGCGTACGCGGCCGTCGAGGCCCAGCTCACCCAGCAGCGCGCGTTCGGCCAGGCTGTCGAGCGGCACCGCCCCGGCGGCAGCGAGCACCGCGGCGGCGATGCCGACGTCGTAGTGGGACCCCGCCTTCGGCAACGCGGCCGGCGTGAGGTTGATCGTGACCAGCGACTGGGGCCAGTCGTGCCCGCTCGACGCGACGGCGGCCCGGCAGCGGTCGCGCGACTCGTAGAGGGCGGTGTCGGGCAGGCCGACCAGCACGGTGCGGGGCAGTCCGCCGCCGACGGCCGCCTCGATGCCGACGACCTGGCCGTCGAGGCCGCTGAGCGCCACGGAGAAGGCCCTCGCCATGCGGCTCATCGCTCGATCCCCCGCACGTGGGTGACCCGGGGCGTCTCCCCGGGCACCGCGAGCACCCCGACGGCGTCGAGGCGCACCGCCGAGCGCCGCGTCGAGGGGTGGGCCCGCAGCCACTCCCCAGCGAGCCGCCGCAGCCGGCGCACCTTCGCTTCGGTGATGGCGTCGAGCGGCGAGCCGAAACCCTCGCCGGAGCGCCACTTCACCTCGCAGAACACGAGGGTGGGTGCGCGGCGGTCCCCCTCGAGGGCGACGAGGTCGATCTCGCCGGCCCGGCACCGCCAGTTGCGATCGATCACGACCAGGCCCGACGCCGTCAGGACGGTCTCGGCGAGGTCCTCACCCCGGGCACCGCGGCGCTGATTCGCGCCCGACGGATGGCTGCTGTCTGTCATGGGCGCACCATGGCGGCGCGCTGCGCGGACGGTTCACCCGGAACGCGATCTGTGGACAGAGAAACCGATCACGATTCAGCCTGTGGACAACGTCACAGGCGACGACTCACTCCTGGCCGGGCACCTTCAGGTCGTTGTGCACGATCTCCTCGATCGACACGTCGCGGAAGGTCAGCACCTTCGCGCTCTTGACGAAGCGGCCCGGACGATACATGTCCCACACCCAGGCATCGCCCATCGAGACCTCGTAGTAGACGTCGCCGCCCTCGGTGCGCACCTTCAGGTCGACCGCGTTGCACAGGTAGAACCGGCGCTCGGTCTCGACCGCGTACTTGAAGATGCCCACGACGTCCTTGTATTCGCGATACAGCTGCAGCTCGAGGGCGGATTCGTACTGCTCAAGGTCTTCGGCGCTCATGGTGGGACCACTCTAGCCGCGAACGCGGCGGTCTGCGTGCGCCTGCGCGGCCCGGCGCACGTTGTCGAAGCGCCACCGGTGGACCGGGCTCGGGCCGTGCTCCTCGAGGAGGTCCTGGTGGACGCCGGTGCAATAGCCCTTGTGGACCCCGAACGCGTACGCCGGGTAGTCCCGGTCCAGGTCAGCCATCAGGCGGTCGCGCGTCACCTTGGCGATGACCGACGCCGCCGCCACGCAGGCAGCGACCCGGTCGCCCTTCCAGACGGCCAGCCCCGGCGTGCCGAGGCCGTCGACGGGGAACCCGTCGGTCAGGACGTACGCGGGCTCCACGTCCAGGCGCAGCAGCGCGCGGCGCAGGGCCGCGATGTTGGCGACGTGCATGCCGAGTCGGTCACACTCCCCCGGCTCGACCACGACCGCCGACCAGGCGACGGCCTTGCGCACGATCTCCGCATAGCATCGCTCGCGGGCCGCCTCGGTGAGCAGCTTGGAGTCGCGCAGCCCATCGATGCGCCGGCCGCCGAGCACGACGGCCGCGGCCACCAGGGGCCCCGCACAGGCGCCCCTGCCCGCTTCGTCGGCCCCCGCGACGGGATCGAGCCCCACGCGTCCGAGGGCGCGCTCGTAGCCATAGAGGCCGGAATCGCGCCGCACCACGACCCGCCCCATCAGCAGGGTTCCGGCGACTTCACGACCAGTGGCTGCTTCGGCGGGGCCTGCTGTGGAGGTGGCACGGCGCGATAGATAGGAGGATTCTCCAACCTCCGCAGCCGGTCGAAGGGCAGGAAGATGGCGGGCACCGTGCCGACCACGGCGTCGAGCGGGATGAACGCCGCTCCCCCCGGGCCCGCCAGGCTGACGTCGCCCAACTTGCATCGCGAGTCTGAGGACGCATTGCGGTGGTCGCCGAGGACGAAGATGTGGCCCTCGGGCACCACGACCTCGTAGTCGAAGTTCGACGCCCTCACCATGCCCGCGGCATCGGAATAGAGGTAGGCGCTCTCGTCCAGCACCATGCCGTTGACCGACATGCGGCCCTGCTTGTCGCAGCACTTCACCCGATCACCCGGCATGCCGACCACCCGCTTCACGAGGTGTTCGTCGGCCGAGTCGGGGGCGAGCCCGATCACCTCGAAGAACTTCCGGAGGGCGGTCGGCTTCTGTTTGGCCTCGCCCTGGAGCCAGTGGTTGGCGTCGCGGAAGACCACGATGTCTCCGCGCTCGACGGCGGTGATCTTCTCGGCCCAGATCTTGTCGCCGATGCGCAGCGTGTTCTCCATCGACCCGGACGGCACCTCGAAGGGCTGGGCCACGAACGTGCGCAGCAGGAACGACAGGACGAGCGCCATGGCCACGATGACGACGAGCTCGACCGCCGTGCCCAGCAGCGTCGCCGGCTTCTTCTCGGCCTTCTCGCCTGCCGCGCGCCGCCGCCGGCGCCGCCGGGGCGGGCCGGTCCGCGACGGGCGGGCGGGCGCCGGTCCCGTCGTCCGCTGCACCTCCGTGGCGCTGTGGGCTGTCGTGCCGGTGCGCGGGGTGAAGGACGAGCGGACCGGGGCGGCCACCGGCCCACGCGGCTGCGGCTGCGGTTCCGGAGGGCGGGGATGCGCGTACGACGCCGGTCCCGCCACGGGGGCGGGCGTCTGCACGCGGGACTCGCCCCGCTGGCGGTAGAGATCGGGCCGGGCGTTGGTCGGGGGCCGGACGTCGCCGCCGCTCACCCAGCGTCGGTGGGGCTGCAGCACCGTCCCCTCGTCGTCGGCGGGCGGCCCCGGCGGCACCGTCGGGCGTGGGACAGCGGCGCGGGGCACCGTGTCCCCGGCGGCGTCCCCGCGCGGGCGCGGCACGGTGTCGCCCCCGCGGGTGGCGGCTGGACCCGTGATCGTGCGGGGCGCGAACGGCGACGGCGCGGGCACGGCGGGTCCGCCCTGTCCGGGGGGCGGCAGCGTGGCCTCGTCACCGGCCGGGCGTCGCTGCACGGGACGCACGGTCGTCGCGTCGGGGTCGTGGCCCGGTGTGGTCGCGTCGTCCTCGGGGCGTCCGGGACCGCCGTAGCGACTCAACGGCATCCGTCCTCTCCGAGTTCGCTGGCCCGACGCCGCGTACGCGCGTGATCGGGTGCCCCGAGTGGGGCAGGGTCAAAGGTACGCGCTCCGGGAGCATCTGCCCGAACGCCGGGCAGGATCGCCGCGGAAACGCGGAACGCGTCCCCGGCCGAGGCCGTGGGACGCGTTCGGGAGCAGCGCTCAGTTGTCGCGCTTCTCCTTGATCTTGGCCGCCTTGCCGGACAGGCCGCGCAGGTAGTACAGCTTCGCGCGGCGGACGTCGCCGCGACGATCGACCTCGATCTTCTCGATGATCGGCGAGTGCACCGGGAAGGTGCGCTCGACGCCGACGCCGAAGCTGACCTTGCGCACGGTGAAGGCCTCCTGGATGCCACCGCCGTTCTTGGCGATGACGACACCGGCGAACACCTGGATTCGCGAGCGGTTGCCCTCGACGACGCGCACGTGCACCTTGACGCTGTCACCCGCGCGGAAGGCGGGGATGTCGTCGCGCAGGGCGGTCTTGTCGAGATCGGTGATGAGCTTGTGCATGATGGAGTCCTTTGTCAGTGCCACAGGTCACCGCGTAAGAGTCGATGTGGGTCACCGTCCCGGACGAACCCCCTGTGGCAGGAGCCGGGTGGGCAACGAGGAGCCATTCTGCCAGAACGGGGCGCGCCCGACCAAGTCGGCGTATTGTCCGGCTCGCTAGGCTTCCGGCATGGTCACCACCCGCGCACCCATGTACGCAGCCCTCGCCGTCATGGTCGCGGCCGCGGGATGCACGTCGACACCGGGGGCCCCGGTTCCGAGCGGTCCGGCGGCCACGGCGCCCCAGGCGCCCCGCAGCGAGTTGCCGGCCCCGGACGCGCCCACCGCTGCCCCGTCCGGGGCCGTGACGTCCGACGACCTGCCGCGTGCCTCCGACCTCGGGACCCTCGGGGGCGTGACCTGGGCCGAGGGGGAGACGACCGCGGCGAGCCCGCGTACGCCGATCAGCGCGTGCCAGCGCTCCAAGTGGGAGTCCACCGGGGCCACCGCCCTGCAGGTGCGCACATTCACCGGACCGGGCGGTGCCACGGCCGGCGCCGTCGTGTTGAGCTATCCCGATGCGGCCACCGCCGAACAGGCGATCACCACGCTGACCACCTGGGCGCAGTCGTGTGGCGAGGTCATCTCGTCGAACGGGGGAACCGACGCGATGACCCCCCTGGCCCCCACACCGGTGAGGGTCGACGGGGCGCAGGCGCAGGTCAGCGAGACCGCCTGGAAGTCGGATCGCGGTCCCCGCACCGAGAGCCAGGGCCTGGTCAGGCGCGGCGATCGCGTCGCGTTCGTGGCGTACGGCAGCGGGGCCCGCACCGACGACGGAGACGTCGCCGAACATCCGATGACGCGTACGCTGCCGCTCGTCGCCCAACGCCTCGCGCCCTGAGCCGGGCGTTCGCCGCTCCGACCCAGCAGGCGGGTCCTCAGGCCCGCTGACGCACCAGCCGCAGCGCCGCCCGCATCGTCAGGGGCTCGAACCCGGCCGCGATCGCCCGTCGCCGCATCTGCGGTTCGGTGCGCCACAGCGCCGCGCCCCGGCTCACGAGCACGGGGAGTCGCTTGCGCTTCTCGCGCACGTCGCGGGCGAACCTGAGCGCCGCCACCAGCGTGCGTGGCCTGTCGAGCCAGATCGGGACCACCTGGACGCCGCGGTCGCGCAGCGGGCGGAGTGCATCGACGGCGAAGATGCCCTCCGACACGACGGCCTGGACACCCGACAGGTCGAGGCGACGGGTTCCGGTGCGGGCGTTGCCCGCGATCGAATAGATCGGCACCTCGATGGCCTGGTCCGTGGCCGCGGCGACCAGCGCGGCCACGGCCCCCGCGAGGTTCCAGGACGCCACGTCGTCCCAGTCGACGATGCCGAGCGTGTGCGGCAGGCCGGGTTCGTCGCCGTCGCGGTAGAACTCGTCCAGCCCGACGTGGGGGCAGCCGGTCTCGTGCGCCAGGCGCGACTTCCCACTGCCCGAGGGCCCTGCCACGAGGATGATCGTCCGCACCCGCGCAGTGTACGGGGATTCGCGGGCCCCGGACGCCGGACGGCGCCGGCCCCCCGAGGGGACCGGCGCCGTGGCGTACTGCTGTGGTCGGCAGGCCTGGGTCGCGTACGCGGGCCTCAGCCCTTGCGCAGCGCGGTGAACAGGTCGCGGTTGAGCCGCGAGATGCTCTCCAGCGGGATGCCCTTCGGGCAGACCGCGGTGCACTCACCGATGTTGGTGCAGTTGCCGAAGCCGCTCTCGTCGTGCTCGGCGACCATGCCGAGGACACGCGACCAGCGCTCGGGCTGGCCCTGCGGGAGCAGGCCGAGGTGGGACACCTTCGCCGAGGTGAACAACATCGCCGAGCCGTTCGGGCACGCCGCCACGCAGGCGCCGCAGCCGATGCAGGTGGCGTTGTCGAAGGCCGCGTCGGCGTCCTTCTTGTTCACCGGGGTGGCGTGGGCGTCAGGCGCGGTGCCGGTCGGGGCGGAGATGAAGCCGCCGGCCTGGATGATGCGGTCGAACGCGGTGCGGTCGACGACCAGGTCCTTGAGCACCGGGAAGCCCTTGGCCTTCCACGGCTCGACGGTGATGGTGTCGCCGTCGCGGAACTCCCGCATGTGGAGCTGGCAGGTCGTCGTGGGGTAGGTCGTCTCGCCGCGGCCGTGGGCCGCACCGTTGATGACGACACCGCACGCCCCGCAGATGCCTTCGCGGCAGTCGGAGTCGAACGCGACCGGGTCCTGGCCCTCGACGGTGAGCTGCTCGTTGAGCATGTCGAGCATCTCGAGGAAGGACATGTGGTCGCTGACGCCGTCGAGGGCGTAGGACTCCATGCGGCCCTCGGCCTCGGTGTTCTTCTGGCGCCAAATGCGCAGGGTGAGCTTCACTTGTAACTCCGTTGCTTCATCTCGACGAACTCGTATTCGAGGGGCTCCTTGTGGAGGATGGGCTGGTTGCCCGCCCCGGTGAACTCCCACGCCGACACGAACGCGAACTCGTCGTCGTGGCGCAGCGCCTCGCCCTCCTCGGTCTGGGACTCCGACCGGAAGTGGCCACCGCAGGACTCGCGACGCACCAGGGCGTCGACGCACATCAGCTCCCCGAGCTCGAGGAAGTCGGCGACGCGACCGGCCCGCTCGAGCGCCTGGTTGAGTTCCTCGGCCTCGCCCGTCACGCGGACGTCGGTCCAGAACACCTCGCGCAGCTCACGGATGAGGCCGATGGCCTTGCGGAGACCCTCCTCGTTGCGCTCCATGCCGCAGTATTCCCACATGATGTTGCCGAGCTCCTTGTGGATGGAGTCGACGGTGCGGGAGCCCTGGATGGACAGGAGCCTGTCCACCCGCGCCTGCACGTCGGCCACGGCCTCGGTGACGGCGGGGTGGTTCGCGTCGATGCGGCCATGCTTGGTCGCGTCGGCGAGGTAGTCGTTGATGGTGTTGGGCAGGACGAAATAGCCGTCGGCCAGACCCTGCATGAGCGCCGAGGCGCCCAGACGGTTGGCGCCGTGGTCGGAGAAGTTCGCCTCGCCGGCCACGAACAGGCCGGGGATGGTCGACTGGAGGTCGTAGTCGACCCACAGCCCGCCCATCGTGTAGTGGACCGCCGGGTAGATGCGCATCGGCACCTCGTACGGGTTCTCACCGGTGATCTGCTGATACATGTCGAAGAGGTTGCCGTACTTCGCCTCGACGGCCTTTCGCCCCAGGCGCTGGATGGCGTCGGCGAAGTCGAGGTAGACGCCTCGACGACCCTGCCCCGGCACCTCGGGCCCGACGCCGCGACCCTCGTCGCACATGTTCTTGGCCTGGCGCGACGCGATGTCGCGCGGCACCAGGTTGCCGAAGGACGGGTAGATGCGCTCGAGGTAGTAGTCGCGGTCGTCCTCGGCGATCTGGCGCGGGTCCTTGTCGCAGTCCTCGACGCGCTTCGGCACCCAGATGCGGCCGTCGTTGCGCAGCGACTCCGACATCAGCGTCAGCTTCGACTGGGTCTCGCCCGACACCGGGATGCAGGTCGGGTGGATCTGCGTGTAGCAGGGGTTCGCGAACAGGGCGCCCTTGCGGTGGGCACGCCACGACGCCGTCACGTTGCAGCCCATGGCGTTGGTCGACAGGAAGAACACGTTGCCGTAGCCGCCGGTGGCGAGCACCACGGCATCGGCCACGTGGGCCTCGACCTTTCCGGTGACCATGTCGCGCGTCACGATGCCGCGGGCGACCCCCTCGTCGACGATGACCTCGAGCATCTCGTGGCGCGTGTACATCGCCACGGTCTTGGCGGCGATCTGGCGCTCGAGCGCCTGGTAGGCGCCGATCAGCAGCTGCTGGCCGGTCTGGCCGCGCGCATAGAACGTACGCGAGACCTGGACGCCGCCGAACGAGCGGTTGTCGAGCAGGCCGCCATATTCGCGGGCGAACGGGACGCCCTGCGCGACGCACTGGTCGATGATGTTCACCGACACCTGCGCGAGGCGATAGACGTTCGACTCGCGCGAACGGTAGTCGCCGCCCTTGACGGTGTCGTAGAACAGCCGGTAGATCGAGTCGCCGTCGTTGCGGTAGTTCTTGGCCGCGTTGATGCCGCCCTGGGCCGCGATCGAGTGGGCGCGGCGCGGGCTGTCCTGGTAGCAGAAGTTCTTCACCTGGTAGCCGGCCTCGCCCAGGGTGGCGGCTGCGGCACCGCCGGCCAGGCCGGAGCCGACGACGATGACCGACAGCTTGCGCCGGTTCGCCGGGTTGACCAGCTTCGCGTTGAAGCGGCGCTGGTCCCACTTCTCCGCGATCGGGCCGGCCGGGGCCTTGGTGTCGTGGATCGGCGCGCCCTCGATGTAGACGGCGTCGGCGTCGAGGCTGGTGTGGCCCGCGCTCGCGTTCTGTGACCCCGTGTCGGGGTTCATGAACTCGGCGTCGGCCTGGACCGCTTCCTGCTGGGCGTTCTGGGGTTCGAGCTGGTCGGTCACAGTGTGATCCCTCCGAGGATGATGGCGATCGGGCCGGCGACGAAGCCGACGAACAACAGCACGGCGATGACGGCGGCGACCAGGTTCCACGTCGAGCGCGACTTGGCGCTCGTGTTCGCGCCGAGGGTGGCGAAGGCGCTCCAGAACCCGTGACGGACGTGCAGGGCGACCGCGACCATGGCGATCAGGTAGCTGATCAGCACCAGCGGGTTCTTGAAGCTCTCGACCACGCGCACCATCGGGCTGGCCGCACCGGGCGCGGTGTCGATGACAGGCACCGTGAAGTGCAGGATGTGGTAGATCACGAACAGCAGGATCGTCACGCCGCCCCACCGCATGGTGTAGCTCGCGTACGAGCGCTGCAGCGAGTTCACCTTCGTGTAGCGCTTGGCGCCACCGGCCGCCGACTTCGCGCTGGACCAGAGGGTGAAGGCCGACCAGGCGTGTACGAGCAGCGCGGCCAGCAGGACGACGCGGGTGATCCACAGGGCGCCCTCGTGGGGCAGGATCGGCTCGCCCATCACACGGAGGTGGTGGGCGTACACGTCGAACGCGTACTGGCCCTGCTCGGGCCCCGCCTCGGTGACCCGGCCCGAGAAGAGCTTGAGGTTGCCGTACATGTGGATCAGCAGGAAGCCGATGAGGATCAGGCCACTGATGGCCATCGCGTACTTGCGCACCACGCTGGATCGTGCGGCGCGTTGGTGAACGGTGAGAGTAGGTGTTGTTGTCGCCACGAGCGACACCCTATTCCTCGAACTCCGATCGCGTGTAGTAAGGCCCGCCAAAGTGGCACAGGTCTCAGAAACGTGACCTTTCGACGCGGTCCCGAACGATCCGTACGCGGGACGTCAGCCGGCGCAGCCGAAGCCCGACTGCTTCTGGTTGGTGGTGGTGCAGTACGCGTGCCCGGCCTCGTAGGAACCCGAGTTCAGGGCCAGCTCCGAGACGGTGACCAGGGTCAGCCCCTTGGCCTGGAGGTCGCGGACGATTCCGGGCGCCGCGGCGACGGTCGAGGGGTGGATGTCGTGCATGAGGACGATCGAGTCGGCCCTGGCCGCGCTGGCCGACGCCTCGGTGGACGCGGTGTTCTTGGTCTTCCAGTCGTTGGTGTCGGCGTTCCACTGGATGATGCCGAGTCCGTTGCGGGCGGCCAGGTCGTCGACGGCCTTGTTGTGGGATCCGTACGGCGGCCGCAACAGCATCGGCGATCGCCCGTAGGTCTCCTTCATGATCGCGCTGGCACCCTCGACCTCGCGCTTGAGCTTGTCGGCACCGATGCGGGCGAGGTCGGGGTGGGACATGGAGTGGCTGGCCACCTCCATGCCGGACGACGCCACCTGCCTGGCGACCTTGGGGTTGGCCCTGATCATGTCGCCGAGCTGGAAGAACGTCGCGGCGGCGCCGGCCTTCGTGAAGGCCTCGAGGACCTGCGCCGTGTCCGCACCGGGTCCGTCGTCGTAGGTCAGGGCCACACACTTGGCCTTCGTGCAGTCGACGCCCACGGCGGTCGACGGCCGCGGGACCTGGTTGCCGGGCGTCGCCGAGGGAGAGGCGCTCGCACTGGGGGTGGGGGCGGCGCCCGAGGGGGCCGCTGACGGGTCGAAGGCGGACGGCGCCTTCGCCGCGGCCTGGGCCGAACGGCCGAACGTCGACAGCACCGGGTCCACGTCCTTGGCCGCGACGACCAGCCCGATCGGCTGGTCGGACACCGCCCCGGCACCGAAGCGCGCGACGAGGTTCCCCTGGGCGTCGAAGGCCAACGCCGGGCCGATGCCCTGGGGCGCGGCCTCGGCGTCCAGCGCCTGCGACAGCTTCTTGGGGTCGACCGCCTTGTCCTTGGCGACCGTCTTCGCGACCGCCTGCTTGAAGGCACCCCACTGCTGGGCGTCGACGAGGATCGGCGAGCTGTGGACACGTCGGGTCGCCGCGTCGTACCAGACGATCACGGGCTCGGTGCGCTCGCCCTTCGGCGAGGTGATCTTCCGCGTCACCTGGATGCCCACGGCCTGCGGGGAGGCCGCCACGACCGAGGTCGTGACCGAGACGGCGGTGGCCCCCTCCTGGGCGGCAGTGCGCAGCGTACGCTCGCGCACGACCTCCATGGCGCTGGAGAGCGTACGCGCGCCCGGCACGACCGGGACCTCGGCACGGATGCCGCGGGAGTCGTCGGCGTACGTCGTCATGGTCCAGCCGGCCACGGTGCCGGGGTCGACCCGCGCGAACTCGGCCCTGGGGGCGTCGGGGGCCTTCGTGGTGGCGCCGCCCTTCGGCGCGTCACCCCCGGGCTTCGACTTCGACGGGTCCACGCCGCACGCGCTGGTCGCCAGCAGGGCGACCACCGACAGCCCGATGCCGATCCGGACGGGCCAGGCGGCTCCGGCGGCGCGATCGGTCTGTTGGCGTGCGGTCATGCTTCCCCCTGGGTGATTCTAGACGACGAGGTCAGCGTAGGCAGCCGACGCTCCGAACCGAAATCCCACCGACGTGCGTCGCCGAGAATTCATCCCTGGGGCTGACGCGGCCCGACCCCGCGGGCGGAATGGGGTCGGCTCAGGACGCGTCGGCCTCGGGGCCGGGGAAGTGACAGGCGGCCTCCGCGCCCGACGGCATCGGCTCCAGCGGTGGGCGCTCGGTCGCACACACCTCCTGGGCCCTCCAGCACCGGCCGCGGAACGGGCAGCCGGTGGGACGCGTGGTCGGTGAGGGCAGGTCCCCCACCAGCAGGCGCCGCCTCCCCATCGCACGGACGCGGGGGTCCGGCACGGGGACCGCCGACAGCAGGGCCTGCGTGTAGGGGTGCTGCGGAGCGGTGAAGATCTGCTCGGCCGCACCGTATTCGACGATCTCGCCGAGATACATCACCGCGATGCGGTCGGCGATGTGGCGGACCACGCCCAGGTCGTGGGCGATGAACACATAGCCGAGGTCGAGCTCGGCCTGGAGCCGCTCGAGCAGGTTGACCACCTGGGCCTGCACCGACACGTCGAGGGCCGACACGGGCTCGTCCAGCACCAGCATGCGGGGTTCGAGCGCGAGCGCGCGGGCGATCCCGATGCGCTGGCGCTGGCCGCCGGAGAACTCGTGCGGATAGCGCGCCGCCAGTGACGGCCGCAGGCCGACGAGGTCGAGCAACTCCCTCGCGCGGGCCGTGCGCGAGGCCCGGTCACCGATGCCGTGGATCTCGAGGGGCTCGGTCAGGATGTCGGCGACGGTCGAGCGCGACGGCAGCGAGGCGTACGGGTCCTGGAACACGTACTGCATGTCCCGGCGTACGCCGCGCAGCTCGCGTCGCGACAGCCCGCCGACATCGCGCCCCTCGAAGCGGACGTGCCCCGAGGTCGGGCGGTAGAAGCCCATCAGGGTCTTGCCGACCGTGGTCTTCCCGCAGCCCGACTCCCCCACCAGGGCCAGCGTCTCGCCGCGGCGGAGGTCGAAAGACACGTCGTTGACCGCATAGACGGTCGACGCCTTGGCCAGAAAGCCTCCGCCGACCTCGAAATGCTTGACGAGGTGGTCGACCTCGAGGAGCAACTCGCTCATCGGCTTCCCTCCCGGGCGGTCGTGGCGGGGTCGAGGCCCTCGAGCTCGGCATGGAAGTGACAGGCGGTCTCGTGGTGGGGCCCCACCCGGACCAGGGGCGGCGGGGTGCCGCACTCGGCCCGCCCGCGGCTGGTGCGGCAGCGCGGCTGGAAGGGACAGCCCTCCGGCAGCGACCGCGGGTCGGGCGGCTGGCCGGCAATCGCGGTCAGCTCGTCGCGGCGGTCGTCGACCCGCGGCAGCGACTCGAGCAGGCCGAGGGCGTACGGGTGCCGGGGGGCGTGGAAGATGTCATCGACCGGGGCCGATTCGACGACCTTGCCCGCATACATGACCACGACGTGGCGGGCCACCTCGGCGATCACGCCGAGGTCGTGGGTGATCATGACCAGGGCCGAGCCGTTCTCGTCCTGCAGCCGCTGGAGCAGCTCGAGGATCTGGGCCTGGACCGTGACGTCGAGCGCGGTCGTGGGCTCATCGGCGATGATCAGCCTGGGCCGGTTCGCGATGGCGATCGCGATCATGGCGCGTTGGCGCATGCCGCCCGAGAACTGGTGGGGATATTGACCGACGCGCTCGCGGGGGGCGGGGATGCCCACCTCCGTCAGGAGCTCGATGACCCGGTCTCGGCGCGCAGCCTTCGTGCGCAGGTCGGGCGAGTGGCGACGCAGCGTCTCGTCGATCTGGGCACCGATCGTCATCACGGGGTTCAGTGCGGTCATGGGGTCCTGGAAGATCAGGCCGATCTCGCCGCCCCGCACCTCGCGCAGGCGGCTCGGGGCCATGGCGAGCAGGTCCTCGCCGTCGAACCAGGCGTGACCGGACACGACGCGGCCCGACGGCGGCAGGAGCCCGAGCGCCGACATGACGGTCACCGACTTGCCGGATCCCGACTCCCCCACCACGCCCAGGGTTTCGCCCGGTCGCACGTCGTAGGTGGCGCCGTTGACACCGCGTACCACCCCGTTCAGGGTGGCGAACTCGGTGACGATGCCGTCGAGGCGGAGCAGGGGCTCGGCACGATCGATGCGGCTGCTGCCCATCACCGCACCTGCCTCGGGTCGACGGCGTCGCGCAGGCCGTCGCCCACGAAGTTCACCGCGAGGACGGTGAGGGCGATCGCGATGCCGGGCGGGAGCCACATCCACGGCATCGACCGCAGGATGCGCAGGCTCTGGGCCTCGGAGATCATGGATCCCCAGCTCGCCGTGGGCGGGGGCACGCCGAGCCCCAGGAACGAGAGCGCGGCCTCGGTGCCGATCACCACTGCGGTCAGCAACGTGAAGGCCACCGCCGCGTGTGGGAGCACCGAGGGCAGCATGTGGCGGACGAGGATGTGCAGCGGCGTGCCGCCGAGTCCCTCGACGGCCTGGACCGAGTCCTGCTCGCGCAGCTGCATCGTGACGCCCCGGGTGACGCGGAACGCCTGGGTCCACTGGAGGCACCCCAGCATGACGATGATCATCAGCACGCCCGAGCCGAAGAAGGCCACCACGACGATGATCACGATCAGGGTCGGGAAACTCTGGAACACCTCCGCGACGCGCGTCAGGATCGAGTCGATCCAGCCACGGAAATAGCCCGCGATGACGCCGAAGACCACGCCGATCAGCGTCGCCAGCGTGGCAGCGGCCAGGCCGATCGTCAGCGAGAGCCGGCCGCCGTGGAGGAGCCGGGCCAGCACGTCGCGACCGGCCGAGTCGGTGCCGAGCGGATGGCCGGGCCCCGGCGGCAGGCGGTAGTAGGCCGTGTCCACCGCGTACGGGTCGACGCGGTGGACCAGCGGGCCGAGGAAGGCGAGGAGCACCATGACCACAAGGATGGCGGCGCCCACCATCGCCATCCGGTGGCTCCGGAACCGGCGCCACGCGAGTTGGCGGGGCGTGAGGTCGGGGGCGGCGGCCCCGGGTGGGCCGGGCACTCCCTCGGCTGCGGGCTCGAGGTCGAGTCGGGAATCGGTCATGGCGCCTCCTAGACCCTGATCCGGGGGTCGACGACCGCGTACAGCACGTCGGCGACGAGGTTGCACAGGACGACGAGGATCGCGATGAACATCACGAACCCCATGAGCATCGGGTAGTCGCGGCCGGTGATCGAGTCCACGGCCAGGCGTCCCAGACCCGGCCAGGCGAAGATCTGCTCCACGATGACGGCACCGCCGAACATCGTGGGGATGTTCATGGCGATGATCGTGATGATGGGGATCAGCGCGTTGTGGACCGCGTGACGCCACGTGATGCGTCGATCGGTGAGTCCCTTCGAGCGCGCCGTGGTGATGAAGTCCTGGCCGAGGACGTCCAGCATCGACGAGCGCGTCCACCGCTGATAGGTGGCGGCGCCCTGCGCGCCGAGGATGAGTGCGGGCAGGATCAGGTGGCGCAGGTTCTCGAGGAAGGTGGGGTTGGCCGGGTCATACATGCCGGAGGTCGGCAACCACTGGAGCTGCAGGCCGAACACGTAGATCGCGATGAGGGCCGTGAAGAACACCGGCACGCAGATGGCCACCAGCGACACGAACGACAAGGCGTAGTCGGTGGGACGGTTGCGTCGCATCGCGGCCCACACCCCGCCCAGCAGACCCAGCACGACCGAGATCACCAGCGACGGGACGATCAGGGCCAACGAGTTCTGCAGTCGCTGCCCCAGCACCACGGCCACCGCGCGCCCGTCACCGGGTGCGAGCGATCGGCCGAGGTTCCCCTGCAGGGCCTGGGTGAGCCACGTCCAGTACTGGACGACCAGCGGCTGGTCGAGTCCCAGCTGGCGCCGGGCGTCCGCCATCATCTGCTCCCGGTCGGGCCCGGCGAACGTCATCGGGTCGAAATACATCTCCACCGGATCGCCCGGGGCCGACCTGATCAGCAGGAACAGCAGGACACTGATCAGCAGGAGCGTGATGACGCTGACGCCGAGGCGCTTGAGGACGAATCTGACCATCCGTCACTTGCCCCAGCTGGCGGCTGTGGCGGTGATCGGGTTCGCGGAGGGATCGAAGCCGGTGACGGTCTTGCCGGTGCCCCAGTTCAGCGTGGCGCTGTAGAGCGGGAAGTTCATGACCTCCTCGTTGAGGATCGCGTATGCCTTCTGGTAGGCCGCCACGCGCTGCGCCTGGTCGGAGGTCGTCTGGCCCTCGGCCATGGCCCCGTCCAGTTCCGGATTGCAGAACCGGGCGATGTTCGGGCCGGCCGGCGAGGCCTGGGCACAGGTGACGCGGGTCGCCAGGAGCGACGGCTCCGGCACCGCCATGGTCAACGGGCTGATCAGGAGGTCGAACCTGCCCTCGGTGACCCCCTTGCCGATCTCCGCGGCCGAGTGGGGGGTGATCTTGGCCTTGATGCCGGCCTCGGTGAGGTTGCCGACGATGATGCGCATGACGGCGTCGCGGTCAGCCTGCCCCGGGACGATGTCGAGGTTGACCTCGGTGTTCGCGTCCCAGCCGGCCTGCTGCAGGAGCGCCTTGGCCTTCGCGACATCGCGCGGGTAGGTGTTCGCACCGGCCGGCACGACCCAGTCGGGCGAGAAGAGGTACGCGTTCACCGGCTTGCCCTGCCCGGCCAGCACCGAGTTCACGATGCCCTGGCGGTCGATCGCATACATGATCGCCTGGCGTACGCGCTTGTCCTTGAGCTTGCCGGACTCGCTGAACGGGGTGTGCAGTGTCATCACCTTGTTGCCGGGCTTCTGCACCAGCGTGACCTTCGGGTCACCCTGCATCGACTTCACATCGGTCGCGGGAACCTCGGCGGCGTCGATCTCGCCCGTCCCGAGCTGGGCCGCGGCCACGTCGCCGGTCAGGTATTTCGCGTACACCTTCGCGAGCTTCGGCTGCGGCGCGTACGCCGGGTTCGCGACGAACTCGATCTGGTCGTCGGACACCCATTTGCTGAACAGGTAGGGGCCGCTGCCGACCTTGGGCTCGCGGAACAGCGGGTTGCCCTTCCACTGGTCGCGCGGGATGGAGCCATAGATGTGCTTGGGGGCGAGCGCCGCCTCGGTGAGCAGCGCGGGGAATCCGACGTTGGCCGCATCGAGCTCGATCCTCAGCGTCGAGGCGTCGGGCGCCGTGATGCCGGCCACCTCGGGCGCCTTGCCGTCCCGGAAGTCCTTCGCGCCCTTCACGTTCAGCAGGTAGCCGCTGATGTAGGACCCGGTCAACTTGTCGAGGTGCCCCTCGAGGGCCCACTTGAGGTCGGGCGCCGTCACGGGCGTCTTGTCGCTCCACTGCATGTTCTTGAGCTTGAAGGTGAACGACTTGCCGTCCGGGGCGAACTCCCACGACTCGGCGAGCCGCCCCTCGAACTTTCCGTTGACCCACGTGAGCAGTGGCTGGAAGTGGAGGTGGACGACCGTGGAGTCGGCGCCGCCGCCGGCGTCGTAGGGGTTCAGGCCTGACGCCTTCTGGTAGAGGTAGAAACTGAAGTTCTTGCCCGCGCCCCCCGATTGACCGGGCTGGCCCGGTTGGCCAGCCTGTCCCGACTGGCCCGCAGGCGTGCACGCGGAGAACCCCACCAGCGCGACGGTCAGGGCCGACGCGACGGCCCACTTCTTCGAAACGCCCACGGGGTCCTCCTTGATCATCGCCGGCACGGGGCCGTTCTGTGGTGCGGGGACGGGCGAGCACGCCACGGTCCACGAGTAGGGAACACACTCGGGCCGCACCCCCGCGGTGTCAAGCCGAACCGCCAAGCCGTGACTGCTCTGAGACCCACGCCGCCCGGTGATCATGGTCGCCACGGGTCGCCGGTCAGGGCCGACGCGTCACTTCACGCGGACCCAGAAGTCGATCAGGCCGGTGACGGGCACCAGGGCGGGGTCGACGGGGCCCATGGTGGCGCTCTCGGCGATGACCGCGTCGGGGACGAACAGCGGCAGGACGGGAAGGTCGTCGCGGAGCGTCGCGCTGACGGTCCGCCACCGTTCGGCCTGCTCGGCCGCGGTGGTCGAGGCGGTCGCCCGGGCCAACTGGTCGTCGAGCGCGGGGTTGCAGTATTGCCCGGTGTTGGTCTCCTTCGACCCGTCACAACGCACCAGCGCGGTGACCAGCGACGGCTGCCGGGTCGCCGCCGTCCACTGGCCCGCGAGCAGGTCATAGTCCCGTCGCTCCGCCAGGGCTGCCTGCTCGGACGGGTCGAAACGTGCGATCTCGGCGTTGATGCCGGCGGCCTTGAGCTGGGTCGCGACCCGGTCCCACAGGCGTACGCGCCCGGACTCGGCCACCACGGCGATGCGCACCACGCGGTTGGGGTCCCACCCCGCCTCGCTCAGCAGGCGCCGTGAGGCGGTCGGGTCGAACGGCGCCTCCGCGGGCGCTCCCGGCTCCTGGGTCCAGGCCGACTGGAAGAGCAGCGAGTTCGCCACGCGGCCCCGTCCGCCGAGGTCCTCGGCCACGAGCGCCTGGCGGTCGATGGCCATCAGGATGGCGCGGCGCACGCGGACGTCGGGCAGTTTGCCCGGCGCGGGCGTGAGGGTCACCAGGGTGTTCCCCGGGGCCCGCTCGAGTCGCACGTTCCCCGGCAGGGCGGCCGGGTCGAGCGTGTGGGAGTCGGCGATGTCGAGGCGGCCGGCAGCCATCTCGCGGGCGACGTCATCCGGCTTCACGGGGCGGGCGATGACACCCTGCAACCGCGTCTTGACCCCACGTGCGGTCAGCTCGGGGTTGGGCCGGAACGACACCGAGCCGTCGCTCTCCCAGCGGTCGACCACATAGGGACCCGACCCGACCGTCGCCTGGCGATAGTCGGCGGTCGCCATCGCCGTGTGATCGGGATAGACGTGCTGCGGCATGATCGGGATCTGCGTGAGGTGTTCGACGAAATGGGGATTGGGCCGCTCGAGCGTGATCACCGCGTGGCGAAAGGCGTCGGAAGTGAGGCCGACGACGGTTTCCGTCTTCCCCTCCCTGAACTCACGGGCGCCCTTGATCGCCAGGAGCTCGTTCGCGTACGGCGACTCGCTGCGGGGGTCGAGATGGGCCTCCAGCGACACGATCATGTCGAGCGCCGAGAACCACCTGCCGTCGCTCCACCGGGCACGGGGGGCGACCAGGGCCAGCCGCGAACCCTCGTTGAACGGGACCCAACTTCCCGCGAAACGGGGCACGAGCTGGCCGTCGCTGCCGGCGAGCAGGGGCCCGAACTGGATCTGGGCGAGGCGCTGTTCGGCGCTGCCGATGGGTGCGAAGGGGCTGATCGTGCGCGGGGACTCGGGCAACTGAAGTTGGACGGCGGCGCCGTCGACCCCTCGCTCGAGGTCGCGGGCCCGGGCTGCGACCTCCGGCGTGACCGGGGCGCAGCCGGCGACCAGGGTCGTCGCGAGCGCCAGTCCGGCAAGCAGTCGCCTCATCGGCCACGTCCTTCCTCGGCCTCCGCGGGCCCTCGTTCTGGGTCGCCGGCCATCATAGGGCGACCGCCCAGGATGTCGGGGCGGCGACGCCGCGTCAGCTCCAGCGACTGCTCGCGGCGCCATTGGGCGACACGCCCGTGATGGCCCGACATGAGCACGTCGGGGACCTCGAGACCGCGCCACACGGGAGGTTTGGTGAACACCGGATATTCCAGCAGCCCCCCCTGGCCCTCGGAATGGGACTCCTCGGTCAGCGACTCGGGGTTGCCGATCACGCCGGGGACCAGACGCACGATGGCCTCGGCCATGGCGAGAACCGCCACCTCTCCCCCGTTCAGCACGTAGTCGCCGAGGCTGACCTCCTCCACGTGAATCCGGGTGCGGGCGTGGGCGACGACGCGCGCATCGATGCCTTCATAGCGTCCGCAGGCGAAGAGCAGGTGCGGCCTTGCCGCCAGTGCGTACGCCGTGGCCTGCGTGAAGGGGACCCCCGACGGCGTCGGGACCACCAGGGTCGTCTCGTCCGTGGCGAGCGCGTCGATGGCCTCGCCCCAGGGCTCGGGCTTCATCACCATGCCGGCGCCACCGCCATAGGGGGTGTCGTCGACGGTGCGGTGGCGGTCGTGGGTCCAGCCACGGAGGTCGTGGACACCGACGTCGACCAGGCCGGATTCGATGGCCTTGCCGACCAGGGAGAGGCGCAGCGGCGCGAAGTAGTCGGGGAAGATCGAGACGACGTCGAGTCTCACGAACGCCCGCCCTCCTCCGGCTCGTCGTCGTCGAGGTCGGTGAGGAGACCGTCGACGTCAGCCAGTCGGACGGTGCGGGCGGCCAGGTCGACCTCGGGCACCAGGGCCTCGACGAACGGCACCAGGCGTACGCCCCCCGGGGTGTCGACCTCGAGCAGGTCCTGGGCGAGGTGGACGACCCCACGGACCGTGCCGGCGACCTCACCCGCCGCCGTCAGGACCGTCAGGCCCACCAGTTGGCGGTCATAGAACTCGTCGTCGGCCTCGGGGACCTCGTCGGCGGCGGCCACTGCGACCAGGAGGACCCCACGGACGCCCTCGACCGCGGTGCGGTCGGCGTATTCCTCGAACGTGACCAGGAGGCGCTCCGAGTGCCAGCGCGTCGCGGCCACGGTGAACGTCCGGCGTCCGCCCTCCTCCCGCAGGACCGCACCCGGCGAGAACCGTCGATCGGGCTCGTCGGTGCGCGGCTCGACGGCCACCTCACCGCGGATGCCGTGGGGCCTTCCGATGCGACCGACGATGACCTCGATGGTCGAGCCGGGGGCGGCCTCGGGCATGCGTACTCCTGACGGGTGTGAGGTCCGGGGCGGAACGGGTGAAGCACGACCGCCCCGCTGCGGGGCAACGGGGCGGTCGGGGTGGTCGGAGGTCAGCGAGGGCCGCGACCGCGGGGCCGCTTGTCGACGTCGACGAAGTCGACGCGGACCTGCTCGTGGCCCGCGAGGGCAGCGAGCACCGTCCTCAGCGACTGGGCGGTGCGGCCGTTGCGGCCGATGACCTTGCCGATGTCGGACGGGTCGACGCGCACCTCGAGCATGCGCCCACGACGGAGGTCCTTGTCCTTGATCCGGACCTCGTCAGGGTTGCTGACGATGCCGCGGACGAGGTGTTCCAGCGCGTCGGCGAGCACGATCAGGCCTCGTCGGACTTCGCGTCGGCCTTGGCCTCGTCAGCCGCGGCGTCGTCGGACTTGGCCTCGTCGGACGAGGTCTCCTCGTCGGCCTTGGCCTCGAGCTCGGCGTCGTCGGCCTTCGCCTCGGGCTTGTCGCCCTCGGAGGCCTTCTTCTTCGAGAAGGCCTCGACGGTCGGCTCGTCCTTGGTGTCGGCGAGGGCCTTGTTGAAGCGCTCGGTCTTGTCGGCCTTCTGCTTCTGCGGCTCGATGCCGGACGGGGTCTTGTCGCCCGTGAACGCCTGCCAGTCGCCGGAGCGCTTCAGGATGGCGACGACGGCCTCGGTCGGCTGGGCGCCGACGGACAGCCAGTACTGCGCGCGCTCGGAGTTGACCTCGATGAACGACGGGTCGTTCTTCGGGTGGTATTTGCCGATCTCCTCGATCGCACGGCCGTCACGCTTGGTGCGCGAGTCCATGACGACGATGCGGTAGTGCGGGGTGCGGATGGCGCCCATGCGCTTCAGACGAATCTTGACAGCCACGTGTGTGGGTTCTCCTTGGGATGTCCCCGAACGGTTCGGGGGGTATCGGGTGAGCGGTCGGCGTCGATGTGGGGCATCGGCCGCCTCGGCTCGGATGGATCCGCGCCCCGCGGCGTAGAGAGGGCACCACCGGGCACAGAAGCAGCGGCCATTCTGCCACGGATCCCCGGGCAACGCGAACCTGCGTCGCTGCGACTCGCCGGCCTCGCGCGTCAGGCGATCCGCACCAACCAGTACGCCAACCCCGCGCCGGCGGCGGCCACGAGGATGCTCGCGAAGGTGCCCAGGATGAACCGTTCGGCGGTGCCGTCGGAACCCTTGAGGTCGGGATAGCGCGCGAGGCCCTTGACGGCCACGATCGCCGCGATGCCCATCGGGAAGGCGGCGAGGATGCAGGCATACACCGCGATGCGCTCGAGCCATCCGATCACCTTGCCGCCGCGGAGCTTCGCCCCGGCGGCCTCGACCTGGGTCTGGCCCGGCACCGCCGCGGGGCGGTCGGCCTCCAGGACGGCGAACTCACCGAGGTCGGCGCCGGCCATGACCCCGGCCGCCTCGACCGCGGCGCGGGCCTCGGCGTCCGCCGCCGCATCCTGCGCCGCGCGGCTGGCCGCCACCTCGGCGGCCGACGGCACGTCGCCCGCGAGATGGAAGATGCGCCGCACCACAGGATCACCCAGCCATGTGACGAGCAGGCCGAACACGGTGACGATCGCCGCGTCGATGACCGGCAGCACCACACCCCAGACCGTGATCACCCGCCACTCCCCTCCCCCATCGCCAGCCCGAGGTGGTGGCGCGCCAACGCCTCGGCGTGGCGCACCTCGCGCCACAGCGCCCGGTCGAGCCGCTGACTGACGGCCGACTCGGACCTGCCGAGCGTAGCCGCCACCTCCGACTGCTTCTGGTCACCGCTCCCGGCCATCGCGTCGACGACCTCCCACCCCTTGGCCGTACGTCGCTCCAGGAGGGCCCGCAGGACCACCAGGGCGGACTCCGCGTGGGCGAGGTCAGACCCCACGCCGTCGAGGGCGAGGCGCGTGGGCGCAGACCCTGCCCGTTCGACGGCCTCGCGCGCCGCCAGGTACGCGGGGCCGCGTGCCTCGCGGGTCGAGTTGATGCCGGCGAGATCGTCGACCGGTCCGATCCCGATGCCGATGCGCCAGCCGGGCGCCGTCCCCGGCGGCAGGTCGAGGTCGAGGCGCGTCAGCGCCGTCACGGCGGAGACGATCGCCTCGGGGTCATGCGCGAGCGCCTGGACCTCGTCCCCCGCGGTCCGCTCGAAGGGGAGCGTGAGACCGCCGATGGCTGCGAGCGCGGTGAGGGCCGCGCCCACCCGGTCGGCGCCGCGTCGCGAACCGCGCTGGTCGGCGTCGATGACGGCGTACGCGGGGGAATCCTTCATTCGCCCACATTAAGTCAGAAACCTGAATCTTGCATCCTTTAGGCTTTTCTCTTAACTCACGCCACGACTCGTCCCCGCAGCACGACGCGGACCGGCGTACGCACCACCGCGATGTCGGAGCGGGGGTCGCGATCGAAGACCACGAGGTCGGCCGGGGCACCCTCGTCGAGGCCGGCGAAGCCCAGCCAGTTGCGCGCACGCCACGATGCGGCGCCGAGGGCGAACTCCGCGCCGCCGATCTCGGCGAGCAGCTGCACCTCCTGCCCGATCAGGCCGTGCGGCAGCGCTCCCCCGGCGTCGGTCCCCGCATAGATCGGGACGCCCGCCTCGTACGCCTTGCCGAACGTCTCGCGGCGCCGGGCGTACAGGTCACGCATGTGGGCGGCGTACGCGGGGAACTTCGCCTCGCCCGAGGCCGCGATGTCGGGGAAGTTCTCGAGGTTGACCAGCGTGGGAACCAGCGACACCTGGTCGTCGGCCATGCGCTGGATGGTCGTGTCCGTCAACCCGGTGCCGTGCTCGATGCCGTCGATGCCCGCATCCAGCAGGTCGTCGAGGCCCTCTTCACCGAAGTGGTGGGCGGTGACCTTCGCGCCGAGATCGTGGGCCCGGGCGATCGCGTCGGCGACGACCGGCGCCGGCCACAACGGCTTCAGGTCGCCCAAACCCCGGTCGATCCAGTCGCCGACGAGCTTGACCCAGCCATCACCCGCCGCGACCTGCCGCTCGACCGACTCCACCAGCCCCTCGGGCTCGACCTCGTCGGCGTAGTTGCGGATGTAGCGCTTCGGCCGTGCGATGTGGCGGCCCGCCCGCACGACGCGCGGCAGGTCCTCGCGCTCGTCGATCCAGCGGGTGTCCGACGGCGACCCGGCGTCCCGCACCAGCAGGGTCCCTGCCGCGCGCTCGTCGAGGGCCTGTTCCTCAGCCTGCTCGCGCGGCACCGCGCCGTCGGCGTCGAGGCCGATGTGGCAGTGGGCGTCGACCATGCCGGGCAGGATCCAGGCGTCGCGGCAGAGGGTCTCGGCGCCCGCGACCTGGGTGAACGTGACGTGGCCGTCGACGACCCACAGGTCGACGGGCTCGGCCTCGGGCAGCACCACGCCGTGCAGGTGCAGCGCCGGAGCCGGCGTACGGGTGTCGATCTGGCGGTGCGGCTGGGCGTGGGAGTGGAGGTGGCCCGGCCCGTGGCTGTGGAAACCCATGACGTCATCCTCACACGCACCCGGAGGCGCCGCGCGGAGAGTCGCGAGCCCGGGAACAAAACCCCTCCGGGTGGAATCGAGTGGGGTGTACGCAGTCCCCACCCCCCAAGGAGATGTCGATCATGCGCCTCGTGCCGCCGCCCGAAGGATTCGTCCCGCCGCTCCGCGCGGTCGCGCCGCCCCGCCTGACCCAGCGCATCCCCGCGCTGTACCCGCTGGCCGTCCGCGCCCACCAGCTGCGCCAGAACCTGCGCCTGGCGGTCGCCGAGGTCGATCGCATCCTCATTCGCCCGGGCGAGACGTTCTCGTTCAACAAGACCGTGGGCGAATGCACGCGGGCGAAGGGCTATGTCGAAGGCATGCGCCTGTCGAACGGCCGCGCGATCTCGGGCGTCGGCGGCGGGATCTGCCAGCTGGCGAACCTGCTGCACTGGATGTTCCTCCATTCCCCCCTGACCGTGACCGCGCGCTCGGAGCACTCGTTCGACCCGTTCCCCGACAAGGGCCGCGTGCTCCCGTGGGGCGTGGGCTGCTCGATCGTCTACAACTATGTGGACCTGATCGTCCGCAACGACACCGACACGACGTTCCAGATCTTCGTGGGTGTCGGGAACCGCTATCTCGAGGGTGGACTGCGCGCCGACGCCGAGATGGCCCACTCCTACAAGGTGTTCGCGCGCGATGAGCAGTTCATCCGCTCACCCGAGGGCTATTTCCGCCGCAACGAGATCTGGCGCCGCGTCATCGACCGCCGCACCGGGAACCGCGTCGGCGAGGAGGTGCTCAAGAAGAACTGCGCGAGGGTGACCTATGAGCCCGGCGACGTCGACGTCATCGACTGGGCGGCGGGGCGACACCCTCGAACGGGGTGGCCGCGGCCGCCTGAGCCGGCGAAGGCGAAGCAGTGCTGACACCGCTCCGGCCTAGGTCGGGTCGGTCGTGGCCCGCGGCGTCACGGCCGCCAGCACCACCGGGTCGGGCGCACCCTTGCACGAATCCCGCCAGCCGCGCCCGGATCTCGCGGCCCAGCAGCCACTGCCCGATCGGTTCGGCGACGGGCCGCAACCACGCCGGCCTGATCGTGTAGGTGTATTTCCAGACCGCCCGCGTCCCGTCGCCGTCCGGCGTGAACCGCCAGCCCCCGCCGAAGCTCGCGAAGAACCACGGGCCGCCCTCCATGGTCATGCCGACGCTGGTCGGGGGGCGCCACGCGACACAGCGGGTGATCATGGACGGACCGAGCCTTGCGTGCGTCTTGGTGCGGACGCCGACGGCCGGCGCGGTGGCGCCGTCGAGGAAGTGCTGGCGCCGGATGAACCCGTCCCAGCGCAGGCGCACGTCGCCGGTGGTCTGGGAGACCGCGTACGCGACCTCGGGCGGGACGGGCACGTACGCCTCGGCGACCACCTGGGGCACGTCAGCTCACTTCTGGTTCTTGAACATCTTCTGCAGCTCGGGCGGCAGCTGGAAGTCCTGGGCCGACCCGCCCTGCAGCGCCGCCGGGTCGAAGCCGCCCCCGAAGGCGTCCATCGGGTTGGCCGCCGGAGCCTCGGCCTCGGCCGGGGTCTGCGTACGCCGGGCCGGGTTGCCGGACACGCCCTTCTTGTTCTTGGCGGTCTTCTTCTGGGCGGTCTTTGCCCGCTTGGAGGCGCCGCCCGGGAGTCCCGGCATGCCGGGCATGCCGGCCGGCATCTGGCCGTTGGCGAGCGCCGACATCATCTTGCGGGCCTCGAAGAAGCGGTCGACGAGCTGGTTGACCTCGGTCACTGTGGTGCCGGAACCCTTGGCGATGCGGGCGCGGCGGGAGCCGTTGAGGACCTTGGGGTCATCGCGCTCGGCGGGCGTCATCGAGAGGATGATCGCCTCCAGCCGGTCAACCTCCTTCTCGTCGATGTTGGCGATCTGGTCCTTCATCTCGCCCATGCCGGGCATCATCGCGAAGATCTTGGACAGCGGCCCCATCTTGCGAACGGCCTTCATCTGCTCCAGGAAGTCGCCCAGGCCGAACTCGTTGCCGCCCTTGGAGGCGATCTTCGCCGCGGCCTTGCGGGACTTCTCCTCGTCGAAGGTCTTTTCGGCCTGCTCGATGAGGGTGAGCATGTCGCCCATGCCGAGGATGCGCGACGCCATGCGCTCGGGATGGAAGACGTCGAAGTCCCTCATGCCCTCGCCGGAGCTGGCGAACATGATGGGCCTGCCGATGACGCGGGCGATGGACAGGGCGGCGCCGCCGCGGGCGTCGCCGTCGAGCTTGGTGAGGACGACGCCGTCATAGCCGACGCCCTCGGCGAAGGCCTGGGCCGTGTTGACGGCGTCCTGGCCGATCATGGCGTCGACGACGAAGAGCACCTCGTCGGGGTTCACCGCCGCCTTGATGTCGGCGGCCTGCTGCATCAGCGTCTGGTCGATGCCGAGGCGGCCGGCGGTGTCCACGATGACGACGTCATAGAGCTTGCGGTCGGCCTCGGCCAGCGAGGCGCGCGCCACCTGGACGGGGTCGCCCACTCCGTTTCCGGGCTCGGGAGCGAAGCAGTGCACGCCGGCGCGCTGGGCGACGACCTGCAGCTGGGTGACGGCGTTGGGGCGCTGGAGGTCGGCCGCGACGAGGAGCGGCGAGTGGCCCTCGCTCTTCAGCCAGTGGGCCAGCTTTCCGGCCAGCGTGGTCTTGCCGGCGCCCTGGAGGCCCGCGAGCATGATCACGGTCGGCGGACGCTTGGCGAAGCGCACGGTGCGCGTGTCGCCGCCCAGGATGTTGATCAGCTCGTCGTTGACGATCTTGATGATCTGCTGGGCCGGGTTGAGTGCCTCGGAGACCTCCGCGCCCTTCGCCCGCTCCTTGACGTTGGCGATGAACTCCTTGACGACGCCCAGGTTGACGTCGGCCTCGAGCAGCGCGATGCGGATCTCCCGCGCGGTTGCGTCGATGTCGGCGTCGCTGAGCCTGCCCTTGCCGCGCAGGTTCTTGAACGTGGCGGAGAGGCGGTCGGACAGTGTGTCGAACAAGGTGTTCCCTCGGTCAGTCGGGCGGTCGGTCGGTGTCTCGAACGGGGTGCGGCCTCCCAGATTACAAGGTTTCGCCCCGACGGGTTCCCTCGTCGGTCACAGTCCGTTGACGCGCCCGAGCCAGGCCAGGGACTGGGAGAACGCCTCATGGTAGGTGTCGGGGGTGTGACCGCCCCGCTCGAGGACGACCTTCGCCGTCCCGGGCCAGCGGGCCGCAGCGTCCACCGCGGCACCCGAGTCGCCCTCGCTGCCGTGGCCGCCCCACGACGCCGGGTCGCCCTTCGACGTGATGTTCAGCAGCTTCGTCGGAACGGGCTGTTCACTCCGGAGTCGACCGAGGATGTCCGCCGCCTTCTTGCGCGCCGGGTCGCCGCCGAACAGGTCGCCGATCGTGTGGTCGGACCAGGCGTGGAAATAGCCCCCGATGGAGACCGCCGCCCCGAACCGGTCGCGATGGTTGAACAGCAGGTTCGCCGCGCATTAGCCGCCGGTCGACCACCCGCTGAGGCTCCATCGCTGACGGTCCTTCGAGACCCGAAGGCGCTCACTGACCGCGCGGCCGACGTCGTCGACGAGCCAGGTCGTGGCCTGCGGGCCGCCCGGCACGTCGAGGCACTCGGAGCTGCGTGGCGGGGCGATCGCGATGGGCGGCAGCACGACGACGAACGCTTCGCCGCGCCCGACCGGATCGCCGCCGACGCGCGCTGGTCGATCTCGAACTGGTCCAGCATCGCCTGCGGGTTGCCCGGCTGACCCGGCATGAAATAGAGGACCGGGAGGTCCTGACCCGCCAGGGCATCGTCATAGCCGGGCGGCAACCACACCAGCACGTCCCCGCGGGCCTTCGACTCGTGACCGGTGACATCCAGGGAGACCATGCGGGCGCCGGACGGCAGGGTCCTGCCCTCGGCCCCCGGCGCGGCGGTGGCGCCTCCCGCTCCCCCTGTCGCGGCTCCTCCGGCCGGGGCCTCCTCGAGCGTCGCCGACGCGGGCCTGCCGAACAGGTCGGCGGTGCTCACGAAGAGCCGGAACTGGTTGTTGACGAGCACGAACGCCGTCACCATGGCACGAGGCCCTGGGCGAGCAGAACCACGAACCAGCGGCCCGGGCCCGGGCGTACGCCCCACCGCCAGGATCCGGCCGAGAACCGCGGCGCATGACTCCCCCGCCGGGCCGGCCCCCAGATCAGCAGCAGCGGGACGATGAGGGTGAGTCCGATGAGCACACCGGCAAGGACGGGGACTGGTGAGGTCCACTCAGCCCTCCAGGAGCGCGTCGACGAACTGCTCGGCGTCGAAGGGAGCGAGGTCGTCGGCCCCCTCACCGAGCCCGATCAGCTTGACCGGGACGCCCAGCTCGCGCTGGACCTGGACGATGATGCCGCCCTTGGCCGACCCGTCGAGCTTGGTCAGCACGATGCCGGTGACGTCGACGACCTCGCGGAAGATGCGGGCCTGCGTGAGGCCGTTCTGGCCGGTGGTGGCGTCGATGACGAGCAGGACCTCGGTCACCGGGGCCTTCTTCTCGATGACCCGCTTGACCTTGCCCAGCTCATCCATCAGGCCGATCTTGGTGTGGAGACGGCCGGCGGTGTCGACGAGCACGACGTCGACCTCGTTCTCGACGCCCGCGGCGACCGCCTCATAGGCGACCGACGCCGGGTCGGCCCCCTCGGCGCCGCGCACGGTCGGGACGCCGACGCGTCCGCCCCAGGTCTCGAGCTGGTCCGCGGCGGCGGCGCGGAAGGTGTCGGCGGCGCCGAGCAGCACGTCCTTGTCCTCGGCGACCAGCACGCGCGCCAGCTTGCCGACCGTGGTGGTCTTGCCGGTGCCGTTCACGCCGACGACGAGCACGACGGCGGGGTGGTCGCCCTCGCGGTCGAGATTCAGCGCTCGATCGAGCGAGGGGTCGACCAGCGCGAGCAGCTCCTCGCGGAGGATCGTGCGGGCGGCCTCGGGCTCGTTGACCCCGTCGACCGCGAACCGCGTACGCAGCCGGTCGACCAGCTCGGTGGTCGGGCCGACGCCCAGGTCGGACTGGATGAGCGTGGCCTCGAAGTCGTCCCAGGTGTCGTCATCGATCGTGCCCCCGGAGATGAGGCCCAGCAGGCCGCGCGAGAGCGGATTGTTCTGGCCCGCGAGACGGGCACGGAGCCGCTGCAGGCGCGTCCGGGCGGCCTCGGGACGCTCGAGGGTCGTGGTGCCGCCGGCACCCGGCGCGGGCTCCCGCTCGCGGCCGATCTCGTCGGTCGTGGGGAGCTCGCCGGTGCGCCCGCGCTCGAGGGTTCGGCGACGCTGACGGACGACGACCGCGCCGACCCCGACCACCAGGACGGCGGCGACGAGGGCGATCAGGAGATAGAGGGTTGTCGGATCCACGCGCCCATCCTAGGGGCGCACGGAAGATCTCCTGGGCCGCTGCCTAGGCTGGGGGCATGCCCATCATCGGAGAATATGTCCCCAGCACGTCGGACTGGGTCCGCGAGCAGGTCGAGGCCATCGAGGAGGCCGGCACCACCGACGCGGTGTCCATGCAGGGCCTCAAGGTGGTCCTGCTGACCATGCTCGGCGTGTCCGGCAAGGTCCGCAAGGTCCCGCTGATGCGGGTCGAGCACGACGGCTCGTACGCCGCCGTCGCCAGCCAGGGCGGCGCGCCCGAGCACCCCAAGTGGTACGCCAACCTCAAGAAGAACCCCGTGCTCGACCTGATGGACGGCGCCCAGACGCAGGCCGTCCGCGCCCGCGAGCTGGCGGGCGACGAGCGCGCGGAGTGGTGGGAGCGGTGTGTGGCGGCATTCCCGCCCTACGCCGACTACGCCACCAAGACCGAGCGGCTGATCCCGCTGTTCGTGCTGGAGCCGGTCGAGCCCTGAGGACGGACCGCGCGTCAGCGCGCGGTGCGCACGAGGCGGTCGAACACGTCGGGCGTCTCGCCGTCGCCGTTGAGCGCCATGGCGGCGCGGGCGAACGAGTCGGCCATCCGTGGGTGCTGGTGTTTGCCCTTGCCGCGCATGCCCATCGCCACCGCGGCGATGACGAAGGTGCCGACAACGACGACGAGAAGCATGGCGAAGATGATCGAGCCCATGGGGAAGTGCCTTTCAGAGGGTCTTGACCGGGGAAGGTGCCGCCGTCGACCACGCGGCGGGCACCACCAGTGTGACACCTGTGACTCGTGTGACCCAAGCCGGACAGGGTCACGATCCCCTAACAGCGCTCCGCCGCGGGGCTCAGTCGCGCAGTCTCTGCGAGATGACCGTCGACACCCCGTCGCCACGCATCGTCACTCCGTAGAGCGCGTCCGCGATCTCCATCGTGCGCTTCTGGTGGGTGATCACCAGCAGCTGGGAGTTCTCACGGAGCTGCTCATAGATCTCCAGCAGCCGACCCAGGTTGGTGTCGTCGAGGGCCGCCTCGACCTCGTCGAGGATGTAGAACGGGCTCGGTCGCGCGATGAACAGCGAGACGAGGAAGGCGACCGCCACCAGTGACCGCTCGCCCCCCGACAGCAACGACAGGCGCTTGACCTTCTTGCCGGCCGGCCGGGCCTCCACGTCGACCCCGGTGGTCAACCACTGGCCGGGATCGGTGAGCACCAGGCGTCCCTCTCCGCCGGGGAACAGCGTGGCGAACACCTTCTCGAACGCCTGCTCGACATCGGCGTACGCCTCCGCGAACACCTGCTCGACCCGGTTGTCGACCTCGGTGATGATGTCGGCGAGGTCGCGTCGCGTCTTGTTGAGGTCGTTCAGCTGCTCCGACAGGAACTGGTGGCGCTCCTGCATCGCGTCGAACTCCTCGAGCGCGAGCGGGTTCACCCGCCCCAGGACCTGCAGGCTCTTCTCGGCGCGACGCAGGCGCTTCTCCTGCTCGGCCCGCACGAACGGCACCGGGTCGGGCACCTCGTCGTCGGCGGTGAGCGCCGTCCCGTCGGGGCGGGTGAGCACCGGCACCGCGACCTCGGGTCCGAACTCCTCCATCAGGGCCTCGGCCTCGAGCCCGAGCTCTTCCATGGCCTTCTCTGCGAGGTTGTCGACCCTCATGCGCTGCTGGGCGCGCGCGATCTCGTCGCGATGCACGGTGTCGACCAACTGCTGCAACTCGCCCGCGAGCTCGCGGGAACGCTGACGCGCGCCCGACAGCACCTGCTCGGCCTCGGCCCGGGCCGTCTCGGCCGCCCTCCGCTCGACCTCAGCCGCGTCGCGGGAGGCCTCGACCCGGACGACGAGCCAATCCGCCGCCTGCTTCACCGCGCGGGCGATCTCGGCCTCCCGCTGCAGCTGCAGGCGGCGAGCCTCGGCGCGTTCCCGGGCCTGGCGCTCGTTCTGGGCGGCGCGGCGCAGCGCGTCGGCGCGGCCCGAGAGGCCGCGTACGCGCTCCTCCACCGTTCGCAGCGCCAGTCGCGCGTCCATCTCGCCCTGGCGGGCCCGGCGGGCCTGTTCGCCCAGGCGGTCGCGCTCGCTCGGGTCGACGTCCTCGTCGATCTCCTGCGCCGAGGCGTTCGCGAGGCGCTCTTCGAGGTCGGCCAGCTTGGCGGCGTCGGCGTCGCGGCCTTCATGGGCCTGGGCGATCGACTTCGTGAGTCGCTCGGCCTCGCCCGAGGCCTGCCGCGCGGTGGACTGCAGCTGGCCGAGCTCCTCGGCCAGCGCGGCCATGGCGGCGTCCGACTCGTGCAGGCGGGCGAGCGCGACCTCGACGCGGCCCTCGGCGTCCGCCAGCCGGGCCCCGACCTCCTCGAGCGAGAACCGCACGCGTTCGACGGTGTGGTCGGCGTCCACCAGTCGCTTCTCGGCCTCGTCGACTGCGGCCTGCACCTCGATCAGGGACTGTTTGTTGCCGGAGCCGCCGGACGCGAACCACGCCGAGAGGATGTCGCCGTCACGCGTGACCGCGGTGACGTCGGGAAGGTCCCCCACGAGCCGGCGGGCGGCCGGAAGGTCGTCGACGATCGCGATCTTGCGCAGGACGCGCACCACCGCGGCCCGCAGGGCGTCGTCGCACGTCACCACGTCGGCCGCGTAGCGGGCCCACTCGGGCAGGCGCGGCCACACCTCGCCGTCGGTGACGGCCCCGTGCATCAGGATGCCGGCGCGGCCCAGGTCTTCGGACTTCAACAGGTCGAACGCGCCCACCGCGGCGTCGACGTCCGACGCGGCCACGGCGTCCGCGGCGGAACCGAACGCCGCCGACACAGCGGCCTCGAAGCCCGGCTCGACGCTGACGAGCGCGGCGACCGAGCCCAGGAGTCCGCCCACGCGGTCGCCCGCCGCCAGCAGGGCCGCCGACGCGTCCTTGCGTTCCAGCCCCAACCGCAGCGCGTCGAGCCGCGCGGCGGCGGCGGCGCGGTCCTGACGGGCCGTCTGTTCCTGTTTCTGGAGGTCGCGGACCTCCCGCTCGATGGCCTCGAGCAGCTCGGCGGCGTCGTCGTGCTCCGAGTCGAGGTCGAGCTCTCCGGCGTCCAGCCCGGCCACGCGCGACTCGAGCGCCGTGAACTCCCGTGTGGCCCGTTGGGCGCGCTCGCGGGCGGCGTCGCGCGACTGCTCCAGTCGCGTGATCTCCGCGACGACCGCCTCGGTGCGCGACGCCATGGAGTCGACCTGGCCACGGAGCCGGGCGAGGCCCTCGCGCCGGTCGGCGATGGCCCGCAGCTGTGCGTTGAGGCGCTTCTCCTCGGCGGCATGGGCGAGTTCGAGCTCGTTGCGCGCGCGCGTGGCCTCGGCCAGCGCCACCTCGCGCTGGGCGGCCTCCTCGCGGAGCGCCGCCTCCTGCCGGCCGACCTCGTCGGCCTCCTTCTCCATCATCGCCGGGTCGCGGCCCTGCCGGTCCTCGGTGGGCTGGTTCGCGGCATTGCGTACGCGCTCGCTCGCGATCGACGCGGTCGAGGCGACGCGCTCGCGCAGGGAGGACAGCGAATACCAGGTCTCCTGGGCCCGCTGGAGGGCCGGGAGCCCCTCGCGGACGGCCTCCTCGGCCTCCGCCTCGGTCGCGCGGGCCTGCGCCAGCGCCTCCTCCACGGCCGTACGCCGGGCCCGCAGCGCCTGCTCGTCGGCGAGGTCGGACTCAAGGGCGAGGGTGGCCTGGACGAGGTCGTCGGCCAGCAGGCGGGCGCGGGCGTCGCGCACTTCGGCCTGGATCACCGCTGCGCGGCGGGCCACCTCGGCCTGGCGACCGAGCGGCTTCAACTGGCGCCGGATCTCCGCGATCAGGTCACTGAGTCGGTTGAGGTTGCCCTCGGTGGACTCGAGCTTGCGCAGCGCCTTCTCCTTGCGGCGCCGGTGCTTCAGGACCCCCGCAGCCTCCTCGATGAACCCGCGACGGCCCTCGGGCGTCGCCTGCAGGATCGAGTCGAGCTGGCCCTGGCCGACGATGACGTGCATCTCGCGCCCGATGCCGGAGTCGGACAACAGTTCCTGGACGTCGAGCAGGCGCGCGTTGTTGCCGTTGATCTGGTATTCCGAGCCCCCGTTGCGGAACATGGTCCGGGCGATCGTGACCTCGGAATAGTCGATCGGCAACGCCCCGTCGGAGTTGTCGATCGTCAGCGCGACCTCGGCCCGTCCGAGCGGGGCTCGGCCGGAGGTGCCGGCAAAGATCACATCTTCCATCTTGCCGCCGCGCAGCGACTTCGCGGCCTGGGCGCCCATCACCCACGAGAGCGCGTCGACGACGTTGGACTTGCCGGAGCCGTTGGGCCCCACGACGCAGGTGATGCCCGGCTCGAAGTTGAGGGTGGTGGCCGAGGCGAAGGACTTGAAGCCGCGCAGCGTCAGGCTCTTCAGATACACCGGTCAGCCCGTCCGATCACCCGGTCCGGGGCGAGCTTCCGCCGCCGCGTCCTGCCCCGCGGGCAGGGGGTTGCCCTCCTCGTCGACGACCTCCGGTGCGACCACGGGCGCCACCATCGGCAGCTCGGAGGTGGGACGGGCCTTCCGCCCCCGCACGGCGCGGAACGTCCACAGCTTGTTCACGATGAAGTTGATCGGCATGGTGAGCACGATCTGGATGAGGTTCGCCCAATAGAGCGCCGTCCGCAGCCCCGTCGAGTCGTCGAGCGCCGGCACCAGGTCGGCCAGCTCGACCGGCGACCCGTGCCACAGCAACAACTGGATGATGACCTGGCCGACCACCAGCGCGACCGAGCCGACCGCGAGGAACGGGAGGAACTCGCGCCACCACCCCGCGTGCTTGCCCGACTTGAAGGTCCACGTGCGGTTCAACTGGAAGTTCCACGTGTTGGCGACGAGGAACGCCACGACGGTGAACACCACGAACCAGCGGACGTTGAAGGCCGTGAACGGGATGGGGAAGGCCACCGCGCGATAGTCGCCGTCGATGAGCTTCTTCAGGATGATCAGCACGAGCTGGTTCACGAGGACGCCGGACCCACCCACGGCCCCGAACCGCAGGAATTGCAGCCAGTTGTGGCGATGCCGCACGAAGACGAAGTGGGTGACTCTTTTCACGATTCGCCCACCCTAGCCGTCCCGGTGGGCATTTCCGAACGATGCGGGGGCCGCGTACGCGGGCGGGGCGGGCGCTGGCACGTCGGGCACAGGAACGACGAGCGGTTCATGAAGGCCTCGCGTCGCATCGCCGTTCCACAGCGCTCGCACGGCTCGCCCTCGCGGCCGTACGCATGCAGCGCCCGATCGAAGTAGCCCGATTCGCCGTTGACGTTCACATAGAGCGCGTCGAAGGACGTCCCGCCCTCGGCGAGCGCGGCCGCCATGACGGCGTACGCCTCCCCCAGCAGGCCGACGGCCGCCTTCTGGGTGAGGGCATCCGCGGGCCGCGCGTAGTGGAGCCGGGATCGCCACAGCGCCTCGTCGGCGTAGATGTTGCCGATGCCGGAGACCAGCGTCTGGTCGAGCAGCGCGCGCTTGACCCCGGTCCGCTTGGCGCGCAGGCGCCGCGCCACCGCCCCCACGTCGTACGCCGGGTCGAACGGGTCGAGGGCGATGTGGGCGATCTCGCTCGGCAGCGTCGCGCCGTCGCGGGCCAGCGAGAGGCCCCCGAACATGCGCTGGTCGACGAAGCGCACCTCGTCACCCCCGTCGTCGAAGGCGAAGCGGACACGCGTGTTGCGCACGTCGGGCGCCGCGGTCGACGCGGTGCGGAACTGGCCGCTCATGCCGAGGTGGACCAGGAGCGCGTCGCCGTCGTCGAACGGCAGCCAGAGATATTTCCCCCGACGCCGTGGCTCGGCGAACGTGCGCCCGACCAGGGTGGCCGCGAAGTCGTCGGGGCCGGCCAGATGGCGGCGGACGGGGCGCGGGTGGAGGACGTCGACCCGCGTGAGCCGCCGCCCGGTCAGGTGGCGGGCCAGGCCCGCGCGGACCACCTCGACCTCGGGCAGCTCCGGCATGTCAGGCCCGGGGCGCCGAGGGAGCGCCCGAGGTCGCCGGATCAGTCGCGGCCCCCACGTTCGCGGACTCGGTGATCTTCTGCAGCTCGGCGAACCCGAGGCCGGCGGCCTCCTGCTCGGCCTGCTTCTTGTTGCGGCCGCGCCCGGGGCCGAACCTCAGGTCACCCACGACCGCCATCGCCTCGAACCGCTTGTCGTGGTCGGGACCGGACTCGGTCACCTCATAGCGGGGCGCCCCGAGGCCGGCGTTGGCCGCGAGCTCCTGCAGGGACGTCTTCCAATCGAGGCCCGCGCCCAGCTGGGCGGCCTCGTCCATGAGGGGGTCGAAGAGGTGGTGCACGAGGACCCGCGCCCCGTCGATCCCGTGGGTCAGATAGGTGGCCCCGATCAGGGCCTCCATGGTGTCGGCGAGGATCGACGACTTGTCGTGACCGCCGGTGGTGACCTCGCCGCGCCCGAGACGGATGAGCCGGCCCACGGCGAGGCCTCGCGCGACCTTGGCGAGGGCGCGGGCGTTCACCACCGCGGCCCGCAGCTTGGCGAGCTCGCCTTCGGAAAGGTCGGGGTGGGTGGTGTAGAGGTGGTCGGTCACCACGATGCCGAGCACCGAGTCGCCGAGGAACTCGAGGCGCTCGTTCGTCGGCAGGCCACCGTTCTCGTACGCGTACGACCGGTGGGTGAGGGCAAGCACGAAAAGCTGGGGGTCCACGGGGACCCCCAGCTTCGCGCAGACCTCTTCGAAACCGTCACCGACGGTCTCGGGAGTCGTGGACCCTTCGGTCACGCCGCGGCGACGGCTCAGGACTCGAGGACCTGGCGACGCGCGGTGCGCGGGCCGTACTGGCCGCAGGCGGCGCAGGCGGTGTGGGGCAGGTGCTTCTCGCGGCAGGCCGGGTTGGCGCAGGTCACGAGGGTCGGCGCGGCCATCTTCCACTGCGAGCGGCGATGGCGGGTGTTGCTACGGGACATCTTCCGCTTGGGAACTGCCACTGGTCTCTCCTGTCGTGAGTCGCCGGCCGGTCGGCCGCCGAGGTCGTACGCGTGTTCGTGCTCTGGTCCTGCGATGGTGCTGGTCAGGCCTTCGGGTCGCCCCAGTCGGCGAGGTCTCCCCAGCGTGGGTCGACCGCGTCACCGTGACCATGACCGGGGTCGTCGTTGAGGTTGGCCCCACAGGTGGGGCACAGTCCCTCGCAGTCGTCCCGGCACAGCGGCTGCAACGGCATCTCCAGCACCACTTCGTCGCGCACGAGGGGCTCGAGGTCGATGAACTCGCCCTCCATGCGGCTGGCGTCGTCATCGTCGAAGTCTGACCCGGGGTGGACGAACAGCTCCTGGATGTCGATGACGAGATCGTCCTCGATGGGTTCCAGACAGCGCCCGCACTCCCCGACCACGCCGACCTCGGCGGTTCCGGTGACCAGCACTCCCTCGACCACCGCCTCAAGCCGAAGATCGAGGTGGATGGGCGACGTGGGTGGTACGCCGATCATGTCCGTGCCAAGGCCCTCGGGAGCGTCGACGACTGTGTCCACCGTCGTCATCGCGCCCGCGCCACGACCGAGGTCGTGGGTGTTGAGGACCAGCCCGGAGCGGGGGTCCACGGCGCGATGCGAGGAAGTCACCACAGTCCCTTTCACATCCGGGGTCATGACGCGTCATAACCGACCGCCAACCTTACCCCCGTCGCCCGCTCCACGCCAAACGAGCGCATACGGCAGTATGGCGGACATATGCTGGCCGCTGACCGCTTTGGTCCACACAGGGCCGACCACGCCGCACACCGGCACGATGGCGAAGGCACCATGGCACAGACACCAGCGCAGGACAACCACGAGGACAGCACCTCGTGGATCGCGAGCCTCCGCTTCCGCGTCTTCGCCGCCCTCGTTCTGGCGACACTGCTGTCGCTGCTGGTCGCCGGCACGGTCACGTATTCGTTGGAGCGGGGGCGCCTCGATGCCGACATCGACGCCCACCTGCGCCAGCGCCACGCCGAGGTGACGGCGCTGGCGGCCCGCGGCAACGACCCGTTCACCGGGCAGCCGATCACCGACGTCACGAGCCTCCTCCGCGCCTCGATGCAGACCGTCCTTCCCGGGCCCAACGACGGGGAGATCGGCATCGTCGACGGTGTGGTGACCCTGACCGCCCCGTCCAGCACCCGGGTGCGCCCCGAGAACAACACCGCACTCGTCAGGCTGGTCACCAGCCCCGGCGACCGCGCCCTGATCGACACCACGACCGGCACCGACGGCACCTACCGCTACATCATCGTTCCCGTCAGCGTCCCCGGTGACGCCCGCACCGCGTCCCTGGTCGCCGTCGTCGACCTCGGCGCGGAGCGCACACGCCTCAACGCGAACTTCCGCACGTTCACCCTGGTCGGCCTGGGCTCCAGCCTCCTGGTGGGACTGCTGGCCTGGCTGATTCTTGGACATCTCCTCCAGCCCATCGAATGGGTACGCCGGACCGCGCAGGAGATCACCGACCGCGACCTGTCCCGCCGCATCCCCGTGCGGGGGCGCGACGACCTGGCGGCCCTCACACGGACCGTGAACGCCATGCTCGACCGGCTCCAGTCGACCTTCGCGTCCCAGCGCCAGCTCCAGGACGACGTCAGCCATGAGCTGCGTACGCCCCTCACCGTCATGCGCGGCCACCTCGAACTCATGGACGAGACCGACCCCGACGACGTCGACCAGGCCCGCGCGGTGGCCCTGTCGGAGATCGACCGCATGGCGGGGCTCGTGGAAGACCTGATCACGCTGGCGAAGTCCGATCGCCCCGACTTCGTCCAGCCGGTCACCGTGGACGTCGCCATGCTCACCGACGAGGTGCTGGACAAGGCGACCGCGCTCGGCGATCGACGCTGGTCGCTCGACGGCCTCGCCGACGTCGAGGCCGTCCTCGACCCACGGCGTGTGAGCCAGGCCCTGCTCGAGCTGGCCCGCAACGCGGTCAAGTTCAGCGAACCCGATTCCGCGGTCGCCGTGGGCAGCGCGGTCGTCGGTGACCGCGTGCTCCTGTGGGTCCGCGACGAGGGTCGCGGCATCGAACCCGACCGCCTCCACGAAGTGACGCAGAGATTCTCGCGCATCCACCACGATGTGGAAGGATCGGGACTCGGCCTGACGATCGTGACGTCGATCGCGCGGGCCCATGGCGGGTCACTCCGCGTGGATTCGCACCCGGGTGAGGGCAGCACCTTCACCCTCGACCTGCCCCTGAGCGGGGCGCATGACTGAGGAGGTCCCGACGTGTCATCGACGATCCTGATCATCGAGGACGAGGCGGCGATCGCCGCCTTCATCGCCAAGGGACTGGCCCGGGATGGCATGCGCGCCACCGTGGCGGGAACAGGGGCGAAAGCCATCGAGATCGCCACCACGGACCCCCACGACCTGGCCGTCCTCGACCTGGGACTCCCCGACATGGACGGCTTCGCCGTCCTGGCGCGCCTTCGTGAGGCGGTGCCCCAGATGCCGGTGATCATCCTCACCGCGCGCTCGTCGGTTCCCGACACGGTGGCAGGGCTCCAGGGCGGCGCCGACGACTACATGGCCAAGCCGTTCGGCGTCGAGGAGCTGGTGGCCCGCATCAGGCTGCGGTTGCGTCAGGACTCGCCCCGCGACCGGCTCGTCCTCACCCACGGAACGCTCTCGCTGGACGTGCGTACGCGCAGGGCGACCGTCGACGGCCGACAGGTCGAGTTGACGTCCCGCGAGTTCGCGCTCGCCGAGACCTTCCTGCGCAACGCCGGCACCGTGTTGAGCCGCGAACAACTGTTGTCGGAGGTCTGGGGCTACGACTTCGACCCGGGGTCCAACGTGGTGGAGGTCTATATGCGCTATCTCCGCAAGAAGCTCGGCGCGGAGCGGTTCGTCACCGTGCGCGGCATGGGCTATCGGCTGGCCTGACAGACATCTCAGGACCTGGGGCGAGGACCCCCGGGTCGGCACTTGTCGGGGTCGTTGCCCCAACCGTGGTCATGGTCGTCCGGGTTCTCCACACAGGGTGTGGGGCTGGGCGTGGGCCTCGGAGTCGGCGTCGCGCTGGGCGTGGGCCTCGGAGTCGGCGTCGCGCTGGGCGTGGGCCTCGGAGTCGGCGTCGCGCTGGGGGGCGGTGTCGGCATCGGCGTCGCGCTGGGAGTGGGCTTCGGAGTCGGTGTCACGCGGGGGGGCGTGGTCGCCGGCGCCGGAGGCACCGGCTTCTGCGTGACGGGCTTCCCCGGGACAGGAACAGGTCGCTCGGTCCGGACGTGATCCGGACGCGATGGACGGTCGGTCGGCCTGCCGGGCCCCCTGGTCGGTGCGGGTCGACGCGGCTGGTTGGTCGGGCGAGACGCACCGTCGCCACCGGAGGCCGCCGGCGGGTTGTCATCGGCGCGCGTCCGAGTGCTCTCTGTCGACCGAGGGTCCCCATCCGACCCTCCCCCGTCCTGGGTCGCAGGCTGCGATGGGGGCCCCTGGTCGGGGACCCCGACGTTCGCGGGCGACTCAGTCGTCTGGCTGGCCGAGGGGCTCGGGTCAACGCCCGGCACCGGGGTCGCGGCCGGAGGAAGTGGGGGCACAGGATCCGTCGCGGGTGCAGCCACGGGAGTGGAACTCCACCGCGGCGCTTGGGGACGGACGACTCGCGGGTCGTGGGTCGGGGCCACGGCCGCGCTCACCCCGGGCACCGCCTGGACCGGCGCGCCCAACTCGACAGGATTCCGTTGGAGAGCGGACAACGAACTCATCGTGAGCACCGCGGCCGTCGACACGGCGGCGGCGCCCACAGCGGCCGTCGTCATGTGTCGGGTGGCCATGCCGGTCCTCACGCTCGGAGTCAACTTAGAGGACCATTATGCCGCGCGCGGGGGCCCGATCTGCCCGGGATCGGCCCGAACTCGTGAGAAATGTCCAATACTGCGCTCCGCAGGTGGCGATCAGCCACGGCCTTGTGCCGCGCGCTCGCGGATGCGCTCGGCCACCATGGCCGGCACGAACTCGCGCACGTCCCCCCCGAGCGCCGCGACCTCGCGCACCAGCGTACTCGACACATAGGACCACTGGGCGGCGGTCGGGAGGAGGATGGTCTCGATGCCGGTGAGTTTACGGTTCATCTGGGCCATCTGAAGCTCGTAGTCGAAATCGGACGCGAACCGCAGACCCTTGACGATCGCCTCGATGTCGTTCTCGCGGCAGAAGTCGACCAGGAGTCCCGAGATCGGGGTGACCTCGACGTTGCCCATCTCGGCCACGGCATCGGTCAGCATCTCGACCCGCTCGTCCGGCTGGAACAGGCCGTTCTTCGCCATGTTGCGCCCCACCCCGACCACCACGGCATCGAACAGGACGGACGCCCTCCCGATGATGTCGAGGTGTCCGTGGGTGACGGGGTCGAACGAGCCGGGGCAGATCGCCTTCATGAGGTCATCCCTTCAGTGCGGTCGTCGGGGGTGTCAGGCTCACCCGGCTGGGCGAAATGGAGCGTGGTCTCACCGTAGCGCCGCTCCCAGCGTTCGCCCAGGACGTCGGGCCACCGGGGAGATGCGCTGCGCCGGGAACGCTCCACCACCACCAGGCCGTGCTCGGCCAGCCAGCCGCGGCCCACCAGGTCGGCGACGACGTCGTCGACCACCTCCGAGGCGACGTCGTAGGGCGGGTCGGCCCACACGATGTCGAAGCCGCCCGCCGGGCTCGTCGCCAGGAAGGTCTCGACCTTCGCGGCATGGACCGCGGCGTCCAGGCCGAGTGCCTGGGCATTGGCCCGTGCGAGGTCGGCGGTCCGCCGGTCGGCCTCCACCAGCCCCACGGGTCCCGCGCCCCGGCTGGCAGCCTCGAGGCCCACCGCGCCGGAGCCCGCGTACAGGTCGAGGAAGGAGAAGCTCTCCAGGGCCAGGTCCGGGCTGCGGTCTGGGCCGTCCGCCCAGGCGACGAGTGCGGAGAAGAGGGCCTCGCGTACGCGGTCGGTCGTGGGTCGGGTCTGCTGGTGGGCCGGCATGGTGAGGCGTCGCCCCCGTGCCCGGCCGGCGATGATGCGGCTCATGGGGTGACCACGCTATCCGACGCGTCGCGATGTGGCGCATCACTCACCCTGTGGGGGGTGACGTGGGCCGACCGGCTTCCCACGATGGACCCATGAGCGACCACGGATCCACCAGCGACCAGAGCCCCGTGACCCGCCTCGACGACGCGGAGAGCTGGGAACTGCTCCGGTCGGAGCGGGTGGGTCGCCTGGCCACCAGCATCGACCGTCAACCGGAGATCTTCCCGGTCAACTTCGTCGTCGACGGTGACGACATCGTGTTCCGCACGGCCCAGGGGTCGAAGCTGTTCGAGGTCGTCGCCAACGACCACGTCGCCTTCGAGGTGGACCGCTGGGACGAGGGCGAGTCGGGGTGGTCGGTCGTCTGCACCGGTCGCGCCGCACGGGTCGAGTCGCAGGCCGACGCCGACCATTGCGACACCCTCGGGCTGCGTCCCTGGGTGGCGAAGGTGAAGACCACCTACGTGCGCATCCACGTGACCCGGATCAGCGGTCGCCGCTTCGTGTTCGGCGACGAGCCAGAGCTCTGACGCCCTGGCGACACGGCCGAATCGACGCCCGCCCCCACGCGCCGGAGGCCGGTCCCGGAGAATGGGGTCATGACGAATCCCCGACGACGCATTCTCATCACCGGCGCCACCGGCGGCATCGGGCTGGTCCTGGCCGACCGCCTCGCCGACGACTACGAGGTGGTCCAGCACGGGCGCACGCCCCGCACCGACGAACAGGAACGTGTTCTGCGCCGCGCGGACCTCACGGACCGCGACGAGGTCGGCGAGCTGATGGACGGCGTCGATACAGTGCTCCACCTGGCCGGCTCGGCATCGCCCGAGTCGTCGTGGGAGGACGTCCTCGAGGCCAACATCATCGGCTACCGCAATGTGCTCGACGCGGCGCGGGAGGCGGGCGTACGCCGGGTCGTGTTCGCCTCCTCCAACCACGCCATGGGCATGTATGACCGCTATGAGGAGTGGCCGGTCTATGCGTCCCAGCCGACCCGTCCCGACTCGCTCTATGGCGTGTCGAAGGTGTTCGGCGAGGCGATCGGCCGGTTCTACCACGACGAGTTCGGCATCGACGTGATCTCGCTGCGCATCGGCTGGATGACCAAGGACCCGCTGGAGGCCGACCAGGACGTGCTTCGGGCGATGTGGCTGAGCGAGGACGACACCGAGCGCGTGTTCCGCTGCGCGATCGAGGCCGAGACGACGTATGGCGTCTACTACGCGATCTCGGACAACCCCAACCGGCGCTGGGACCTCACCAACACGATGTTGGAACTCGGCTATCGGCCCCAGGACTCGTGGACCGACCTCGAGCCCGAGGAGGTCGTCGAGGGCGGCGAGGACACGCCCGACGACTGGCCGCGAGGCTCCTGAACCGGGGGCTGGTGGCTGGCTCAGCCGCGTTCGAGCCACTCCCCCGCAGCCAGTTCCTCGACCTGGGCGACGGCGTCGGCCACGCCCGGGTGGGCCAGGTCGGGGTCGGCGGTCGCCCACCGCTCGGCCAGGGTGCGGCACTCCTCGATGATCGCGGCGTGCTCCAGCACGCGCAGCAGTCGCAGGCTCGACCGGCCACCCGACTGGGAGGCCCCCAGCACGTTGCCCTCGCGGCGTTGCGCGAGGTCGGCCTCGGCGAGCGCGAACCCGTCGCGCGTACGCGCCACCGCGGCGAGCCGCTCGGCGGCCAGTGAGTCATCCGGCGCCTTGGTGAGGAGCAGGCAGACGCCGGGGTGGGCACCGCGGCCGATGCGGCCGCGGAGCTGGTGGAGTTGGGAGACCCCGAACCGGTCGCCGTCGCAGATCACCATGACCGAGGCGTTGGGGACGTCGACGCCGACCTCGACGACGGTCGTCGCAACGATCACGTCCAGGTCACCCGCGGCGAAGCGTCGCATCACGGCGTCCTTCTCATCGGTCGCGAGCTGGCCGTGGAGCATCGCGACGCGGAGGTCGGCCAGCGGTCCGCCGGGCTCGCTGAGCTCGGCGTACAGCTCGGTGACGTTGCGCGGCACGATCTTCTCGGTCTTCTCGTCGGACGCGTGGACCGACTCGGCCGATCGGTCGTTGGGCGTGATCTGGGGGGCGACCACGAACGCCTGGCGGCCCTCGGCGACCTCTTCGCGGATGCGCTGCCAGGCGCGGTCGACCCACCCGGGGTGGAGGTTCTCGTCGACGACGGTGGTCGACACGGTGCTGCGCCCGGCGGGGACCTCGGTGAGCGTCGACACCTCCAGGTCGCCGAAGACGGTGATGGCGACTGTCCGCGGGATCGGGGTCGCGGTCATGACGAGGACGTGGGGCCGCTGGGCGGCCTTGTCGTTGAGGGCGGCGCGCTGCTCGACGCCGAAGCGGTGCTGCTCGTCGATGACGACGAGCCCGAGGTCGGCGAACTGGACCCGGTCGGCGAGGAGGGCGTGGGTGCCGATGACGATGCCGGCCTCTCCGGTCGCGATCTTGAGCATCGCGGTCTTCTTCTCGGCGGCCGACTGGGAGCCGGACAACAGGATGACGTCGGTCCCGCCGGTGACCAGACCCCCGTGGCCCAGGCTGCCGAGTTGGCCCGTGATGGTCTGGAAGTGCTGGCGCGCGAGCACCTCGGTGGGTGCGAGCAGGGCGGCCTGTCCCCCGGCGTCGACGACGGCGAGCATCGCGCGGAGGGCGACCAGCGTCTTGCCGGAGCCGACCTCGCCCTGCAGGAGCCGCTGCATCGGGTGGGTCTGGGCCAGTCCGGCGAAGATCTCGTCGCTCACGGCCCGCTGTCCTTCGGTGAGGGTGAACGGCAGTGCCTCGTCGAACTTCGCGAGGATGCCGTCGCCGGTCGCGCGCCGCGGGGTGGCGGGGACGAGGCGCGCGGCCGCACGGCGATAGGCCATGGCGGCCTGGATGGCGAAGGCCTCGTCGAACAGGAGGCGCTCGTGGCCGAGCTCGGCGCGCTCCACGGTGTCGGGGTTGTGGACCGCGTCGATCGCCTCGGCGAGGCCGAGCACCCCGGCCTCGCGGACGATGTCGTCGGGCAGGGGCTCGGGCAGTTCGCCCAGGCCCTCGCGTACGAAGTCGAGGGTCTCGACGATCGACCACGTGGGCATCCTGGAGGTCGCCGGATAGATGCCGATGAGACCGGAGCGAGACGCGAGCCGCGCCATCTTCTGGTTCTCCTTCGAACCGGCCGTGATGGCGCCGGTCTCGTCGAACATCACGAACGCGGGATGGGTCAGCTGGAGGAGGCCGTTGAACTTCCCCACCTTGCCGACGAACAGGCCACGGTCACCCTCGCGCAGTTTCGACGACCAATAGCCGATCAACCCAGACTTGCCGAAGAACGTCAGCCGCATGCGGGCCGTGCCGTCGGAGACCGTCACCTCCAGCCGCAGGCGGGGCTTGACGCCCTTGACCTCGGCCTTGGTGATGGTCGAGATCACGGCGGCGTCCTCGCCCACCACGAGGTCACGCAGGCTCGAGTCCTCGGCGCCGCGCAGGTAGCGCCGCGGCACGTGACGCACGAGGTCGCCCACCGTCGCGAGTCGCAACGAGGCCAGGTCCTTGGCCGTGCGGTCGCCCACGACCTCGACCAGGGGCTGGTTCAACGTCTGGTACGCCGGGGTCCGCCACATGGGCAGCAGCCTAGCGATTCGGGCTGCGCCCTTGCCCACTTGCGGGCTGCGCCCTTGCCCACCTTGTGGGCTGCGCCCTTGCCCAACTTGCGGGCTGCGCCCTTGCCCAACTTGTGCACCCCGCTGCGCGAGTTGCGTCGACACGCCGGGTGAAAAACGCAATCCGTGCACTCGGGTGCACAAGTTGGGCACTCCGGCGAAGCCGGACCGCACACGAAAAAGCCCCCGCGGCGGGACTGGAACCAGTCCGCAGCGGGGGGCTTCGACGACCGAGCCGGAGGCAGCGCCTCCAGCCAGTCAGCGCTGAGGTGTCAGCGCGAGACCTTGCCGGCCTTGAGGCACGACGTGCACACATTCATGCGCTTCGAGGTGCCACCCATGAGGGTCTTGACGCGCTGGATGTTGGGGTTCCAGCGACGCTTGGTCTTCTTCTTGGACCAGGGCACGTTGTGGCCGAAGCCCGGGCCCTTGGCGCAAACGTCACATACGGCAGCCACTGGAGCTCTCCTCGTTCATGCTGCCCACGGTGAGCAGACTTGGTCGATCCACCGGGGTGGATGATGTTCGGGATGGGGTACGCCGGGCCGGGGCCCGAGCGACAACCGCTCTAGCGTAGCCGAGGCCACGCGTACGGACCAAATCACACGGGTGTCCCGCCGACAGGCCGACCTCAGGTCGTGACGACGACCGGAACGATCATGGGACGGCGGCGATGGACCTTGTTCACCCAGCGGCCGATGCGCCGGCGGATGACCTGCTGGAGGCGGTGGGAGTCGTCGACACCCTCCTGCATCGCCTCGACGAGCGCACGCTCGATCTCGGGGCGGATCTGGTCGAACACGGTCTCGTCCTCGAGGAAGCCGCGGGCGTGGATGTCGGGGCCACTGACCACCTGGCCCGAGTGGGGGTTGATCACGACGACGACCGAGATGAAGCCCTCCTCACCGAGGATGCGGCGATCCGTCAGCGACGTCTCCGACACATCGCCCACCGACGACCCGTCGACGAAGATGTAGCCCGCGTCGATCTTGCCGACGACCGACACGTTGCCCTTCGCGAGGTCGACGACCTCGCCGTCCTCGACGACCACGGTGTGGTCGATGCCCACACCGGTCGAGACCGCGAGGTCACGGTTGGCGATGAGGTGGCGCACCTCGCCGTGGACCGGCATCACGTTGCGCGGCCGCACGATGTTGTAGCAATAGAGCAGCTCGCCCGCCGAGGCGTGGCCCGAGACGTGCACGAGCGCGTTGCCCTTGTGGACCACGCGCGCCCCGAGCCTCGACAGACCGTTGATCACCCGATAGACCGAGTTCTCGTTGCCGGGGATGAGCGACGACGCCAGCAGCACCGTGTCGCCCGGCTCCAACGCGATGACCGGGTGCTCGTGGTTGGCGATGCGCGCCAGCGCGGACAGCGGCTCGCCCTGTGACCCGGTCGAGATGATGACGACCTTCGACGGGTCGTGCTTCTCGATGTCCTTGAGGTCGATCAGGGTGTTGCCCGGCACCTTCAGATAGCCGAGGTCGCGGGCGATGCCCATGTTGCGGACCATCGAGCGGCCCACATAGACGACCTTCCGACCGTGCTTGACCGCGGTGTCCATGACCTGCTGGACGCGGTGGACGTGGGAGGCGAAGCAGGCGACGATCAGCCGCTTCTCGGAGGTCGCGAAGACCCGCTCCATGGCCGGGGTGATGTCCTTCTCGGGCGTGGTGAAGCCCGGCACCTCGGAGTTGGTCGAGTCGGTCATGAACAGGTCGACGCCCTCCTCGCCCAGCTTGGCGAAGCGGCGGAGGTCGGTGATGCGGCCGTCGAGCGGCAGCTGGTCCATCTTGAAGTCGCCGGTGTGCAGCACGTTGCCGGCGGCGGTGCGCGCGAAGACGGCCAGCGCGTCGGGGATGGAGTGGTTGACGGCGACGAACTCGAGCTCGAACTCCGGCAGCTTCACCAGGGAGTCGTGGTCGACGACGCGCAGGTCGCAGTCACGCAGCCGGTGTTCGCGCAGCTTCTCGCGCAGCAGCGCCAGCGTCAGCTCCGACCCGATGACCGGGATGTCGCGCCGCATGCGCAGCAGATAGGGGGCAGCGCCGATGTGGTCCTCGTGGCCGTGGGTGAGCACGAGGCCCACCACGTCGTCGAGGCGGTCAGCGATGGCGTCCAGCCCCGGGAGGATGAGGTCGACGCCCGGATGGGTGTCCTCGGGGAACAGCACGCCGCAGTCGATCAGCAGGATCTTGCCGTTGACCTCGAGGGCCGCCATGTTGCGGCCGACGTCGCCCAGACCACCCAACGGGATGACGCGCAGGGTGTCGGGTTTGAGCTTGGGCGGGGTTCGCAGGCCGGTCGGAGACATGCCCTTCAGGCTAGCGGATCGCGGCCGGGAAGCCCGCCCCGCCGAGACCCGCGTGCGCCGTCACCCGCCTCCCGATGGCCTAGGGTGCAGGGGTGAGCGACGACGTGCAGACCCCCGGAACCTCCACCCCCGATTCCGTACGCCTGGCCCTGCCCCGCGAGGCCGCCGACATCGCGGGACTCCAGCGCCGTTCGTGGGCCGACGAGCTGGGCGGCGTCGGCGGCGCGTTGCTCGACAACCTGGCGCTCGACGAGATGGTGGGCGCCTGGCACGAGGCCATCACCCGTCCCCCGCTGGCGGCCTGCCGCGTGCTCGTCTGCGTCGAACAGGACAAGGTCGTCGGCTTCGCCACGACACTGCCGAGCGACGACCCCGACGCCACGCCGGGCCAGGACGGCCTCATCTCGGAGTTCATCATCGACCCGACGGCACGCGGTCGCGGCCATGGCTCGCGCCTGCTGAACGCCTGCGTCGACACCCTGCGCGCCGACGGGTTCTCGCGCGCCGCCCTCTGGCTGCGGTCGACCGACGACGCGACGCGCGAGTTCGTCACGTCGTCCGGCTGGGCGACCGACGGCTCCCACCGCGAGATCGGCACCGAGGACGACGGCACCCGCATCAAGCAGGTACGCCTGCACAGCGACATCAGCGCCTGACGGACAGGCCCGCCCCCCGGCTTCAGCCGACGAGCTTCACGTCCTTGCCGGTCAGTTGGAGGTCGAGCCCGTCGGCCGACGCGGTCGCCCCGGTCGCCCGAAGGCCCAGCGGCAGGTTCAGCGGGGTCGGGCGTACGACGTCGTTCATCACCAGGCGCACGATCGAGTCCGGCACCTTCTGACCCGCGAGCTCGGCGCGCGGCTGGGCGAAGGTGAACGTCTGGCGCGCCGGGTCGATGGACGGCACGCCGCTGACGGTGATGCGGATCGTCTGCCCATAGACCCGCTGCGACGCGTCCAGCAACACGCGGTCACCCCCGCCGTGGCGGATCGGCAGCTTCACCAGGCGGGCCGTCTCGTCCCACGCGAGCTGGACGGTGCCGTCGAGCCCGGTCGCGGTCACCTTCTGGAACTGCTGGGCGGTCACGACGTCGGTGAGCCTCAGGCGCACGCGGCGCAGCGCGAGCGACTGGCCGCCGTCGGCGAGCACCACGCCGTCCCCGGCCACGTTGACCTCACCGAAGCGATTCGCCGCCACCTGGGTGAGGAACGGGAAACCCTCGATCGCGACCTTCGGGTCGCTCGCCATGGCGAGCTGCGTACGCAGCCGCGCGGCCACTTCCTTCTCCGCGTACGCGTCCGCGGCGCGGTCGGCGCCGAACAGCAGGGCGGCCAGCAGCGCGCCGACGAGCAGGAACGCCAGGGGGCCGCAGCCGCCGCGTCGCCTGTTCCGTGCGCTCACTCGAGGCCCAGGATCGACTCGATCCCCTGGGTCAGGCCGGGGCGGTCGCCGACCGCGCGTACGGCGGCGATGACACCGGGCATGAAGGAGATGCGGTCGAAGGAGTCGTGACGCAGGGTGAGGGTCTCGCCGTCGGTGCCGAACAGCACCTCCTGGTGGGCGACCATGCCCTGGAGGCGCACGGCGTGGACGGGAATGCCGTCGATCCGGGCGCCGCGGGCGCCGTCGACCTCGTGCTCGGTGGCGTCGGGCAGGGCGCCCAGCCCGGCCGCGGAGCGGGCTTCAGCGATCTGTCGGGCGGTCGTCGTCGCCGTGCCCGAGGGGGCGTCGGCCTTGTTCGGGTGGTGGAGCTCGATGATCTCGACGGACTCGAAGAAGCGGGCGCCACGGCGGGCGAGGTCCATCATCAGGATGGCGCCGATGGAGAAGTTCGCGGCGATGATCACGCCGACCTCGGGCTTCTCGGCAAGCCAACCCCGAACCTCCTCGAGGCGCTCGTCGGTCCAGCCCGTCGTGCCGACCACGCAGTGGATGCCGCGCTCGACGCACCACCGGACGTTGTCCATCACGGCCGACGGATGGGTGAAGTCGACGACGACCTGGGCCCGGGCGGCCTCGTCGCGGGGGTCTCCGTGGTCGATGCCGGCGAGCAGCGTCAGCCCCTCGGCGCGGCCGACGGCGCGGCAGACCTCCGCGCCCATCTTCCCGTTGGCTCCGAACACTGCGACGTCGATCATGGTTCCTCTTCCTGGCGGCGGTCGTGGGACGGCGGTCGAGACCCAGCGTAGTGCGGGCGTCCCAGCGCAGATCGCGGGCTACCGGGCCAGCTTTTTCAGGTTGACCGTCGGGTCAGCGAGCTGGGCGGGGTCCACCACGAGCCCCCGGTCGATGATGCGGCGCGCTGCACGTACGCCCACACCGCCGTCGATCGCGGCCGCGCCGAGCATCCGCCCGTCGGGGGCGAGATGGAACGCCATCTGGGGCATTCCCTCGACCGCCCGCACCACTGACCGCCCGGCGCCCGCCATCGACCCGACCGCCTCCAGGTGGACGCCGTGGCGGTCCGACCAGAACCAGGGCGCTGTGGGCGCTGGGGGCGACTCCCCCACCAGCCACGCTGCTGCGGCCTGGGCCTCGTGCATCGCCGACTCCCAGTGCTCGTGGCGACGGAGCAGGTTGCCGTTGGGCAGCTGCGTACGGGCGGAGTCGCCGACGGCGAGGACGGCCGGGTTGGCCGTGCGCTGGTGCGCGTCCACGAGGATGCCGTTGTCCACATCCAGCGCCGCCGACTGGGCCAGACCCTCCTCGGCATCGATGCCGATCGCGACCAGCACCGTGTCGGCGTCCACGACCCGACCCCCGGCGTCGGCCCCGCCGTCGATCTCGAGGCGGTACGCGTCACCCCGAGCCTCGATCCGCGACGTCGTGCCCGTGATCGTGGTGACGCCGGCTGCCGTGTGCATGGTCTGCAGGCGTGAGGCGAGCTCGGGCCCGACGACCGGAACCAGTGGCACCGGCACGGGGTCGATGAGCGTGACCGCCAAGCCCTGAGACACGGCGGTGGAGGCGACCTCGGCGCCGATGAGCCCCGCGCCGATGATGGCCAGGGTTCCGCCAGCCACGAGCCGCTCCCGGAGTCGGTCGGCGTCACTCCGCGTGCGCAGGACCAGGACCCCGGGCAGGTCACCCCCGGGGATGGACAGGCGCCGCGGCAGGCCGCCGGTGGCCAGCACGACCGCGTCGGCGATCACCCTGCGCCCGCTGTCGAGCAGCACGGCGGATTCGTTCGCCACAAGGCGATCGGCGCGATCGGTCACGATCGTCACGGCGGCCTCGTCGAACCAGGAGGGCGCGCAGAGCGCCAGCTGGTCCGAGGTGTACGCGCCGCTCAGGTAGTGCTTGCTCAGCGGGGGTCGGTCGTAGGGAAGACCTTCCGGATCGATGAGGTCGATGCGGCCCGCGAAGCCCCGCGCCCGCAGCTCCCGTGCGGTCGTGAAGCCCGCGACACCCCCGCCCACGACGGCCACCGACTCTGGGACGGTCATGATCAGCCCAGCCAGCGCGACACGAGCGTCTGCAGCCGGCTCCGGTTCGCCTGAGCGCCGACGACGGCCAGCACGGGAGGCCTGGAGAGCAGCTCGGCGGCGACCTGCTGCACCTCGGCCTCGTCGACCCGTGCATACCGCTCGAGGATGTCGCTGATCGTGCGCGCGTCGCCGATCAGCTCCGACGTGCCCAGGCGCGACATCCGTGCGTTGGGGCCCTCATAGCCCAGCATCATCTGGCCCCGCATCTGGCCCTGCGCCCGGGCCAGCTCCACCGGCGTGATGCCGTGCTCGATCACGTCGCCCACGGTGGCACGGACCACGTCGGCGATGGCGGGGACCCGGTCGGCCGCGCTCCCCCACTCGATCGTGAACGTGCCGGCGTCGGCGTACGCGGCCTCGCCCGCCTCGATCGCGTAGGTGAGCGCGCGGCGCTCGCGGACCTCGACGAACAGGCGCGAGCTCATGCCGCCGCCGAGCACGAGCGCGAGCACGTTCAGCGCATAGCGGCGCTCGTCGAACTCGCCCGGCGCCGCGAAGACGCCGGGGCTCGCGAAGGCGAGGACGGCGTTGGAGTGCTCGAGCGGGCGCCTGTGGACCAGGACGCCGGGATCGCCGGCCTTCACGCGCGCCACGGGCGTACGCGGGGTCGTCCCCCGTTTCGCGAGCCGCTCGTCGAACGGGCGCAGCTGGTCGACCAGCCACTCGTGGTCGACGTGGCCGGCGGCGGCCACCACGATCGACCCGGCTCCGTAGTGACGCCGCCAGTAGGACGCCACCTGGTCGCGGTCCAGCCCGCGGATCGAGGCTTCGGTGCCGATGACGTTGCGTGCGAGCGACGAGCCGGCGAAGAGCCGGGACGAGACGAGCTCGTGGGCGACCTCGATCGCGTCGTCGTTGTGCATGGCGATCTCGTCGAGGATCACGTCGCGCTCGGCCTCGAGGTCGGTGCGGCGGATGACCGATTCGGCGAGCATGTCGACGATGACGTCGACCGCGACGCCGGCGTTGTCGGCCAGCACCTTGGCATAGAAGCAGGTGTGCTCCTTGGCCGTGTAGGCGTTGATGTCGCCGCCGACCTCCTCGATGGCCGCGGAGATCTGCTCGGGCGTACGCCGCCGTGTGCCCTTGAACAGGACGTGCTCGAGGAAGTGGGAGGCGCCGTGCAGGTGGGCCGACTCGTGGCGCGAGCCGGTGGCCACGAAGAAGCCGAGGCTGAACGTGTGGGACCCCGGCATGTCCTCGCTGACGACGCGCAGACCGCCCGGCAACACAGTGCGGCGGGTCTCCCCTCCGATGTATCGCCGGGCGGTCTGTGCAGTGCGGTCAGGCAAAGATCAGGCGTCCTCGCCCGCGGCGGCGTCGACGGCCTTCTCCTCGTCGGTCTCGTCCTCGATGACCGGGATCAGCGAGAGCTTGCCCCGGTCGTCGATCTCGGAGATCTCGACCTGGAGCTTCTGGCCGACCGAGACGACGTCCTCGACGTTCTCGACGCGCCCGCCACCCGCGAGGGGACGGAGCTTCGAGATGTGCAGCAGGCCGTCCTTGCCGGGCAGCAGCGACACGAAGGCGCCGAAGTTGGTCGTCTTGACGACGGTGCCGAGGTAGCGCTCGCCCTTCTCCGGCATCGTCGGGTTGGCGATGGCGTTGATGGTCGAGCGGGCGGCCTCGGCCGACGTGCCGTCGGCGGCACCGATGTAGATCGTGCCGTCGTCCTCGATCGTGATCTGGGCGCCGGTGTCATCCTGGATCTGGTTGATCATCTTGCCCTTGGGGCCGATGACCTCGCCGATCTTGTCGATCGGGATCTTCACCGTGATGATGCGCGGCGCGTACTGCGACATCTCGTCGGGGCGATCGATGGCCTCGTTCATGACCTCGAGGATCGTGTAGCGGGCCTCCTTGGCCTGCATGAGCGCCTTCGACAGCTCGTCGGCGGGGATGCCGTCGAGCTTGGTGTCGAGCTGGAGCGCGGTCACGAACTCCTTGGTGCCGGCGACCTTGAAGTCCATGTCGCCCAGCGCGTCCTCGTCACCGAGGATGTCGGTCAGCGCGACATAGTGGGTCTTGCCGTCGATCTGCTCGCTCATGAGGCCCATGGCGATGCCGGCCACGGGGGCCTTCAGCGGCACACCGGCGTTGAGCAGGGCCAGCGTCGACGCGCAGACCGAGCCCATCGACGTCGAGCCGTTGGAGCCCAGCGCCTCGGAGACCTGGCGGATCGCGTACGGGAACTCCTCGCGGTCGGGCAACACCGGCACGAGCGCGCGCTCGGCCAGGGCGCCATGACCGATCTCGCGGCGCTTCGGCGAGCCGACGCGGCCCGTCTCGCCCGTGGAGAACGGCGGGAAGTTGTAGTGGTGCATGTAGCGCTTCGAGCTCTCGGGAGCCAGCGTGTCGAGCTTCTGCTCGAGGCCCAGCATGTTCAGCGTGGTCACGCCGAGGATCTGGGTCTCGCCGCGCTGGAACAGCGCGGAGCCGTGGACACGCGGGATCACGTCGACCTCGGCCGACAGCGTGCGGATGTCGCTGACACCGCGGCCGTCGATGCGGACCTTGTCGGTCAGCGTGCGGTGGCGGACGAGCTTCTTCGTGAGCGCCTTGAACGCTCCCGAGATCTCCTTCTCGCGACCCTCGAACTGCGCGTCGAGCTGCTGGTGGAGCTCGGCCTTCAGCGCGTCGGAGGCGTCGTTGCGCTCGGCCTTCGAGGCGATCGTCATGACCTGCTTGAGCTTGTCCTCGCCTGCGGCGCGGACGGCCTCGAGCACGTCGTCCTCGTAGTCCTTGAAGACCGGGAACTCCGTGGTGTCCTTGGGGAACCTGGCGGCGAGCTCGGCCTGGGCCTCGCACAGCGCCTTGATGAACTTCTTCGACTCCTCGAGGCCCTGGCCCACGACCTCCTCGGTCGGGGCGGTGCGCCCGGCGCGGACGAAGCCCCAGGTCTGCTCGGTGGACTCGGCCTCGACCATCATGATCGCGACATCGCCGTCGGCGAGCACGCGGCCCGCGACGACCATGTCGAACGTGGCGTCCTCGAGCTGGCCCACGGTCGGGAAGGCGACCCACTGGTCCTCGATCAGGGCGATGCGCACGCCGCCGATGGGGCCGGTGAACGGCAGCCCGGCGAGCTGGGTCGACATCGACGCCGCATTGATGGCGATGACGTCGTAGGCGACATCGGGGTTGAGGGCCATGACGGTCACGACGACCTGGACCTCGTTGCGCAGGCCCTTGACGAAGCAGGGGCGCAGCGGGCGGTCGATCAGGCGGCAGGCCAGGATGGCGCCCTCGGACGGGCGGCCCTCGCGACGGAAGAACGAGCCGGGGATGCGGCCCGCGGCGTACATGCGCTCTTCGACGTCGACGGTCAGGGGGAAGAAGTCGATGGCGTCACGCGGCGTCTTCTGGGCCGTGGTCGCCGAGAGGAGCATGGTGTCCTCGTCGATGTAGACCGCAGCGGAGCCGGCGGCCTGACGGGCCAGCAGGCCCGACTCGAAACGAACGGTGTGCTTGCCGAACTTGCCGTTGTCGATCACGGCTTCGGTGAACTGCAGGTCAGGTCCCTCCACAGGGATTCCTTTCGTGGTGCGATCGCAGCCGCACGCAGCCGGTCCGTGGGGTGGAGACCGGTCTTCGATCGAGGTCCGCGGGCGGGCGCCGAACGCGGCGGTTCCCGAAGACCACTACCGAGGACCGAGGCCTCCCGAAGCGGGCGGGCGAGCGCGATCTGGTGATCAGATTTATGCGGTTGTGACCCTCAGGCTACTAGACAACGTCGGCTTTGGCCCCTCCGCACCCGCGCGCGCCCCAACCCGGGCGCCGCTCAGATGCCCTGCGCCTTGCACAGGAACACGCGATAGGACCGGATCGCGTCGTTCCACTGGCTGACGGTGAACCAGAAGTTGTCGAAGGTCGAGCCCGGCATGATGAAGCCGCCGTACGGCGAGGTGATGGTGTTGCCCGACTGCATGTTCGGGTGGCCGTTGACGATGAGCGTCCGGCTGGGCGCGGCGTGCAGGTTCGCCGTGGGCAGCGGGAACTTCTTGACCTTGATCGTCGCGTCGGCCGGCTCGAACCAGGACAGCGCGTACGCCCCGCTCATCGCGCGGAAGCTGATCTCGCCCCACGCCTGGGGCGGCATGATCGTGGAGGCCGGGTGGCCCCAGCCCCAGTCGCGGCCGTTCCAGCCCCACGGCTCGTACGCGCGGGGGTCGCCGACCCGGTCGTGGCGGACGCGGTGGAGCAGCAGCTCCGACGGCGTGTTGCGGTTGAAGCGGCTCGACATGACATAGCACCAGCCGTCGTTGGCCACCGCGTACGTCTTCTGCTGGAACGCGCCGCGCAGCATGTCGCCGGGCCACTGGCACAGGTAGCGCCACGTCTCGCCGTTGTCGCGCGACTCCCACAGGTCGGAGTGGTGGGTGGCGTGGAGGCGTCCGCGCATGAGGTGCATGTAGAGCCGGTCGCCGATGCGGAAGACGTCGGACGGGAGCGCGGTGTTGCCGCCGGCGTGGTTCTCGGGGACCATGCCGCGGGCGAAGTTCCCGCCGACCGCGCCATCGATCGCGCCATCGCGGCGGTGGGTCGAGCGCAGGCCGATCGGCGAGCGCCAGTTGCCCTGCCCGACCCAGCCGCCGTCGAACGTGTCACCGCAGACATAGAGCACCGAGCCGTTGGGGCAGCGCACCGGGATCGCGAGGTCGGTGAGCGGCGCCCCGAAGCGGCCGGTCTCCGCGGGTCCGGTGAGGGTGCGTACGCGACGGGCGGCCGCCGGCATGAACGCACTGGCGGCCTGGGGGGCGACGGCACCGACCGCGGTGATCGCGCCGACGCCGGCACCGGCGAGGAGGAAGGAACGGCGATCGAGGCCCATGGTCGACTCCTGGAGTGAAGGGCCCCGGGGGTGGGGTCGGGGGCCACGAACCTGAGTCAAGCGACCCAGGGTCGGTCCGGGCAACTGTGGAGGCGCGGAAGTTTCCGTCTTGAACGCGACGAACGCCGCCCCCCGTCCGGGGGAGCGGCGTCCGTGAAGATCGATCGGCGCTGGGTCAGCGACGCAGGCCGAGGCGCTTGATGAGCTCGCGGTAGTGCTCGACGTCCTGCTTCGCGACGTAGTTCAGCAGGCGGCGGCGCTGGCCGACCATGAGCATGAGGCCGCGACGCGAGTGGTGGTCACCCTTGTGCTCCTTCAGGTGCTCGGTCAGGTGGGCGATGCGCTTGGTGAGCAGAGCGATCTGGACGTCGGGCGAACCCGTGTCGCCCGGCTTGGTCGCGTACTCGTCGATGATCTTCTTCTTCAGGTCGGCGTCCATGGAACGCTCCTCTCCGGTTTCCCGTTGCGCGGCGCCCCCGTGCCGTGTGCGTTGGGAGCTCTTGTTCTTCCGCGGCCGTCGTGACGGCAACCGGGGAACCATACCAGCGTGCTCGCCGCCCACGCGAATCCCGCGAGCGGTTTCGACAGGTGAGGGTACGCTTTGAGGTTGCCCGGCCGCAGGCCCGGGACGTGTCACCGTCGAGGCGGCACGGCGACCTTGAACACCGGAACGGATCGAACCCCACCCATGCAGAGCACCACCCCCGCCCCCACCCCTGAAGCGACCGGCACGGGCTGGCGGAACCCCGTCACCTACGTCGCCCTCTATGCGCTGCTCGCGCACGCGATGCCCGAGATCGTGGGGCGGTTCGTGCCCCAGGAGCGCCTCGGGGTCTGGAACGCGGTCACCGTCGCGGCGTACGCGGTGCTGGGCGCCGCCGGCATCGTCCTGTTCCGGGAGACGCTGCGCGCAGCCCTCGCCGACTGTCGCCGCCACCCGTGGCGGGTGCTCGGATCGGCCGTCGGCGCCTTCCTTGTGGTCTTCCTCGCCTCGGCCGTGTTGCTCGCCGTGCGGGGAGGCGCGACGCCTGTGACGGAGAACCAGACCGCGGTCAACCAGCTGCTGCAGGCGTCGGTGCTGAGCACGGTGATCATCGTCGTCGTCGGCCCCCTGGCCGAGGAGCTGATCTTCCGCGAGGTCCTGATCGGACGCCTCCGACGCTGGGCGCCACTCTGGGTCCTGTGCCTCCTCTCCACCGCGGCCTTCGCCCTGATCCACCTGAAGTCGTTCACGCTGGGCGGGCTCGCCGACCTCGGTCAATACGTCATCCTCGGCGCCGTGTTGTCCGTCCTCTATGTGCGGTCGAAGGGGAAGCTGGCCTATCCGCTCGCGGCCCACCTGTTCAACAACCTCATGGCGACGCTGCTGTTCTATGCGAGCCGACTGGCCTCGGCCGCCTGACGGTCGGGGTCGCGGCGTCACGCTTGTCGCGGACCGGCGGGCCGGTGCGGCCAAGGCCCGGCTAGCCTCGGCGCATGAAGATCCTGCGGGACCTGCGACTCGTGGACCACGACACCCACAAGGTGGTGTGGGAGGTCGACGGGCGCCACCGGCTGACTGTCGCCGTGCTCGATGAGCACCTGTTCCGGGTGTGGCTCCAGCCCGACTCGGTGTCGCTGGTCGACCGCACGTGGCTGGTCGCGCCGGAGGGCGACGTGCCCTTCGAGGGCCGCGACCGCGCCTCGCTGGACGGGTTTCCCCTGCCGAGCTGCACGATCAGCGAGGACGCGGGCGTCCTGACGATCGCGACCGATCGGCTGCGCGTACGGGTCCAGGCCGACCCGGTGCGGCTGGAGTGGGAGCACGCGGGTGCCGACGCCGCGTGGGCGCCGCTGGTGCACGACCGGGTGACGGGCGCGTACGCGGTGGGCCGCGACGGCTCGGTCCACCACTGGCAGGACTTCCCGGCCCACCACCGCTATTTCGGGCTGGGCGAGAAGGCCGGCGACCTGGAACGCACCGGACGCCGCTTCGAGTTGCGCGGGCTCGACGCGATGGGCTATGACGCGGGGTCGACCGATCCGCTTTACAAGCACGTGCCCGTGACGATCACGGCTCCCCGGGTCGCTGACGCCGGAGCGGGGTGGGCCCCCTTCGGCATGCTCTACGACAACCTGGCGACGAGCTGGTTCGACCTGGGCAACGAGATCGACAACTACCACCGGCGCTACCGCACCTACACCGCCGAGTGCGGCGACCTCGACTACTACCTGTGGGTGGCCGATGGCGTCGAGGCGGTGACGCGGGAGATCCCGCGTCTGACGGGGCGCACGTGCTTCCCGCCGAAGTGGTCGTTGGGCTATTCGGGCTCGACCATGCACTACACCGACGCGCCGAACGCGAGCGAGCAGCTGCTCGAGTTCATCGACCTGTGCCGCGAGCACGACATCCCGTGCGACTCGTTCCAGCTGAGCTCCGGCTACACGTCGATCGCCGGCAAGCGCTACGTCTTCCACTGGAACCGCGACAAGTTCCCGGAGCCGAGGGCGACCACCGCCGCGTTCGCCGAGGCCGGCATCCACCTCGCGGCCAACATCAAGCCGTGCCTGCTGCACGACCACCCCGCGTACGCCGACGCCGAGCGCGAGGGCCTGTTCCTCACCGACCCCGACACCGGCGCCCCGGAGCGCTCCCCGTTCTGGGACGACTGGGGCAGCCACCTCGACATGACCAATCCGGCCACGATCCGTTGGTGGCAGGGAAATGTGACGAGCCAGCTGCTCGAGCTCGGCATCGGCTCGACGTGGAACGACAACAACGAATATCCGGTGACCGACGGCGCGGCGGTGTGCGACGGGTTCGGTCGATCCCTTCCGGTGAAGGCGATCCGGCCGTTGCATCCGCTGCTGATGAACAAGGCGTCCCGCGAGGCGCAGGAGGCGTACGCGCCGGACGCGCGGCCCTACCTGATCACGCGCTCGGGGCCGATCGGGCTGCAGCGCTATGCGCAGACGTGGTCCGGCGACAACCGCACGAGCTGGCGAACCCTGCGCTACAACACCCGCATGGGTGTGGGCATGTCGATGTCGGGCCTCTACAACATCGGCCACGACGTCGGTGGCTTCTCCGGCGACCGGCCCGATCCTGAGCTCTTCGTGCGCTGGGTGCAGAACGGCGTCATGCATCCTCGATTCACGATCCACTCGTGGAACGACGACCACACCGTCAACGAGCCCTGGATGTACGCCGACGCCCTGCCCGCCGTCCGCGACGCGATCGCGTTGCGCTATCGCCTGCTCCCCTACCTCTACACGCTCCTGTGGCGCGCGGCGGCGTTCGACGACCCGATGCTCCGCCCGGTCTTCTTCGACTTCCCCGACGACCCGGGGGCCTGGGAGGAGACCGATGATTTCCTGCTGGGCAAGGAGATCCTCGTCGCCTCGGTCGTCGAGCCGCGGGCGACGACGCGGCGCGTCCGCCTCCCCGCGGGCGGCGCCGGGTGGATCGACTGGCACACGGGCGAACACCACGCGTCCGGCCAGACGATCACCCTCGACGCGCCCCTCGACCGCCTCCCCCTGCTCGTGCGTGCGGGCGGCGCGATCCCCATGTCGGAACGGATTGCGCACGTCGACCCGGCCGCCGACACCACGCGCACGCTGCGGCTCTTCCCGGCGCCGGCGTCCGAGGGAACCGTGAAGACCGAGGGCCAGGTGTTCGAGGACGACGGCGTCGGCCACGGCTGGACGACCGACGACCATTTGGTCATTGACTGGACGCTCACCTCGACGCCGGACGCGGTCACCCTCGGCATCGCCCACCGCGGCGCGTACGCACCCCCGTGGGGACAGCTCCGCATCGCGATGCCGGAGGCTGAGCAGAGGCCGCTCACGATCACCGACCCGGAGGGCCTCACGTGCCGCAGCTGACCACCGAAATCCGTGGCCACACGGCGATCGTGACGATCGACAACGCTCCCAAGCGCAACGCGATCTCGGTCGCGATGTGGGAGTCGTTCCCCCCGCTGTTCGCGCGGATCACCGAGGACGACGCGGTGAAGGTCGTCGTCCTCACCGGCGCCGGCGCCCACTTCTCCGCGGGGTCGGACATCGCCGAGCTCGACCAGCTCGGCGACGCCCGCCTCCCGGTGGCCGCGGAGGCCTCGATCGCCGACTGCCCGAAGCCCGTGATCGCTGCCATCACGGGGTTCTGCCTGGGCGGCGGCTGTGAGGTGGCGACCGCGTGTGACCTGCGGATCGCCGGCGACGACGCCCGCTTCTCGGTGCCGCCCGCCAATCTCGGCATCATCTATCCCCTGTCGGCGACCCAGCGTCTGGTCCACCTCATCGGCCCAGCAGCGACGAAGCTCCTCACGTTCACCGGCGAGCCCATCGGTGCCGCCCGCGCCCTCCACATCGGGCTCGTCGACGAGGTCGTCGCCCCGGACACCGTGCTCGACCGGGCCCTCCACGTCGCCGACCGCATCGCCTCGCGCTCCCAGCTCACGGTCCAGGCCACCAAGGAGATCGTGGACGGCATCACCGCGCACCGCCCGGACGTGGCGGCCCTGGCCGGCGACTGGCTGCGCCGCGCGAACTCCGGCCCCGACCTCGCCGAGGGCCGGACCGCCTTCCTCGACCGCCGCGACCCCGCCTTCACCTGGACCCGCCACACCCCACAGGAGTTCGACGCATGATCGCCACCTCGCCCCGTCCCTGGCGCCGCTACGTCGCCGTGGGCGACTCCTTCACAGAGGGCATGTCGGACGCCGATCCGACGCGCGCGAACCGCTATGTGGGGTGGGCCGATCGCCTCGCCCACCGCCTCGCGGTCGTCGCGGCCCGCGAAGGATCGCAGTTCGAGTACGCCAACCTCGCCATCCGCGGCCGCAAGCTCGACGACGTCGTCGGGCGCCAGGTCGAGCTCGCCCTGGCGCTCGAGCCCGACCTCGTCTCGCTCGTCGGGGGCGGGAACGACATCCTGCGCCCCCGGGCCGACATCGACGCACTGGGCGACCAGCTCGAGGCCGCCGTCGTCCGCCTGCGCGAGGCCGGCGCCGACGTATTGCTGGCGACGCCCATGGATCCCGTCAACGCCCCCGTCATCGAGTGGACGCGTGGCCGCGCGGCGACCTACGGCTCGCGCATCTGGTCGATCGCCGAGGCCCACGGCTGCCACGTGGTGAACCAGTGGGGCATGGGCGTCCTCAAGGACTGGCGCCTGTGGGCCGAGGACCGCATCCACATGACGGCCGAGGGCCACGAGCACGTCTCCCTGAAAGCCTTTGCGGCATTGGGGTTCGAGGCCGCCGAGGGCGACCTCCTGGAGCCGCTGCCGCCGCTGCAGCCCGTGCCGTGGCGCACGATGCTGTCCAGCAACGCCGCGTGGACGCGGACGCACCTCGGCCCATGGATGCACCGCCGGCTCACGGGACGGTCCTCGGGCGACGGCATCGAGGCGAAGCGCCCCCACGCCGAGGTCGTCGACCCCGCCACTCCCCTGCCACCGGTGCGATAGCCCCGGCCCGCCACCGAAAACCGCTTCCTCCCGCGTGGGAGGATGGACGGCGTACCGACGACGAAAGGAGCCCACCATGGCCGAGCTCAAGGACCGCCTTCGCGCCGACATGACCGCCGCGATGAAGGCGAAGGAGAAGGAGACCACGAAGGTGCTCCGCGCCATGCTGTCGGCCTTCCAGACCGAGGAGGTGTCCGGCGACGCCGCCCACGAGCTCACCGCCGACCAGGAACTCGCGATCGTCACCAAGCAGGTCCGCCAGCGCCGCGACTCGGCCGACGAGTACGCGAAGGGCGGCCGTCAGGACCTCGCCGACGTCGAGCTGGCCGAGGCCGAGATCCTGCAGGCCTATCTTCCTGCCCCGCTGACCGACGCCGAGCTGGCCGAGCTCGTGGATGCGGAGGTCGCCGCCGCCGGACCCGACGCCTCGATGAAGCAGATGGGCCAGATCGTGCGCGCGGTCAACGAGAAGGCGAAGGGCCGCGCCGACGGCGGCACGGTCGCCGCCGCGGTCAAGCAGCGCCTGATGGGCAAGTGACGCCCGACCACCTCACCGTTTCCCACCGCTGAAGGGATTTCCGTGGACAAGCAGCTCCAGACCCAGATCATCGACGAGCTCGAGGTCGTCGCTCCGGACCGCTTCGACGCCGCCACCGAGGTCGAGAGACGCGTGGCCTTCCTCGCCGACTACCTGCGCTTCACGCGCTGCTCGGGCTATGTGCTCGGCATCTCCGGCGGCGTCGACTCGTCGGTCGGCGGACGACTGGCCCAGCTCGCCTGCGAACGCGTACGCGAGCAGGGGGGCGATGCCACCTTCGTGGCGATGCGGCTGCCCTACGGGACTCAGAAGGACGAGGACGACGCGCAGCGCGCACTGGGGTTCATCCGGCCCGACGAGCGCATGACGGTCAACATCAAGCCGGCCGTCGACGGCCTGTGGGCCGAGCTCATCGGCGCCGGCATGCCGGTCACCGATGAGAAGGACGACTTCGTCAAAGGCAATGTGAAGGCCCGCGAGCGCATGATCGCCCAATACACGGTGGCCGGGGCGCGCAGCCTGCTCGTCATCGGCACCGACCAGGCGGCCGAGGCCATCGTGGGCTTCTTCACCAAGTTCGGCGACGGCGCCTGCGACCTCACCCCGCTCACGGGCCTGCCCAAACGTCGGGTCAAGGAGATCGCGCGCTTCCTCGGGGCCGACGAGCGCGTGGTCGAGAAGGTGCCCACCGCCGACCTCGAGGACGACAAGCCACTGGTCGCCGACGAGGTCGCCCTGGGCGTCCGCTACGAGCACGTCGACGACTACCTCGAGGGCCTCGACGTGCCGGCCGACGCCGAGAAGACCATCCTTGGCTGGTATCGCCGCACCGGACACAAGCGCGCCCTCCCCGTCACGCCGCGGGTGCGGGAGCAGGAGCTGAAGCCGCGGGGCTGACTCCGCGACAGGTCAGGAGTTCAGCGCGTCCAGCCCGCGGTCAGGGTGGTTGGTGATGATGCCATCAACCCCGGCGGCGACGCACAGGGCCAGGTGTTCCGGCTCGTTCACCGTCCAGACGTTCACCTCGACGCCGGCCTGGTGGGAATATTCGACCACGCCCGGCACCTGCAGGAACGGCAGCGCCGGGTGGATCGCCCGGGCGCCGAAGTCGGCCGCGTACTCCCACGGCAGATAGAGGCCCTCGGCGAACAGCAGCCCCAACGGGAGCAAGGGGTCGAGCTGCTGCACCGTCTTCAGACTGTAGTGGTTGAACGACGAGATCAACACCCGGTCTGCCATCCCCAGGTCACCCACGAGGTCGACGACTCGCTTCTCCATGCCGGGATAGAAGTTGATGCCGTTCTTGAGCTCGACGTTGACCACCATGTCCCCGGGGCTGACCGCCTCGAACACCTCGCCCAGCGTGGGGATGCGGACGTCAGAGAAGCCCGCCATGCCGTTCGCGAAGTCGAACGCACGCAGGGAGTCCAGCGACAGGTCCACGACCCTTCCTGACCCGGTCGACGTGCGGTCGACGGTCTCGTCGTGGATGACCACGAGCTCCCCGTCGGCGCTGAGCTGGACGTCCAGTTCGATGCCGTCCGCCCCCTGGCGCTCGGCGAGCTCGAAGGCTTCGATGGTGTTCTCGGGCGCATAGGCCGATGCCCCGCGGTGGGCCCAGATCTTCGTCACGCGGCCCATCGTGCCGCAGCCGGGCGACCCGGAGGTGTCGGGAGGGTGAACCGTGTCGGATCGCACCGTCGATGCGCCCGGGCGGCGCCATAGGAGCCCTCGGGCGCATCGAGCGTGCGATCGCGCACGTGCGACGATGCCCCCATGACTCCGCCCGCGCTGATCGCCGTCCCGATCGACCCCCTCGTCCGCGGAGCCGCCGAGGTCGAGCAGACCGACGAGGGCCTTCGGGTGCACCGCCTGCCCGGGTGGGCGCGGGCGCAGTCCGCCGACCCGCAGCTCGCGATGGTCGAGGCCCAGCCCAGCGGCGTCCGCCTGGCCCTCCGCACCTCCGCCACCGTCCTCGAACTCGACCTCCATCGGACGGTCACGGTCTTTCGCGCCCTGCCCGCGCGCCCCGATGGCGTCGTGGAGCTGGTCGTCGGCGGCGAGGTCGTGAACCACTCCCCCACCTCGGCGGGCACCCGGGTCACGATCGACCTCGCCACGGGCCGGCCCGAGGTCGAGCCGGGCCCCGCCTGCACGGTGCACTTCGCCGAGCTCTCCCCCGACGCCAAGGACGTCGAGATCTGGCTTCCGCACAACGAATCCCTGACGATCGTCGAGCTCCGCGCGGACGCACCGGTCGAGCCCGCGCCACCGAGCGCCCGCCCCGTGTGGGTCCACCACGGCAGCTCCATCAGCCACGGGTCGAATGCCACGCGCCCGACCGGCATCTGGCCCGTCGTCGCGGCCCGCCTCGCCGGCGTGGACCTCGTCAACCTGGGCTTCGGCGGCAGCGCCCTGCTCGACCCCTTCGTCGCGCGCCACATCCGCGACACCCCCGCCGACGTCATCAGCATGAAAGTCGGCATCAACGTCGTCGGCCGCGACGTGATGCGCCTGCGGGCGTTCGGCCCGGCCGTCCACGGGATGCTCGACACCATCCGTGACGGGCACCCGACGACGCCGCTGCTCGTGGTGTCCCCGCTGTTCTGCGGGATCCACGAGGACACGCCCGGCCCCGGGACCTTCGACCCCGAGGCCATGGCCCGTGGCGAGCTACGGTTCGCCGCCGCAGGCGATCCGGCGGCCGTCGGAGCGGGCGCGCTGACCCTGAAGGTCGTCCGCGACGAACTCGCCCGCATCGTCGCCGAGCGGCGCGCCACCGACCCGAACCTCCACCACCTCGACGGGCTCGAGCTCTACGGCGAGGCGGACGCCGCGACCCTTCCCCTCCCCGACGCGCTGCACCCCGGGCCCGAGACCCACCAGGTCGTCGGCGAGCGATTCGCGCAGGCGTGGCTGAAAGCGGCTACCATGGTGCAGCCCTCGGGCGCATAGCTCAGTTGGTTAGAGCGTCTGCCTTACAAGCAGGATGTCGGGGGTTCGAGTCCCTCTGCGCCCACCGCACGCACAAGGCTCGAACCCTTGCCAACGGAAACGTTGGTCGAGGTTCGGGCCTTGTTCGCGTCCGCGACCCAGGTTAGAGCGTTGGCGTTGACCTGCGGATCGAGCAGCATCTCGAAGGGGCGGTTGTGCTGGACGCGCAGTTCGTTGTCCTCGTCGATGAAGACCTTCGTGAAGAACGCCTGGTTGCACAGACGCCGGTTGGTGTCGTCGCAGCGGGTGTAGATGTCGGCGCAGTTGGCGAGCAGGCCGAGGGCGTCGTCGAGGTGGGCTCGGGCGTCGGCGTTCGAGCACGGCGGCTGGGCGCAACTCTCCACCAAGATCATCGATTGCGGACCCACCCACGTCGCCCGCAGGATCACAGGCGTAGCGCCCGGTCTGACCCCGAAGGCCGGTGATCGCGCTTCGTGGAGCGGCATCTACTACGCCACCCCGGCCGACGGCGGACTTCGTGTACGCGACATCACCATCGCCACTCCCGCCGGACAATGCCCGGCCTGGCGCATCGACGGCGACCCCTCGGTCTGGGCAATCCACATCCACGGTCTCGGCAGCACCCGCGCCGGCACCCTCCGAGGGGTCCTCGCCGCAACCGAACTCGGGTACACCTCACTCGTCGTCAGCTACCGCAACACCGCAGAAGACCCCCGCGTCGGCAACGGCCGCTCAACCCTCGGCGACACCGAGATGGCCGACGTTGACGAAGCCATCGGCTACGCAGTCCGACGCGGAGCCCGCCAGGTCGTGCTCTTCGGCTGGTCAATGGGAGCCGCCATCGCGCTCCAACTCGCCGACCAGCCGCGACACGATGAGCTGATCGCCGGGCTCGTCCTCGACTCACCAGTACTCGACTGGTCTGAGGTCATCAAGACCAACTGCGCCCGAAGCGGACTGCCCGCAACGGCCGGGCACCTCGCGATCCCGTGGTTCACCCTTCACCCGTTGGCGCGCGCCGTCGGGTTGCCGGAGCGCATTCCGCTCCGCTCGTTCGATTGGACTGCGCGAGCCGCAGACCTCGTGACGCCGATCCTGATCCTCCACGGCACCCGCGACGACTCCGTGCCGATCGGGCTCTCTCAAGCACTCCGAGACGCCCGCCCGGACCTCGTCACGCTGGAGCCCTTCGACGCCGGCCACACCCTCTGCTGGAACGCCGACCCCGACCGGTGGCATAAGTCAGTGACCTCCTGGCTCCAGTCGCGTGTCGCACGCTGATCGGCCGACCGGACCCACCGCTCTCGGCACCCATCTCGTTCGGCCACGCCCGGAGAAACCCAACTCAAGCCGTACCTCCGCCGGTATCATCGTGAGAGTTGGCCTGCCTGGGCCATAGAGCGAGGGAGGACCAACGTGGCTGAGCCGTGGCTGTCCGCAGACGACATCGCCGCCCACCTCGGGGTCACCAAGGACACCGTCTACACCTGGATCGCCGAGAAGGCCATGCCCGCCCACAAGGTCGGACGCCTCTGGAAGTTCGAAGCCAGCGAGATCGATGACTGGGTGCGACGAGGCGGCGCATCATCCTCGACTCACGACGAGGACGCCGGGTAGTCACGTGCGAATCATCAACAACGTCTCCGACCTCCTGGGTGACGATCTCAAGGCCGAGATCGCGCCGGGCTCGAAGGTGCGCATCGCCGCGTCGACGTTCTCGATCTTCGCGTTCGAGGCGCTCCGCAAGGAGTTGGAGAAGGTCAGCGAGCTGGAGTTCATCTTCACGTCGCCGTCGTTCGTGACCGAGAAGGTGACGGACAAGCTCCGCAAGGAGCGGCGCGAGTTCTTCATCCCCGGCGGACAGGCCGAGTCGAGCCTTGCCGGGTCCGACTTCGAGATCAGGCTACGCAACAAGCTCACCCAGCGCGCTATCGCACGAGAGTGCGCGGACTGGGTTCGCCGGAAGGTCACCTTCCGCTCGAACGCCACGGGCAACCCGATGCAGCAGTTCGCGGTCGTCGATGACAAGGCTGCCTACACCCAGCTCCAGGGGTTCACGACCGCCGATCTCGGCTACGAGCGCGGCAACGCCGTGTCGAGCTTCGTGAACCGGCTCGACGAGGCTCCGATGACCGAGCAGTACATGCAGCTGTTCGACCAGATTTGGAATAACCCCGAGCAGGTCAGCGATGTCACCCAGGCCGTCCACGACCACATCGCGAGCGTGTACACCGAGAACTCGCCGGCACGTATCTACTTTCTGATCCTCTACAACCTGTTCGCAGAGTTCCTCGACGACATCAACGAGGACGTGCTGCCGAACGACCGCACTGGGTATCAGGAGACGAAGGTCTGGCAGAGCCTCTACAACTTCCAGCGCGACGCGGCCACCGGCATCATCAACAAGCTGGAGACGTACAACGGCTGTATCCTCGCCGACTCCGTGGGCCTCGGCAAGACGTTCACCGCGCTCGCGGTCATCAAGTACTACGAGCTGCGCAACAAGTCGGTGCTGGTGCTGTGCCCAAAGAAGCTCGCGGAGAACTGGACGAACTACAACGCCAACCTCACGACCAACATCTTCGCCGCCGACCGGTTCAACTACGACGTGCTCGCCCACACCGATCTCTCTCGCACCAAAGGTGAGTCGCTCGGGCTGCGGTTGGACCGGATCAACTGGGGCAACTACGACCTCGTCGTAATCGACGAGTCCCACAACTTCCGCAACGCCGACTACGCCGAAGAGAAGGAGTCCCGCTACCAGCGCCTCATGCGCCAAGTCATCCGCGAGGGCGTCAAGACCAAGGTGCTGATGCTCTCAGCCACGCCGGTGAACAACCGGTTCAACGACCTCAAGAACCAACTCCAGCTCGCCTACGAGGGCGAGTCAGAGAACCTCGCCCAGCACCTGAGCCTCTCCACGACCGTCGAGAAGGTGTTCTCCGACGCCCAGCGCGTGTTCAACGAGTGGTCCAAGCTCGATCCCGAGCAGCGCACCACCGACCGCATCCTCCAGATGCTCGACTTCGACTTCTTCGAGCTGCTCGATTCGGTCACCATCGCCCGCTCCCGCAAGCACATCCAAGCGTTCTATGACACCACCGAGATCGGCGCATTCCCCGAGCGCCGTCCACCGATCTCTATCCGCGAGCCGCTCACGCACCTCCCGGATGTGCCCGGCTTCAACGACATCTTCGAGCAGCTCCAAGCCCTGACTCTCGCCGTCTATACCCCGCTCGCTTACGTGTTCCCGAGCCGGCGCTCCAAGTACGAAGACCTCTACAACGTCACCGCAGGCAGCGCTCGATCCAACCTCGGGCAGGCAGGACGTGAGCAAGGCTTGAAGAAGCTCATGACCGTCAACCTGCTCAAGCGTCTGGAGAGCTCGGTCGATGCCTTCCGTCTCACGTTGGCGAAGATCGAAGAGTCCGTCAGCCAGACGCTGGGACGCATCAGCAACCACGCGGGCAACCTCGCCGACCTCAGCCCCGAGCTCGCCGGGCTCGACTTCGATGTCGATGACGAAGACGACGCGAACATCGAGGCGCTGTCGTTCGGTGAGAAGATCAAGATCGACCTCAACGACCTCGACATCGAGTCCTGGCAGCGCGACCTGTGGAACGACCGCGAGACACTCCGCGAGCTCCTCGACGAGATGCGCAAAGTCACTCCCGACCGCGACCTCAAACTCCGCAAACTCAAGCAGCTCATCCAGGACAAGGCCCAGCACCCGCTCAACGACGGCAACCGCAAGGTGCTCGTGTTCTCCGCCTTCGCCGACACGGCCGACTATCTCTATCGAGAGCTGGCGCCCACCCTCGCGGCGGCGGGACTCGACACTGCGGTGATCACCGGCGGAAGCCACGGTGCGAAGACGACCCTCGGCACGGGCTTCGACTTCCAGCAGGTCATGTCCCTGTTCTCGCCGCGCTCAAAGCAGCGCCACCTCACGATGCCGCGCGAGACGCGCGAGCTGGATGTGCTCATCGGTACCGACGTGATCAGCGAGGGCCAGAACCTCCAGGACTGCGACTACCTGATCAACTACGACATCCACTGGAACCCCGTGCGCATTATCCAGCGCTTCGGACGCATCGACCGCATCGGCTCCACCAACAGCCAGATTCAGCTCGTGAACTTCTGGCCCGACATCTCCCTCGACGAGTACATCAACCTCAAGGAACGCGTCGAGAACCGCATGGTCATCGCCGACCTTGCCAGCACCGCCGACGACAACGTCCTCACCCTCGAAGACTCCGACGCGGCCTTCCGCAAAGAACAGCTCCGCAAGCTCCAAGATGAGGTCATCGAGCTCGAAGATGTCCGCACTGGGGTGTCGATCACCGATCTCGGGCTCAACGACTTCCGCATGGACCTTCTCGGATACATCAAGGAACACGGTGACCTTGACACCGCACCCCGCGGTCTCCACGCTGTGATCCCCGCCGACCCCAGCAAGGGACTGCGGCCTGGTGTCATCTTCGCCCTGCGGACCCTCACCGCAGACGAGCACATCAACCGAGGCAACCGGCTCCACCCGCACTACCTCGTCTACCTCGACGACCAGGGCGAAGTCATCGCGAACCACACCGAGGCCAAGCACCTCCTCGACCTACTGCGCGCCGGCTGCCGCCCCTACGAGGAGCCGGTCAGTGATGTCGTCGGGGTGTTCAACGCCGCTACCGTCGAGGGTGCCCAGATGGGGATGTACTCGGCGCTGCTCACCGACGCGATCCACTCGATGATCGATGTCACCGAGGAACGCGACATCGACAGCCTCTTCACCGGCGGCAGCACCACCGCCCTCACCCAGACCATCGCCGGCCTCGACGACTTCGAGCTGACCGCGTTCATCGCCGTCGTAGACCCCACCTAGGCTGGCGCCGATGACTGACGTCCTCTACCGCTGGCCCGAGGCAGCGAAGTTCGGCAGACGAGTGCCGAAGGAGAAGTTCTACGAGCACGGCACCGTCAGCACCGCTGTCCGCGAGAAGTTCATCAACGAGGTCCAACGCATCACCTGGGCCTACAAACTCGCCGAGGCCACCATTAACCTGCCCGGCACGACGACCGTGCCGGAGATACAGGTCTTCACGATCGACGCCAAAACCGATGACGTGAGCGAAGCCGTCCTGGGCGCCGTCGACAAGGCCATCCCGTTCCCGATCATCTTCGAGATCGCGCACCACCGCGGTGAGCAGCCCGAGGCGCGGACCGTCGCGGCACACAAGCAGCTCGGCACCGGGGCGCCCAAGATCAGTGCCTACTACTCGACCGGCTGGCAGCCAGGAGACACGGAGCGGCAGGCCATGCCGACAGCGATCACGCTGCCCGCCCTCTACGCAGCGCTCCTGCAGCCGCTGACGCCGATCACCGCCCGCCCGGGCGAAGAAATGTCAGACGTCGCCGACAGACTGGCCAAAGTGCGCAAGCTCGAGCGCGAGGTCGCGTCCTTGGAGCGCAAGCTCCGTACCGAGCCACAGCTCAACCGCAAGGTCGAGCTCCGCCGCACACTCAAGACCAAGCAACACGAACTGGAACAGCAGGGGTAACCCGTGGAGAGACTACGCATGACATCGCCCGACCTCACGCGGGCCAACATCGACAAGATCGCTGATCTGTTCCCCAACGTCGTCACCGAGCGCTCCGACGCCGACGGCAACCCCGTGCGAGCGGTCGACTTCGACCTGCTGCGCCAGGAACTCAGCGACCACATCGTGGAGGGTCCGCAGGAACGGTACCGGCTCGACTGGCCCGGCAAGCGTGCCGCCGCCTTCACTGCGAACGCTCCGATCGCGAAGACCCTTCGCCCCGTGCGGGAGGAGTCGGTCGACTTCGACACCACGAAGAACCTCTTCATCGAGGGCGACAACCTCGACGCACTCAAGCTGCTGCAGGAGTCCTACCTCGGCAAGGTGAAGCTGATCTACATCGACCCTCCGTACAACACTGGCAACGACTTCGTCTACGAGGACGACTTCGCGGAGTCAAACGAAGAGTATTTGGAGCGATCTGGACAGACGGATAGTTCCGGTGCCCGTCTCACTGCCAATACTGAGTCCAACGGTCGCTTTCACTCAGACTGGCTGAGCATGATGTATCCGCGGCTCAAGTTGGCCCGCAACCTGCTCTCGGATGATGGCGTGATGTTCGTGTCAATTGATGACGGCGAGCACGCAGGTCTCGTTGAGGTACTGAAGGAGCTTTTCGGCGCGAACAACTACATTGCGTCTGTAGCCAGGGTGACCAAGAAGACTTCAAATAAGGGCACTCACTTTGCACCGTCCAAGGACTACGTGGTTGCCGTGGCCCGCAACGCAAGTGCTGTCCCCCCTCTAATGGACGAGGTTCCTGATGAGTACCGAAAGAAGTTCTCTGGTCGCGACGACCGCGGGCACTTCGCGACAGTTGGCCTCTACCAGGCCAGTCTTGACCCGTTGAGGGGCTGCGCAAATCAACGGTACTGGATCGAAGCACCTGACGGTACTTTCGTACTTCCCCCCGGCCCGAACCGCCCTGCTTCCGTGGGCGATGCCTCGAACCGTCCGCCGGAGAGCCGAGAAGATCGCGTTTGGCGCTGGTCTTTCCAGTCATACCTGGAGAAGAAGGATCTACTCGTCTTCAAGGAAACGCCATCCAGCCCACTCCAGGATCAATATGGGCGCCAATCCCGCTGGAACGTGTACACGAAGTATTACCTCGAAGATCGTCTGGGTGACGGAATTCGTCCGAGGGATTTCCTAGATGGTGTGACGAATGATCAAGGCACGAAGGCACTCATAAAACTAGGACTCGGCGGTATCTTTGACTTCGCCAAGCCGCCCCAGCTAGTTTCCAAACTCCTCACGTGGATAGACGATCCTCACGCCGTCATTCTGGACTTCTTTGCAGGGTCTGGAACGACGGCCCAGGCGGTAATTGATCACAACGAACTCGATGGCGGGGGTAGGCGGTTCATCTGCATCCAGCTCGATGAGGAGTGCCCTGAGGGGTCTGAAGCTCGGCGGGCAGGGTTTACCAGTATCGCTGAGATCGCTCGCGAGAGGGTGCGACGGTCTGGCCAGGCATTAGTTGAACGGGAGGGGCTCAGTGCAGGTCACACAGATCGTGGTTTCCGTGCGCTCCGCGTCGACACCACGAACCTTGAAGACACACTACGAGCGCCCAATGCTACCAATCAGTTCGACCTTGAATCATTTCAAGGAAGTATCAAACCAAGCCGCTCCGGCGAGGACCTCCTATTCCACGTCCTCCTCGATTGGGGCCTCGACCTGTCGCTACCGATAGTTCGAGAGACGGTCGACGATCGTGGGGTGTACTCCGTCGACGATGATGCGCTGGTCGCCTGCTTTGCTGAGTCTGTGACTCCCGAGGTCGTGCGAGTGATCGCCGAACGTGGCCCGCTGCGCGTGGTCTTCCGCGACGATGCCTTCGAGTCCGACGCTGCACGTATCAACGCCGAGCAGGTGTTCCGGGAGGTGTCGCCCGCGACTGAGGTAAGGACTATCTGAGGAACGACATGACCCTTACGAACGACGAACTCACCGAGCTCCTCGACCGGCTGTTGGCCGGTTGGGAGAACGAGGTTGTCGAGTTCAAGGAGGCTGCGCGGCAGTTCTCTGCGGACAAGACAGGTGAGTACGTCTCGGCACTGAGCAACGAGGCGAACCTACGCGGACTCGCCTCGGGGTGGCTCGTCTTCGGGGTCTCGAACGCTCGGCAGGTCGCGGGCACAACGCATCTCATCGATGTGCAGCAGCGTCAGACCTTGAAGCACCACATCCATCAGTCCATCGACCAAGGCCTGACCGTGAGAGAGGTCTACGAGGTCACGCACTCGGGCAAGCGTGTGGTCCTTCTTGAGGTGCCAGCGGCGCCCCGCGGCATGCCAATCTCGTGGAAGGGTGACTACCGAGCTCGCGCCGGCGAGATCCTGGTGCCGCTCTCGCTCGACAAGTTGGATGAGATTCGGCGGCAGACGATCAGCGCGGACTGGACAGCGGTCGTGGTTCCTGACGCCACGCTCGCTCACCTCGATCCAGCGGCGATCGCCCGCGCGCGTCAGGGGTTCACCGAGCGGTACGCCTCTCGCATCCCGGCCGCCGACATCGACGCATGGGATGACACGACCTTCCTGGCCAAGGCGAGGTTGACCCGCGACGGTCGGATCACCCGAGCTGCGCTCCTTCTGCTCGGCGCCGACACCTCCACGCACCTGCTGACCCCGCACCCGGCTCAGATGACCTGGAAGCTCGTTGGCGAGCAGCGGGCGAACGAGCACTTCCGTCTGCCGTTCCTGCTGAACACGACCGCGCTCGCGAAGCGCATCCGCAACGTGCAGCTCCGGCTCCTGCCGCCCGACGAGCTGATCTATCGAGAGATCAGCAAGTACGACGAACGCAGCCTGCTCGAAGCGCTCTACAACTGCATCGCGCACCAGGACTACACACGAAACTCTCGGATCATCGTCACCGAGCATGCTGACCGCATCGTGTTCGAGAGCGTGGGCGAGTTCTTCGACGGCACACCCGACGACTACGCCCTGGACGAGCGCACCCCGCGGCAGTACCGCAACCCGTTCCTCGTGGAGGCGATGACTGAGTTGAATCTCATCGACCAGATGGGCTACGGAATCCACCGCATGGTCCAGGATCAGGTCCGTCGCTTCTTGCCGCTACCTGACTACGACCTCAGCACCGCTGGCGAGGTGAAGCTCACCATCCCGGGTGCGGTGATCGATGAGTCGTACTCCCAGCTGCTCATGGTCCGTACCGATCTCCCGCTCGAAGACGTGCTCGCGCTGGACCGGGTGCAGAAGGGACTCGACATCAGCGAGAAGGCCGCCCGCCATCTGCGCAGAGTCGGCCTGATCGAGGCCCGCAAGCCCCACCGCCGGATCACCCCTCGTGTGGCGGCGGCAACGGGAGCGATGGCCGACTACATCCGCACCCGACCCCAGGCGGATGCCCACTACGCCGCCCTGCTGACTGACTTCCTCCGCGCGCAGGGACACGCAAACCGCGGCGACGTGGAGGCCCTCCTCCGGCCCGCACTCAGCGAGGCGCTCACCGAGCAGCAGAAGGCCACCAAGATCACGAACCTACTGACGAATCTGCGACGCCACGGCGTCATCATCAACCGAGGCACCCGCACGAAGCCACGATGGGAGCTTACTTTCGCAGGCGACGAAGGCGCGCAGTTCGAGCCCTCTCGCAAGAAGGATGACGACACAGGCGGGACCGCTAGAGGGCCAGGATCAGCATGAACACACGCATCCACACCGCCCGCAACCTTCTAGCAGCGGCGACGAACAGCGTCGGTTGCAGAAAGAAAGACACTCGATGAAGCTCCAGTTCAAGGTCCAGCAGTACCAGACCGATGCCGTCGATGCTGTCGTCGAGACCTTCGCCGGGCAGCCGAAGCACGACGGCATCTCCTACCGGATCGACCCCGGCAAGGTCCGCCCCGTGACTGCCCCGGCACTGTTCGAGGCCGAGGAGCGGCCGGACGCCGGTCTGCGCAACGCTGAGATCGTCCTGTCGGGAGCGCAACTGCTGGAGAACGTCCACGCGGTGCAGCGGTCACGGAACCTCCCGCTGTCGGCCAAGCTCGCCTCTAGTGCTGCCGCGCCGGGTGCGCCGAACCTTGACGTGGAGATGGAGACCGGCACGGGCAAGACCTACGTCTACATCAAGACGATCATGGAGCTGCACAAGCGGTACGGCTGGTCGAAGTACATCATCGTGGTGCCATCAGTCGCGATCCGCGAGGGCGTGAAGAAGTCGTTCGACGTGACCGCCGAGCACTTCCAACAGCTCTACGGGACCAAGCCGCGCTCGTTCATCTACAACTCCTCCCAGCTGCACGAGCTGGAGCGATTCAGCTCGGACGCCGGGGTGCAGGTGATGATCATCAACATCCAGGCGTTCAACGCCACCGGCAAAGACAACCGCCGCATCTACGACGAGCTGGACGACTTCCAGTCCCGCCGTCCGATCGACGTGATCAGCGCCAACCGGCCGATCGTGATCATCGACGAGCCGCAGAAGATCGGAGCGCCCAAGTCGCTGGAAGCGCTGTCACGGTTCAACGCCCTGATGCTGCTGCGGTACTCCGCCACGCACAAGGTCGACCACACCAAGGTGCACCGCCTCGACGCGCTGGACGCCTACAACCAGAAGCTCGTGAAGAAGATCGCCGTGCGAGGCATCACCGTGAAGGGACTCGCCGGATCGACCGCCTACCTGTACCTGGACGCCATCGAGATCGCCAAGGGTGCCAAGCCTCGGGCGCGGGTCGAGATCGAGGTGCAGACAGCCTCGGGCATCAAACGGCAGGTCAAGCGCCTCGACATGGGAGCAAACCTTCACGATGTCTCCAATGGGATCGAGGCATACAAGGGCTTGTTCATCACCGAGGTGGACGCCAACCGCGACGTGATCGAGCTCAGCAACGGCGATGTGGTCGTGGCCGGGCAGCTCGCCGACCGGGATGTCACCGAGGAGACCAAGCGGCGCATCCAGATTCGCGAGGTCGTCCGTGCACATCTGGACAAGGAGCGCGAGCTGTTCAGCCAAGGCATCAAGGTGCTCTCGCTGTTCTTCATCGACGAGGTCGCCAAGTACCGCGACTACAGCCGCGAGGACACCCTCGGCGACTACGCGCGCATGTTCGAAGAGGAGTACGCCGCGATCCGCGACGAGGTGCTCGGCGAACTCGCCATCGATGCGGCCACCGAGGAGTACCAGACCTACCTGCGCCGCGACGACGTGCACCGGGTACACGAGGGCTACTTCTCCATCGACAAGAAGACCAAGCACCAGATCGACGGCAAGGTCTCCGGCCGGGGCGACGATAAGGGCCAGTCCACGGACACCGACGCCTACGACCTGATCCTCAAAGACAAGGAACGCCTGCTGTCGTTCGTCGAACCCGTCCGGTTCATCTTCTCCCACTCCGCACTGCGCGAGGGCTGGGACAACCCCAACGTGTTCGTCATGGGCATGCTCAAGAAGAGCGACAACACCGTCTCCCGTCGCCAAGAGATCGGACGTGGCCTGCGGCTGGCCGTCGACCAGCACGGAGAGCGGATGGACAACCCCGTCACGGTGCACGACATCAACGAGCTGACCGTCGTCACCGACGAGTCCTACACCGACTTCGTGACCGGTCTCCAACGCGAAATCTCCGAGTCGCTCGGCGCGCGGCCGCGCAAGGCCAGCGTCAAGTTCTTCGTCGGCAAGACCATCCAGACGCTCTCCGGCGAGTCGGTCATCGAGGAAACCGTCGCCCAGGCCCTCTACAAGTACCTCGTCAAGAACGACTACGTGAACGACGACGACACCATCTCCGACGCCTACAAGCAGGCCAAGGAAGAAGGCACCCTCGCCGCGCCAACGTCCGAGGTGCTCAAGCCGGTGATCGACTTCGTGTGGCCGCTGATCGACGTGCTCTACCTCGACCTGCCAGTGCCAACCGATGACCGCAAGCCGAAGAAGATACCGCTGAACGAAGCCAACTTCGCCCGCAAGGAGTTCCAGGCGTTGTGGGGCAGAATCAACCACCGCGCCGTCTACCAGGTCGAGTTCGACTCCGGCGAACTGATCCGCAAGGCCATCGGCCACCTCGACAAGCACCTCAACGTCGCCGCGCTGCAATACGTCGTGCAAGCCGGCCAGCAGCGCGAGCAGTTGGAGGCCGACGACCTGACCAGCGGCTACGGCTTCGCAGTGCAGACCACGCAGACGCACACCGAGACCGTGAGCGCCGGCTCGCAGGTGAAGTACGACCTGCTGGGCGAGATTACCGAGAAGACCCAGCTCACCCGTCGCACGGTCGCGGCGATCCTCCGCGGCGTCACGCCAGGAACGTTCGCCAAGTTCCGCCTCAACCCCGAGCAGTTCATTACCGAGGCGGCCCGGCTCATCAACGAGCAGAAGGCCACGGTCATCGTCGAACACCTCGCATACGACGCGCTCGAAGACCGCTTCGACTCCGCTATCTTCACCGAGAACCAGACCGCCCAAGACTTCTCGAAGGCCGGCTCGAAGCTCAAGAAGCACGTATACGACTACGTGATCACCGACTCCAAAATCGAGCGCGAGTTCGTCACCGAACTCGACACCAGCCACGAGGTCGCCGTCTACGCGAAGCTCCCGCGCGGGTTCTTCATCCCCACACCGGTCGGCGACTACAACCCGGACTGGGCCATCGCGTTCACCGAGGGCAGCGTGAAGCACGTCTACTTCGTTGCCGAGACGAAGGGCTCGCTGTCTACACTCCAGCTGAAGGGCGTTGAGGACGCCAAGATCGAGTGCGCCCGCAAGTTCTTCGCATCCCTCAGCGAGCAGAACGGCAACGACGTCACCTACGACGTGGTGACCGACTACACCGAGCTGATGCAGCTCGTTACGGCGTAGGAGGAATCCATGCCGTTGTACGCGTCCACCTTCCTGTGGCCCGACCCAGTCATAAGCTTCGTTTCTCTCTCCTCCGGGGCTCGTGACGGCGACGCGGAACTCGTAGAGAAGAGCGATCGCTGGATCCTGAAAGCGCCCGGACACTTCTCGGGAGCCACCGGTCAGTCTGAACAGCGCGTCCTCAGTACGACTCTCAACGGCGAACCGACACTGATACGAGGTTCGGTATTCGTGATCGACGGCGACCTCGGCCTTCGCGTGGATGAACTGAGGGTTGGATCAGTGGAGCCGGATGCAGAGTACGTGTCTGCCACAGCCCACTTTGAGCACCTCGCCTCCGCGTGCACGTATCGACATGAAGACGGCGCTGCCCGCGACGCCCACCAAGCTCTCACGTTCCCAGCCCTCGACGATGGGCCCGGAATGCGAGCGGAGCTCCCTTGTTGCGCCACGGCCATCACACTTTCCGCAGATGAGCCCGTCCCTCTGGAGGCGTTCGAGACACAGCTCACCACATTCCAGGACCTACTCACGTTTGCAGCCGACCAGCCATGCGGTAGAACGAGCCTGATACTGACCGATCGCTCAGGCAATGATGTTCAAGTTTTCGGCAGGGACAAGTACAAGCCGTTCAACGGGAAGACGCGGAAGCCGGTTGAGTTCTCGCTCCGCTTCGTCAGCGATCAGACTCAGCGAGTGATTGACGGGTGGTGGAAAGCTCGTGACGAGCTGCTCCCGGTCACGCAGATCATCGCTGGGCTCCGCTACCAACCGGGATACGTCGAAGCGGACGCTATCCTGAGCGCGGCTGCGATCGAGGCCTTGGCTACTGCCGCGCTGGGCGCTTCTCGGCCCCCATTGAGCGTTGAGGAGGCTGAGCCGATCATTACTGCTCTGGACTCGCTGAGTGGCATGAATAGCGCTCAGAGTGAAGCGATCGCGAGATTGAAGGGGGACCTGCATAGGACCACATTCCGCTCGAAAGTTGAGAGTCTGATCCAGGGCGTAGCGCCCGAGAAGTGGCGGTTCTCCCGAGTCGAGGTAGATGAGTGGATCAAGCTATTCATCAGGGCGAGGAACGGAATCGCGCACGCAGCTTCGGGACTTCCCGGCGGAGCGAACATCTGGAAAGAGAGTGAACTCCTTCGCAGCATTCGGGACGCGAACTGGATCGTCATCACCCTGGTATTGCTCACCCAGCTTGGCGTACCGGATGCGGCGATCGATCGGGCGGCAGAACGCCTCGGAACGCGCTACGGCGTTCGCCACAGCGGTACACCGATATTCACGTAGCGGGAGTGCTGAGTCTCGCATCAGAGAACCACGCCCACCCCTGCTGGACCAACATCGACAGCGCCGAGGTGGCTTGGAGCGGCAGAACGCCATTGCCGAGCGCGGTGATCCGCTGGTTCTGCGTCAGGTTGTCGGTGCCGGTGACCCACCCTGCGGGCAGGCCCATGAGCCATTCGACGAATGCTGGTGCTGGGCGGGGGCCGTCAGCGTCGTTCAGGAGCGCTGGCGCTGGCGCGGGACGTCCGGTGATGTGTTCCCAGCGGGCGATTGCGTCGGCGTAGCGTCCCCAGCGCTGAACAGTCCGTCGATCAGGGACCACAGCGTTTCCGATTCGCCTCTCCTGCTCGGCGAGCCAGCCGGTCCGTGGAGTGCGAAGTCGATGATCTGGTGCGACAGCGCGATCGTCCCGCGCCTCGCTCGCACTTGGTCGAGAGTCTCCCAGCCGCGAGATGAGTCCGTCGCCAGCGGGGTGCGGAACAGCGCGCCGGGCGAGGGCGAAGACGCGGGAGCGTTGGTGAGGAGCGTCGACAAGAGAAGCCGGTAGGCCGATCCATCGTGCATCCAGCCGCAGGTCGGCCAGATCGCCGAGAACGGCGCCGAGAGCCCGTAGAGGTCGAGCTGCGTTGTCTCCCAGGTGCCACGGGTCGCGTTCCATGACGCGAAGGGTTGCGCCGTCGGGGTTGCGTTGTCCATGGTCGTCTCCTTGTGCGGTTGGCCGTGTCGCGGGTGAGGACAGCAGCCCGCAGACGTTCTCGATGACGACCCATTCGGGCTGGAGCGCGTCGATGGCTGCGGCCATGTGTGCCCAGAGCCCCGAGCGCGTTCCGGGTGCGAGGCCGGCGCGCTTGCCAACGGTGGACACGTCTTGGCATGGGAACCCTCCGATGAGGATGTCAATGGGCGCGACGTGGCTCCAGTCGATGGTGGTGATGTCACCGATGTTCGGTGCGCCGGGCCAGTGGTGGGAGAAGACTCTGGCGACGGACTCGTTGAGTTCGGAGAACCACACGGTCTTGGCGTTGAAGACGTGCTCGACGCCGAGGTCGAGGCCGCCGTAGCCGCTGAATAGCGACCCGATCCTGAGTTCTGAGCCGCCGCTGGCGTTGAGGTCGTGCATGAAGTCCGCTCCGGTGACGGTCGTCTCCGGCATCGCCTCGTCACGGAGCTGATGCCGAGCTGGTCACCTGTCAGGTGCACGGCTCCGACACACCCGCCGCTCACCGAGCCCTGATCGACTCCGCGAGTCGCGCCACTGCCTCCGGTCTCTGCTCGCGCCCTGTTCGAGGTCACACGCGTCTTGCAGATCGAGGTTGACCGAGCATTCCCGCGGCCGAGATCACCGGGTGCGGGAGCTCACCTGCCCGGCAGGAGCGGAGGTGAGCATGACGGTTTCGATGCGTGTGATGTCGGCGGGTGATGGCTACAAGTACCTGCTCAAGACGGTTGCGGCAGCCGACGGGAACAGACCATTCTCCACGCCGCTCACCCGCTACTACATGGAGGAAGGCACCCCGCCTGGTCGTTGGCTCGGCGCGGGCGTAGCGGCCCTCGGCAAGGGCGAGATTCAGGTGGGTGACCGAGTTTCGGAGCACCAGCTCCAGCTCCTGATGGGGACTGGCCATGATCCGATCACCGACGAGCCGCTCGGTCGTGCCTTCCCGACCTACAAGAGCCAGGACGAGCGGATCGAGGGACGGATCGCCGCTCTTGACCAGACGCTCACACCTGGGGCCAAGGGCGAGGCCATCGCGCAGATCGTTGCCGAGGAGACCGCTCACAGCACACGGCGTGCGGTCGTAGGCTTCGACTTCACCTTCTCCATCCCGAAGTCCGCATCGGTGCTGTGGGCAGTCGCCGACGCCGGAGTCCAAGCACTCATCGCCAAGGCGCACCATCGAGCGGTTGCGGAGGTGGTTGCGTTCATGGAACGTGAAGTTGCAGCCACCCGCACAGGCGCAACCGCCGGAGACGGCGCGGTTGCGCAGGTCGATGTCACCGGGCTCATCGCAACCGCCTTCGATCACTTCGACTCCCGCGCCGGCGACCCCCACCTCCACACGCACGTGGTCATCAGTAACAAGGCCAAGACCGTCCTCGATGGGAAGTGGCGCTCGCTTGACGGCAGACCGATGCACGCCGCCGTCGTTGCCCTCTCCGAACTACACGAAGCCGTGTTCGCCGACCATATGACGCGCTTCTTCGGCGTCTCGTGGGAGGAGCGCGAGATGGGGCGGGACCGGAATCCGGCGTGGGCGATCACCGGGGTTCCGGAAGAGCTGGTCTCGGAGTTCTCGTCCCGTGCCCGTCACATCGACGTCGAGAAGAACCGGCTCATCGCCGAGTACGTTGCCCATCACGGACACCAACCATCGAACGCGACGATCCTCAAGCTGCGAGCCCAGGCCACGCTGGCCACGAGGCCTGAGAAGCAGGTCCGATCCTTGGCTGACCTGACCGCCGAGTGGCGGGATCGCGCGTCCAAGACGCTCGGTCGGGACGCGACGGCGTGGGCACGCGAGATGACCAACAACGACAAGCCGCTCCTTCTGCGGGCCGACGACGTTCCCCTCGATGTGATCGGCGAGCTGGGACGCTCGGTCGTCGAGGTGGTCGGTGAGAAGCGCTCGACCTGGCGACGGTGGAATCTCATGGCCGAGGCCTCCCGGCAGACAATGGGTTGGCGATTCGCCGCCACGCAGGATCGGGAAGCCATCGTCGCAATGGTCGCCGATGCTGCCGAGCTCGTCTCGCTTCGGTTGACACCGCCCGAGCTCGCGGCCTCGCCGGTCATGTTCCGTCGGCCCGACGGCACCTCGGTTTTCCGACCGAAGAGCTCGACCGTGTTCACCTCCGAGTCCCAGCTCGCGGCCGAGGACAGACTCCTCGAACGAGCAGCCAACCTCGGCGGGCCAACGGTGCCGCTTGCCACGGTCGAGAAGATCACGCACGGCCCCGACTCGGACGGCAGGATGCTCGGCGACGACCAAGCCGACGCCCTGACCCGCATCGCGGTATCGGGACGGGTGCTCGACGTGTTGGTCGGTCCTGCCGGGGCGGGCAAGACCACCGCTATGAACGCGCTCCGCCGCGCCTGGGAAGCCGAGCACGGCACGGGCTCCGTCGTCGGGCTCGCACCGTCAGCGGTCGCCGCACAGGTCCTCGCCGACGATCTCGGAATCGCGACGGAGAACACGGCGAAGTGGTGGCAGAACCACCTCCTCCACGGCACCACGTTCGAGGCGGGACAGCTCGTCATCATCGACGAAGCCTCCCTCGCCGGCACCCTGTCGCTGGACCGCATCACACACCTCGCCCAAGACGCGGGCGCGAAGGTACTGCTGGTCGGCGACTACGCCCAACTGCAATCCATGGACGCCGGTGGTGCGTTCGCAATGATCGCCAGAGATCGAGCCGACACTCCCGAACTGGTCGACGTTCACCGCTTCACCCACGCCTGGGAGAAGACCGCCTCACTCGAACTGCGTCACGGACGCGCCCAATCCATCGACACCTACCTCGCCCATCAGCGCATCATCGACGGCGACGCCGAGGCTATGACCGACACGGCGTACAACGCATGGCGTGCCGACCGCGACGCGGGACTGATCTCGGTGCTGATCGCCGAGGCTCACGAAGACGTAACCGCACTGAACAGCCGCGCCCGAGCCGACCTGATCCTCAACAAGACGCTGAACCCCGACCGCGAGGTCGAACTGCGCGACGGCACCTCCGCAGGCGTCGGCGACACCATCATCACGCGACTCAACAACCGCGACCTCCGCACCCTGGCCGGGCGGGATTGGGTACGCAATGGCGACATCTGGACCGTGACCGCCGTCGGCGACGACGGGACAATCACCATCGCACGCGACTACGGGACCGGCACTACCGTCCGCGACGACGGAACCATCACGGCTCCCAGGCGTGGGCGCAGGCTCGGCGGCAGCATCATCCTCCCGGCGTCGTACGTGGCCGAGCATGTCGATCTCGGCTACGCGGTCACCGCCTACCGAGCGCAAGGCATCACGACCGACACGGCGCACGTGCTGGTGGAACCAACCTCGACGAGAGAGACCTTCTACGTCGCGATGACCCGAGGACGGCACTCGAACCACGCCTACGTGACGCTCGACCGCGCAGACGACCATGCGCAGCCACACCCCGGCGACGACCCGCACGCCACCGCGCGAAGCGTGCTCTACGGCGTTCTGCAGCACAGCGGAGCCGAACTCTCGGCGCACGAGACCATCGTGGCCGAACAGGAACAGTGGGGCTCCATCGCTCAACTCGCCGCCGAGTACGAGACCATCGCCGCCGCAGCCCAACACGACCGCTGGGCCACCCTCATCCGCGGCTCCGGGCTCACCGACGAACAGGCCGAGAGCGCCATCGAGTCCGACGCGTTCGGGCCGCTCGCGGCCGAGCTCCGCCGTGCCGAAGCTAACCACCACAACCTCAATGCGCTCCTGCCGCGCCTCGTCGCAGCGCGTGGGTTCATCGACGCCGACGACATCGCCGCAGTCCTCCACTACCGGGTCGAGCAGGCGACCGCCCGTCCCGCAGGCTCGGGCCGGGCTCGCAAGCCACCGCGACTCATCGCCGGCCTCATCCCACAGGCCCACGGCGTCATCGACGCCGAGATGCGAGCGGCTCTCGACGAACGCGAATCACTGATCGAGGCCCGCGCCGACGCTGCACTCGAAGCTGCGCTCACCGAGAACGCACCGTGGACGAACGCTCTTGGAGCAGCACCCACCGACCGGCAACGAGCCGCGGCCTGGCGCAAGGCCGCCCGCGTAGTCGCCGCCTACCGCGTCCGCTACCGCATCACCGACGACGCACCCCTCGGAGCCCCGCCCGAGTCAGCCGCCCAGAAGATCGACGCCGCACGGGCCCGTGTAGCCCTCGACCGAACGCTGAACGTCGCTCGCGTCGAACAAGACCAAGAACACTCTCGACGCGCTCGGACCCAGCGCACCGGGCCGTCGCTGTGAGCCAGAGTGAGCTTCGAGCGCCGCGTCCGCTGTGTCGTCCAGCCTGACCCCGGCTCCTCGGGCATGATGGACAGCACGATGACAGTTCGAGTTGGACCGGTGACACGTATCTCCTGACACCGTTCGCCAGGACGGAGGTAGACGTGGCCGCTCAAGAGGTCTCAGTCAACTTGGGAGATGCGACGCCCCGACGCCTGCTGGTGGATTGGGCGAACGGTCAGGACGCATGGGTGCGTCAGATCACCGCTGAAACGATTCTCTCTCGCCAGGCACCGAGCAATGCCTTGCTGGACGCCGCCTACGCCACCTTCCTCGCTGAGAAAGGGCTTGGCGATGACGAGGCCCCGGAAGTCCCAAAGCTTGAACTCGTCGCTGCGGATGCGGCGGAAGAGGAGACTCTCGAACTCGTCAGTCTGGCGAACATCGAAGGCGTCAATGCACTCGCCGCCGGCCAAGAACTTGCCTTCGACCCGGAACTGACCGTGCTCTTTGGGCAAAACGGATCGGGGAAGACGGGGTATGCACGAATACTGAAGCGCATCTCGGCTGTTCGGACCGCTGAGGACATCCTGCCGAACGCGCACACCGCCTATTTCGACAGCCCGCCGTCGCCCAGCGCCACCATCCAGTACCGATTGTCTGGCACGGACTCCTCGGTGATGTGGAAGGACGAATCCGGCCTTGCGCCATTCACCCGCATCAGCGTCTTCGACGCGAGCGCAGTCTCGCTGCACGTTGACAGCGATCTGGGTTACGTCTACACGCCGGCCGAACTCGCACTGTTTGGTCACGTCGCTGCCGGGCTGCAAGGCATTCAGCAGCGGATCGCAACCGAGGTCAAGGCCTTGGCACCGGGGAGCAACCCGCTGTTGTCGAGGTTCACGCGAGGTACGAAGGTGTATCCCGTGATCGAGACCCTGGGTGCTACCACAGACCTCGCGGAGCTTGACGCACTGGCAACGCTGCCCGACGGTGCCGAGGTCAACCGCGAGCGTCTCGAAGGTGAGATCGCGGCATTGCGTTCCAACTCGCTCGACGCGATTCTCTCCAGCACACAGGAGATGGGACGTCACCTCAATCGGCTGCACAGCGTGCTTACAACGGCGATGAACTTCGATGCGGTCGTCTACGAGAAAGCCCGGGTGAAACTCCAGGAAGCGGAGGGTCGGAGGGCAGAAGCGCGAGAGCAACTCTTCAGTCAGGATGAGCTGCCGGGTCCAGCAGATGGGGAATGGCAGGAATTCATCGTTGCGGGAGACTCGTACCGCCAACACCTTGGCCGCGGGCACTATCCAACTGCCGGGGACAAGTGCCTCTACTGCATGCAGGAGCTCAGCCCGACGGCCTTGAATCTGCTGACTCGCTATCGCACGTTCCTCGATGAAACGCTTGTCCGTCAGGTCGAGGACGCGAACACCGAGGTGCGCAACTCCAGCCTCAGGTTCGACGAAGCCGAGCTAACCCGCGCGAACGAGTTCGCCACAGAACAGCGGGATGGTGAAGACCCACCAGTATGGGCGAGGCAGGCATGTGAGGTGCTCGCGGCGGCCCGAGCCGCAGCTCAGGACACCGCGAATGGGAAGCCCGTGACCGCAGGCACCCTCCGAGCGAGCGCAGAAGCAGTGGCCTCCAAGGTCGGAGCCGAACTGGCGACTGCACGGGCCGCCGTCCAGGAGATGTCGGAGGATAAAGCAAATGCGGCAAGCGCGCTCACCGGAAAGCAGAAGGAGCTTTCAGAACTCACGGCACGCATTGAGTTGAACCGGAACATCGCCGCAGCCCGCGAGTACGTCCGACGCGCGCGAAGAGCGCAACAACTCGACAAGCTCTCACGGGTCATTTCAAGCGGCGCGTCGAAGCAGCTCACGGTCCAGTCCAAGCTTGCCAGTGAAGACCTCGTGAACAAGAACTTCGAGGCGCTGTTCGCCGAGGAGTGCGCTCGTCTTCGAGCGCCTCAAGTCGCACTTCGATTTCAGGGGCGTAGCGGACAGGCGCAACGCAAGAAGGCGGTCGCCGCCTACAAGCCCTCTGCGGTGCTCTCGGAAGGTGAGCAGAAGGTGTTGGCGCTGGCCGATTTTCTTGCCGAGAGTCGGATGCGAGGGACCAAAGCACCTTTGATCTTCGATGACCCGGTGACAAGTCTCGACTACCGGAGACTTGATGAGGTTGCTGCACGCATCCAGAATCTCGCAGAGACGCATCAGGTTGTTGTCTTGACTCACAACATCATGTTCGCGTCAGCGCTGATGGCGGCCAGGCAGAACAAGAAGCTCAGGACGAAAATCTACGAGGTGCGCGACGGCGGAGAGGTCAAGGGAATCCTGGCCCCGGACGTCGAGCCGAGACTCGATACGCCAGCCGATCTGGCCAAGCGGATCAACGTCAAACTTCAAGAGATGACGAGTGCTGAGCCGGTGGTTCAGGATGCACTCATCAAAGAGACCTACGACCTCATTCGCGCCTGGTGCGAAGCATTCGTCGAGCAGGAGCTCCTACAGAACGTCACACAGCGATATCGCAAGAACATCATGATGACCCGCCTGTCGAAGATCGACAGCTCTCGGCTCGATGCTGCCATCGCAGTCATTGAACCTCTCTTCGATCGTGCTTGCGAGCGGATGACCGGACACTCTCACGCCGCCGAGTACATGAGCACTAAGCCGACTGTGAGCGAAGTGCAGGAAGACTGGGAGAAGGCCAAAGCAGCGCGGTCGGCATACATCACCACCTGAGCTGCAGATCGTCGTAGAAGCGGCTCGCAGGCGCTACAGGATGCGTGCGCTCATCGACTCCGTGGCTGTTGAGGGGCGCCCTGAATCGCGGGATGCCGCAGAAGCCCGGATCGTGCTTGCGCTGTCACGTCCGCGTGGAGAGAGCACGTCCGCAGCATCCGTAACGCCAGGGGTGCGAACACGATCGCCACCAGCAACAGTGCCTTGCGCACGAGCAGCGACAGCCACACGATCGCGGCGGCGGCGATCGCCAGGCCGGCGAGGAAGATCGTGATGATCGCGCCCACCCCGGGCGCGGCGATGTTGATCCCGACCAGGCCCGCGGCGAGGAGGGTGATCTTGTCGCCCATGGACTCGGTGGTCTCTCCGGCGGCCTGGATGATCCCGACACAGAGTTGGTCGACGATCTCCAGCAGCAACGCCGTCAGGGTGATCGCCACGAACGAGCCGAGCACGGACTTCGCCAACCCGAGGGCCGCCCGAGACAGGGCGGTGGGGTCACGACGGATCAGCCCGGTGATCAGTTGGAGGCAGAAGAAGATCAGCATCACGAACACGGCGATGTCCCAGAGACCGGTGGGGGCCTCGCCTTCCAGCAGTGTCGGCGCCGGAGGCTCCGGGAGCGGCTCGCCAGCAGTCTGGGAGGCGTCCCACACGTAGGCGGGGCGGACGGTGATCATCTTCGACCGGACCACCTCGCCCGGCCGGGGCCTCTCACCCTTGCCCAGGCGCCGCCACGACTCCGCATCAGCTGGGTTCGATGAGGCGAACCGGCCGGTGACCGGCGCGAGAATCTGGTACCCGGCCTGCCCCTTCTCGACCTGCCGGCCCAGGGTCTGCCACTCCCGGTACCCGGCCACATACGACGGCATCGGCTCCGGTACCCGGCCTGCTTCGTAGGCGCCCTGGTGCTGGACCCAGATCAGCAGTGTGTTCGAGAACGATCTGGCCCTGAACCGAGCCGCGAACGCGAGCGCCCGCGCCCAGTCGTCCCCGGAGACGAGCTGTTCGACCGCGCCGGTCAGCTTCTTGTGCAGCTCGTCGAGTTTCGCCTCCCGCGCCGCCTGGGTGTTCTCCCGTGTCGCGGCCATTCTCGCTGTCCCCTTCCCGATACCCCGAGCACCGGGCCAGTACTGGCTCGGTGACCCTCAGGTACGCCGGGACCACCAGGGGCGAGGAGACGGACAACGAAACGGGCGATGCGACCGTCAGGCGCGGCGGTGAACCCAACGAGTCCCTCCCGGACTACCAGCCCACAACCCAGATACGAGCCGGGATCGACCGATGATGCGGATCGGCGTATCGCAAATGCGAAGATGTGTATCGAAACGGTCAGACGTCGCCCTCATCCCGGCTGAGTTGCCGGTACCGCGTCGGGGTGACGCCGACGGCCTGGCGGAACAGTCGAGCGGCGTGACCCCGGCTGCGCCAGCCGACCTCACCCATCGCCACCTCGATGGGCAGGTTCGTCTCGCGCAGCAAGCGGGCCAGGAGTTCGGCACGCAGTGTCGTCAGGTACGTCATCGGGGTGGCGCCGTAGGCCTCGACGAAGACCCGACCGAGCTGCGACGGCGACAAGTGCACGGCACCGGCTAGTTCTCGCAGCGTCCATCTCAGAGTCGGCTGCTCGCGCAGGAGGTGGGCCGCAGCGCGGGCCTCGGAACGCAGGGGTGCGAACCGGCGATGGTGTGGCAGGCCGGGCCGGGTCGATTTCCGTTGTCTCGGCGTCCGTCGCATGGTAGTCGTTCTCACGTACGGCGTCACGATATCCAGCACGGCGAACAGCAGTGCTTGCAGCCGGTAGAACCGCTCTGGCGAGGGGCCGTCAATGCTCAGCGCCACAAGCTCATCGAGCCACGGCATCAGCATCCCGGCCTGGTCCTCGCCGAGCTGGAGTATCTGGGCTGGCTCGGAGTACAACTTCTCGGCGAAGTCCTGCGCGTCCCATCGATCCGCTAACTGCGCGGCGTACTGCCAGAACACCTGATCGACCACGTAGTCATGGTCGAGGTAGAGAGTGGTTACCGTGATCGAGCACTCAGGTTCACTGCCGCACAGCGTGTTGGCACCGAGCATGACGACGTCGCCGATGGTCACCGGTTTCTCGCCGAACTCGCTCAATAAGATTGCTGAGCCGGCGCGTACGAAGATCAGTTTCACGCAGTCGTACGCCACCGGCGCGATGGGGTGGTGTATCGACCTCGTACGTGCGACGACCGGCGCGAACCGGTCGAGATCAGGTGTATCGGGGTCCCCATCTCGACTCACCAGTGGTCCGATTGATCCTCGCGGCCAGCGCTCCGAGTCATCCTTACGTCACACGGGTATGCGTCGTCCGGAAGCGTCGGCTACGGCGCTGAGCCTGGCGTCAGCAACAGGCCTTGACAGCGCGGGTGGACGCTTCAACGACCCAGTGAGTCCGTCTGGGACTGCTTGACGTCTGGAGGCCTGCTTCACGTTCTGTCGAGGTGCGGAGGTCAGCGTTTGGAATGCAAGCAGCAGAGGTTTGAGACAGGTGCATGCGGGGCGCATCCAACCACGGCCGTTCAAAACTTGACCAAGCGGTGTTTTGGTCTTGGTGGCCATCCTGTCTGCTCCTGTTTCGTGGCTTGGCGAATCTGATGTCGGTCCGGTCGGGTATTCACCCGGACGTATCGCGGTCGAGGAACCTGGAGGTGCTGTGGGCTGGAGTCAGATCTAGCCGACGCAGCAACTGGGCGTTGAGCGCGACCACCACGGTCGAGGCGGACATGAGGATCGCGCCAACGCTCATCGGCAGTACGAATCCGATCGGTGCGAGCACTCCGGCGGCCAGCGGTACGGAGATGAGGTTGTAGCCGGCGGCCCACCAGAGGTTCTGCTTCATCTTCCGGTACGAGGCCCGGGAGAGGTCGATGACCGACAGCACCGAGCGCGGGTCCGAGCTGGCCAGGATGACACCGGCGGAGCCGATGGCCACGTCGGTGCCTGCGCCGATGGCGATGCCGACATCGGCTTGGGCCAGTGCCGGGGCATCGTTGACTCCATCGCCGACCATGGCCACCTTGCGGCCCTCGCCCTGAAGTTCGGCGACCATGGCGGCCTTGTCCTCCGGCCGGACCCCGGCGAAGACTCGGTCGATGCCCAGCTCGGCGGCGACGGTGTCGGCCACGGCCTGGGCGTCGCCGGTGATCATCACGACCTGCGCACCGGCAGCGTGGAGCGCATCGATGGCGTCGCGGGACTCGGACCGGACCTCATCGGCCAACCGCAGCGCGCCGATCACCTGGCTGTCGGCAAGGATGTGCAGGATGATCGCGAGGTCGGTGCGCCACTCATCGGCGACGGCGAGTTCGTCGAGGCCACGCTGGTCCAGGAGGTGGGGGCCGCCGACCTCGACTACGGTGCCGTCCACCCTGGCCCTCACACCCACAGCGGGCGAGGAGGAGAAGTCGGTCGCCTCGGCCACGGCCAGCTCACGGGCGCGCGCCGCCCCGACCACGGCCCTTGCCAGCGGGTGCTCGCTGTCGCTCTCGGCTGCTGCGGCCAGAGCCAGCACCTCGTCTTCGGTGTGCCCTTCGATCGGTTCGATCCCGGTGACGTTGGGCTCGCCCTTGGTCAGGGTTCCGGTCTTGTCGAACAGGACGGTGTCCACCGTTCGCATCGACTCCAGCGCGAGGCGGTCCTTGACCAGCACTCCGCCGCGGGCGGCGCGTTCGGTGGCGATCGAGACCACCAGCGGGATCGCCAACCCCAGAGCGTGCGGGCAGGCGATCACCAGCACGGTGATCGTCCGTACCACCGCCGTATCCGGCATCCCTAGGAAGCTCCAGATGACGGCGGTGATCGCGGCCGCACCGATTGCGAACCAGAACAACCAGGCCGCCGCCGTGTCGGCGATGCGCTGAGCGCGCGAGATGATGCCTGCGCGTCGGTCACCAGCTTCTGGATACCGGCCAGGGCGGTGTCCTCGCCGATCGCGGTGACCTCGATGCGCAAGCCTGAATCGGTGGCCACCGTGCCGGCGACCACCTGCTCGCCGGTCTCGCGTCGGACGGACTTGGATTCGCCGGTGACCATGGATTCGTCCATGCTCGCCGAGCCGTCGGTGATTCTGCCGTCGGCGGGCACGGAGGCGCCGGGGCGCACGATGACGATGTCACCGACCGCGAGGTCGGCCGGAGCGACTGTGACCACGTCGTCGCCGTCGATCTTCTCGGCCTCGTCGGGCAGCAGGGCAGCCAAGGAATCGAGTGCGGAGGTGGTCTGCGCCAGGGAACGCATCTCGATCCAGTGGCCCAGCAGCATGATGACCACCAGCAAGGCCAGTTCCCACCAGAAGTTCAACTCGTGATCCAGAATTCGCAGACTCGCGCCCCAGGAGGCGATGAACGCCACGGTGATCGCCAGGCCGATGAGAAGCATCATGCCGGGTTGGCGGGCGCGGAGCTCGGAAACCGCGCCGGTCAAGAACGGCCGGCCGCCCCAGACATACATCACGGTGCCCAGAATTGGGGAGACCCACCACACCCATCCGGCATCGGGGAGCTGGTAGCCCAGGAGGTCGGCGAACATGTCGTTGAAGCCCACCACTGGCACCGCCAGAACCAGCATGATCCAGAACAGCCGCCTGAACTGCCCGACGTGGTCGCCGTGGCCTGCATGACCGCCGTGGTCCTCGTGCCCGGCGTGGTGCTGGCCGGCCTGACCGTGATCGCCATGGTGGCCGGCGTGCTCGTCACGGTGTGCTGGGTCATGATCTGGACTGCCGTAATGGAAAGGCGCGTGATGATGGTCGTGACCGCCGCCATCGGAGTGCTTGTCGCCGTGATCCGTGGCGCCCGAGTGCGTGTCGGGATGGTCTCCGTGCTGCTCAGGTGTGGGTGATTCTGGCGTTCGGTGATGATCGGGTCGCGTCATCATGCTCCTTTCTTTACCCGGTATGGGTATGCGGCGGGCGGGCTTAAGGACACCCGGCTCGTCAGCCAATGGAAGCGGCCCAGTGCCGGTGGTCGTTCCCATGGTGGTTATCTGTTGTCATGTGTTCGTCTTCGGATTTGCCGGTTGATCACCCACGCCCCCGGTGGTGTCGGTGGAGCCAGCCTTAGGGCACCACGATGATCTTTCCAGCGGCGTGTCCGGTCTCCACTGCGGCAATCGCCTGATCTGCTTGATCAAGGGCGAACTGAGCGTCCACGTGGGGATCGACCAGTCCGTATTGGATGACCTCGGTGATCTTGGCCATGGCCTCATCCGTGCGTGCCAGGGCCAGGCCGCCCAGCTCGGCGGCGGTGTCTGGGTCCGCTGCGGAGATGATCCGGGTTCGGTCGGGCACCAGGTCCGCAACAGCACGCAGCGCATCGCCACCGACGAGATCAACAATCAGGTCGGGGCCGTCGGCACTCACCTGCCGCACCCGATCGGCCACCCCTGGACCGGATTCGATGAAGGTGGCACCAGTTGACTCGACGAGTTCCCGCTTGGTTGCGCTGGCCACGCCGATGACCGTGAACTCGTGCACGCGACCAATCTGGGTCGCCATCAGTCCCACTCCGCCGCCGGCGCCGAGCAGTAGCAGGGTCTGGCCAGGTTTGAGTTCAATCTGGTGGGTGGCGTCGTAGGCCGTGGCTGCGGCCACCGGGATGGTGGCCGCGTCGGCGAAGGAGATCTCCTCGGGCTTGGCCACAGTCGTGGAGGCGCGCAGCAGTGTGTGCTCGGCCATTCCACCCTGCCCGGGCGCCACCAGGCCGAGCACCTCGTCGCCCACGGCGAAGTCCTCGACCCCGTCGCCGACCTCAGTGACTACGCCGGCGGCTTCACGGCCCATCGGCGCCGGCAGGCTCCAGTGACGGCCCAGCTGGCCTTCCCGGATCTTCCAGTCCGCCGGATTTACACCGGCGGCTCGGACTTCGATGGCCAGTTCCCCGGGCCCGGGCGTTGGAACAGGCCCCTCGATCAGTTGCTGGGTCTCGGGTCCGCCGTAGCCGGTGAAGACATAAACCTTGGACATGAATCGAATCTCCTTCTGATCTGGACTGGGTGGCGCGTCGTCGACGTCCCGGGTGGGTCTTTCGTGGCGGTGGCGGTGGCGGTCAGGACCGGGGCGGTTCGTCCTCACCGGCGGCTTCGGCGGCGTCAGCCTCTTCCCGGGTGGCGAATACGGCGCCGGTAGCGTGCTCGGGTGGGCTGTAGATGGTGTACAGCACCAGCGGCTCGTCGCCGGTGTTGCGGAAGTTGTGCTGGGCACCGGCGGGTACCGCGCACTGGTCACCGGCATCGATGGGGTGGGTGTGGCCATTGAGGTCGGCTTCGCCGGTTCCGGAGACGAAGGTCAGGATCTGATCGGTGTGTTCGTGGACCTCGTCTCCGATCTCGCCACCGGGCGGAATGGTCATCACCACGATCTGGGTGTGTTCTCCGGTCCACAGCACCTTCCGGAAGTCAGGATTATCCCTGGCCACGTCCTCGATGGTGAAATGCTCGACGTTGTCGCCAAGGGTGAAGTTCTTTTCGCTCATGGTCGGTCTCCTCTGTTTCGTGTGTTGATTTTGGTGTTCGCGTCGTTGTTTTGAGTCTTGGAGGTGCCCGGTGTCCGGGGTGGGTCCATTGCCCCGGGATGGGCGTCAGGCGGCCACCTGCTCCGCAGCTGTCCCGATGGTGCGTTCACTCTTTGGCATCGTCGTGGAGTCTCGGGTGTTTCGCAGCAGCCGCATCGCGTTGGCGATCACCACGAGCACGGAGGCTTCGTGGACGAGCATGCCGATCGACATGGTCACTCCGCCGGCGAAGACTCCGGCCAGTAGCAGCACCACGGTGATCAGGGCGATCGCGATGTTCTGCTTCATCACGTTCACGGTTCGCTTGGCCAGGCCGATGGCCTCGGGCAGCTTGAGCAGGTTGTCGCCCATCAGGGCGATGTCCGCGGTCTCCACGGCCACGGCCGAGCCTGCCGCACCCATCGCCACGCCGATGTTCGCGGTGGCGAGAGCCGGAGCGTCATTGACGCCGTCACCGACCATCGCGATCGTGTGGCCCTGGCGCTGTAGCTCGGTGACAGCGTCCAGCTTGTCCTCAGGGAGCAGGGAGGCGTGGATCTCGTCGATCCCGGTGGCTTTGCCGACGGCCTCGGCCACCAGTCGGGTGTCACCGGTGAGCATGACGACCTTCTCGACGCCGGCCCGGTGCAGTCGCGCGACCATCTCCGGTGCGTCCTGGCGGATCTGGTCCGCGACGGCGACGACGCCGATCACCCTCCCGTCAACAGCGACGATCATAGGTGTTTTCCCGGCGGCGGCCAGGTCCTGGGCGGCCTGCGCAGCCTCGGCGATGCCCGAGGCAATGCCGTACTGCTCCAGTAGCGGCGGGTTGCCGATCAGCACCTGGCGGCCATTGACGTTCGCCACGATGCCCTTGCCGGGGACCGGGGTGACGGCGCCGGGGATGCCCTGCGGGGCAACGCCCTCCTCGCGGGCGGTCTCCAGGATGGGGCGGGCCAATGGGTGTTCGGAGCCGGCCTCAGCTGCCGCGGCCCAGCGCAACACCTCCGTACGGTCGAGCGTGGAATCCAGGATGATGACGTCGGTCAGCTGCGGTTTGCCCTCGGTGAGGGTGCCGGTCTTGTCCACGGCGACCGCCGTGATCTTCGCGGAGGTCTCCAGGAACTCGCCGCCCTTGATGAGGATGCCGTTGCGCGCGGCGCGGCCGATGCCCGCCACGATGGCGACCGGGATGGAGATCACCAGGGCGCCCGGGCAGCCGATGACCAACAGGGTCAGGGCCAGCACCACGTCTCCGCTGATAAGTCCGGCCACCAGGGCCAGGACCATGACGGCGGGGGTGTACCACGTGGAGAACCGGTCGATGAAGGCCTGGGTCTTGGCCTTGGCGTCCTGAGCCTCTTCCACACGGTGGATGATGCGGGCCAAGGTGGTATCTGCGCCGATGCCAGTGGCCAGGACCTGTAGGAAGCCGCCGCGGGAGACGGTGCCGGCGAAGACCTGCCCGCCTTTAGTTTTCTCCACCGGGATGGACTCGCCGGTGATGGAGGCCTCGTCGATGGCACCGGTGCCGGAGACGACCTGGCCGTCCACGGGGACCTTCGCACCGTTCTTGACCAGGACGATCTCGCCCATTCTCACTTGCCCGGCAGGGATCTCCTGTTGCTCGCCATCGCGCACAACGATCGCGGAATCCGGGGCGACGGCGACGAGTTCGGCCAGTGCCGAGCGGGTCTTGTTCAGGGTCGCAGCTTCCAGCGCGTGGCCGATCGCGAACAGGAACGTGACCGCCGCGGCCTCCCAGAAGTTGCCGATGATGACCGCGCCGATAGCCGCAACCGACACGAGCAGGTCGATGCCGACGACCTTGGCGATCAGCGCGCGCACCGCCTTCACCACGATCCCGTAGCCGGCAACCACGGCCGCGGCGATCATGAAGACATCCCCGAGGGTGAAAGCCGCGCTGGCGTGAGTGGCGTGGGCCCCGGCGTCGAGCCACCACTGGGGGCTGACGGTGAGGTTGGCGACACCCCCGGCCAGCCACTGGATGGCGAAGGAGATGATGATGAGCACGCCGGACACGACGGGGACTGACCAGTTCCCATAGACCCATTTTTGGAGCCTGTTCACTTTCGGGTACGACCTTTCTGGGTCTCGTGCCAGCAGACCGGCAGCGTGGAATGTCGGAAGGATGTCCGCAGGCGGCCCGCGGGGGCCGTTGGCCTCAGAAGGCAGACGGTGCGGCCCTGTAGCCGGCTTTGGCGATAGCGGCGACGAGGTCATCCACGGAGATGCGCTCGGCGTCATGGTCGACCTCGATGCGGGCGGAGGCGAAGTGGACCTTCACGTTCTCGACACCCTTGAGTCGCCCGACCTGCTTCTCGATCTTCGCCACGCACGACGGGCAGGAGAATCCCTCCGCTCTCAGGACGGTGTGAGTGGTGGTGGGGGTGGAGGTGGAGGTGGCCATTGTGGACCCCTTTCGTGATGTGTTCCTTATTGGTACCTTCACGATAGGTTTGCGGCGCCCGGAACTCCTTGACATAGATCATGTTCGGTGCGCGCCTGCTACCGAGGCGTCGCTGCCGCTGCCGCTGCCGCTGCCGCTGTCCGGTCCCGCGGCGCCGATGCCGACTCCGGTAGACTTGCCACATGCCTGTGGATGATTTGTGCGTCAGCCGCGTGCCGATCTTCCAAGGACTCACCCGCGAGGAGCAGTTGCGGGTCGCGGAGTTCGTCCGCCCGGTGCATGTTGCCAAGGGAGAGACGGTCTATTCGCCAGGACAGTCGGTGTCGCGTCTGTTGGTGATGCACAGCGGACAGCTCAAGGTCAGCCATGCGGCGGCCAATGGCCAGGAACAAATCCTGCGCACGGTGACCAACGGTGATGTCGTGGGCGAACGGGCCTTCCTGACCGGCCACCTGCCCAATGACCTCGTCGTCGCGCTGGAAGACAGCCGGATGTGCGTCTTCGACCACACCGACCTCTCGGCCCTGCTGCGCGACTACCCTGATGTCGGTCTGCGGATGCTGCGGACTCTGTCCGACAGGCTCGCCTCCGTCGAGCGATTGCTGGCCGCCATCACCTCCAGCGATGTCAGTGCCCGCATCGCGGCCTACTTGCTGGATCTGCCCGGCAGCATCCGAGACGGCGTGCCCACAGTGTGGCTGCCGTTGGCGAAGTACGAAATCGCCTCCTATCTGGGCACCACGCCAGAAACTCTGAGCCGACGCCTTGCCGCGCTCTCCGCCTCCGGTGTCATCGAACTCCACGGGCGTCGTGATGTCACGATTCTCGACATTGATGGGCTCGAACGCGTAGCCACACCTCGATAGACCGGTATCGCCATGGCTTGGCTAAAGGTGGCGTGCGACCGGGCCCGTATGCGGCTTGCCCCGTCCTCGGGTGCGTAAGCATGGTCACATCAGCATCATGAGGATGAGAAATAGCAGGAAGCCGCCGGCTGCCATCGCGATGGTGCCGGTGCTCTCTTTGATTTCGTAGGCTTCGACCAACAGCTCTGCGACGGCGGTGAAAAGCAGGGCGGCGGCACCAAAGCCGAGGCCTGCGATCAGCACGGGGGCTGAGACACCGGCGAAGACGACAGCGCCGAGCACCGCGCCGATAGGCATCATGACCGCAACGAAGGCGCCGACACCGATCGCGGTGCCGAGGGAGCCGCCGCCCGCGCGCGCGGATCCCGCTGTGGAGGCGGCGACGAACAGAAGCTCGATCGACAGCGCGATCGCGATCAAGAGGGCTGCCGCCCCGCCGGCGGACAAGGCGATGCCGATGATGGCGCCGTCGATCAAGACAACGACCGCGAGGGCGACGACGAGGCGGAGATTCACACCCGTGACCGCCTTGGTCTGACTATCACCGTGCCCGTGCCCGTGCCCGTGCCCGTGCTCGTCGCCGTGGGAATGGCCGTGGCCGAACCGGGTGAGGAGCGCGCGCAGCGCCAGCATGAACGCAGTGCCTAGCACGAAGCCGATGATCAGCGGCCAGCCGCCACCCAGGTGGAGCGCCTCCGGGAGCAGATCCAGTGTTGCCGCGGCGATGATCAAGCCTGCGGCGAAGTGTTGTACATAACTGGTGAGTGTGGAGGTCTGGCCACGCGTCGCGAGAGCCGCGATCACCGCCCCCAGGACACCTGCCACCAGGCCGATCGTGCCCAGTCCGAGCGCCTGTCCGAACAGTTCCATGTCGATTCGCCAGTTAGAGGCTGGCGTCTTTATTTTGCGGGGGCAATGCCGCAACCAATGGATGATCCCTGCCGGTGTTGCCGAGTTTGACGGCGCCACCCGGTGAACCCAGTTCGTCAAAGAACTCGACATTCACTCTGTAGTACTCCGCCCACTGATCGGGGGTGTCATCCTCGTAATAGATGGCTTCAACCGGACAGACGGGCTCGCAGGCCCCGCAGTCCACACACTCGTCCGGGTGAATGTAGAGCGACCGCTCGCCTTCATAGATGCAGTCCACCGGGCACTCTTCAACGCAGGCCTTGTCCTTGACGTCTATACAGGGCTGGGCGATTACATAAGTCATGGGTGAACGCCACCTTCACGGTCAGCTGGGTTCAGCGGTCGTCTCCGCTCAGCCAACAGCGACGCCGAAGAGCAGGCCGATGAGGTAAGTCGCAATCATCGTCGCTGAGCCCATCACCACGTTCCGGAGGATGGCCCGGCCGCGCGGGGCCCCGCCGAGGGCGGCGCTGATCCAGCCGGTGAGGAACAAGCCGATCACCACTGCAACCGCGGCGATCCAGACGCGATTCTCGCCGAATGGCAAAAGGATCATTACGAGCGGGATGAGCGCTCCCAGCGCGAACGAGACGAATGACGAGACAGCCGCCGCCCAGGGGCTGGTGAACTCTTCGGGGTCGATTCCAAGTTCAACCTCTGCATGGGCTGCGAGGGCGTCCTTCGCGGTGAGCTCGACCGCGACCTGATGCGCGAGGTCGTCCGAGAGCCCACGCTGACGGTAGAAGCCGGCGAGTTCTTCGAGTTCTTCCTGAGGTATGGTCTCGACTTCCCATTTCTCCTTGGCGATCAGCGCCTTCTCGGTATCGCGCTGGGTGCTCACCGAAACGTACTCGCCTCCGGCCATCGAGAATGCGCCAGCGACCACTGCGGCGATTCCTGCCGTGGCGATCGCGAGAACGTTGTTCGGGGTCGCCGCTGCGACACCGATCACGACGCCAGCGGTCGAGACGATGCCGTCGTTCGCTCCCAGTACCCCGGCGCGCAGCCAGTTGAGTCGCTGGCCGGTGCCCCGGTCGTGAGGTTCGCCGGGATGGGCTTGGGGTGCTGTTTTTCTAGCCATGGCTCGGTGCCTCCATAGTGATTCTCAGTGGGTTCGCTGGCTCTCTCGGCCTGTCAGCGGTGTGCGCTGTGCGCCGTCTGCGTTGGCTCGCGACGCCTTGAGTTTGCGCTCGGCGCGCGGGCCGACGGCGCGCAGCGCGCCCAGGATCGCGACGAGGTCGACGACTTCTTGGAGCCAGGCCCCGATCAACGCGGGAAGGAACCCGAACGCTGCGACGAGCATGAGACCCACGCTGATGATGATGCCGAGCCAGATGCTCTGGAGAGCGATCCGCACCGTGTCCTTTCCCACGCGTACCGCCAGGGGGAGGGAAGCGAGGGTGTCGTACCGGTTCACAATGTCGGCGGACTCGCTCGCGGCGGTCGCGCCCCGAGCCCCCATCGCGAAACCGATATCGGCAGCGGCGAGCACCGGGGCGTCGTTGAGGCCGTCGCCGACCATGATGAGCGGCCTGGGCTGCACCGTGCTCACGATGCGTACTTTGTCGGAGGGCCGGCACTCGGCGTGCACCTCGTCGATGCCGAGGCTCGCGGCGATCGGCTCGGCAGTGGTCGCCACGTCGCCGGTGACCATGAGCGTGCGTTCGATCCCGAGCCCGTGCAGCTCGTGGAGCGCCTGCGCAGCCTCGTCCCGCGTCTGGTCGCGCATCACGATCGCGCCCGCGAAGCGGTCGTCGACGGCGACGTAGATCGCGAGCTCCCCGGGCTCCAGCGAGGCGAGCGCGAGGGTCGGGGCGAACTCGCGGAGCCAGGAGGGCTTGCCTACCCGTACCGTCGCCACCGCACCGTTTGTGCTGTCGGACGCGAACTGCGCGGCGACGCCGTTGGTGGCGATCTCCTCGGCTCCGAGCTCCTCGGCTCCGAGCACTTCCAGCAGCGGATATCCGTGCTGCTTGGCCGCCGCGACGACCGATTCTGCGAGCACGTGGGACGAGTACACCTCGGCCGATGCGGCGAACCGGAGCACGCTCATCTCGTCGAAGCCGGGCTCAGCAAGGATGCGTTCGAGCACGGGCCGCCCGGTCGTGATGGTGCCGGTCTTGTCGAACGCCGCGGAGCGTACCCGCGAGAGCTGTTCGAGAGTGCCGCCGCCCTTCACGATAAGCCCGAAGCGCGCAGCCCGGCTCATGCCGCCGAGGAACGCGACCGGTGCGGCGATCAGCAGGGGGCACGGCGTTGCGACCACCAGCACCTCGGCGAATCTGACCGCCTCCCCGCTGGCCACCCATGCAACGCCCGCGATGACGAGCGAGAGTACCGTGAACGGCACCGCATAGCGATCGGCGAGCCGCACCACTTTCGCCTTGCTGCCCGCGGCCTGCTCGACCAGACGCACGATCTGCTGGTACTCGCTGTCTGAGGCGAGCGCGACAGCCCGCATCGTGACCGCACTCGCACCGTTCACCACTCCGCTGGAGACGCGCTCGCCCGCCACGCGCTCGACCGGCAGGCTCTCACCCGTGAGCGAGGATTCATCGAGCACAGCATGCTCTGACACGAGCACCGCGTCGACCGGTACGAGCGCGCCGGGCCGTACAAGCAGCAGATCGCCGACCTCGACGGCTTCGACCGGCACGTCCTCGGCGACCGCCTCGAGGGTTGAGCGGCCCGCCGGGGCGGCCTCGTCGCGCAGCAGCCTGGTGGCCTGCTGCGGGGCTTTGCGCAGCAGCGCGGTGAGCTCGCGCTTGGAGCGGTTCTCAGCGTAGTCTTCGAGGGCCGCGCCGCCGGTGAGCATGAGCACGACCACGAGCGCGGCCCACGGCTCACCGACGAGCACAGCCGCAGTGATCGCGGTGACCGCGAGGATGTCGAGCCCGGCGTGGCCTTTGAGGAGCTGGCGGATCATGCCGACCGCCTCCCACGCTGCGATCGCCAGCGCATACGCGCCGACGAGCCACGGGGCGGTTTCTCGGGCAGGGGTGGTGAGCAGGATCAGGCCGACCATCGCGATCAGCAGGGTCGCGAACACCAGCGGATACGCCTTGGCTGCGGCAGAAACTCGTCTCACGCTGCAAGCTTCGCAGATCGCGGGCGTCGGCGCATCGCAGGCGGGCCTTGCCTCAGCCTGCTTCGGTCTCGGCCGAGGGCGTGGTTCAGAGCAGCAGCGCCCCCAGCCCAGCAGCTCCCAGCACCACCGCCCAGGCGGGAGCCTTCCACGCGGTCAGTGCGACGAATGCCACTGCGACGATTACGAGAGAGTGCGGTCCGGCGACGCCCTCGTTGAACACCGGATCGTACAGGGCCGCCGCGAGCAGGCCGACGACTCCCGCATTCACGCCCTTCAGCGCTCGCTGCACCCTCGGGGCTCGGCGCAGCCGATTCCAGAGCGGCAGTACGCCGATGATGAGGAGGGCCGAGGGGAGGAAGATCGCGACGAGGGCGATCGATGCTCCGAGCGCCCCCGAGGGGCCGCTCGTCGTGACCGCGCCAAGGAAAGCGGAGAACGTGAACAACGGACCAGGCACCGCCTGCGCGGCTCCGTACCCGGCCAGGAACGCGCCGGGCTCTACGAGCCCTGTCTGCACCGTCTCCGCCTGCAGGAGCGGCAGCACGACATGGCCGCCCCCGAACACGAACGAGCCCGCACGGTAGAAGAGGTCGAACAGACTGAGTGCCGCATCTCCTGTCGCTGTTGCGAGGATCGGGAGGGTCACCAGCAGCAGGGCGAACGCGATCAGGCAGCCGATCGAGACGCCCCGGTGCAGGCGCACCGGAAATCGATCCTCAGTCCTGGCGGGTGCCCCGGTGTGCGCGGTGCGCGCAAGGAACAGCAACCCGGCGATGCCCGCGGCGATCATGGCACCAAGCATCGCGAGCGGGCCCGGCACGAGCAGCACGAGCACCATGACCGCGACCGCGATCGTCGCGCGACGAGCATCGGGGGTGAGCGATCTTGCCATGGCGAGCACAGCGTGGGCGACTACCGCGACCGCAGCCGCCTTCAAACCGAGTACCCAGCCCGCCTGCGAGAGATCCCCGCTCGCGCCGATACCGAGCGCGAAAGCGAAAAGCAGCATGGCTGAGGGGAGCGTGAAGCCGGCCCAGGCGGCGAGCATGCCGAGGATACCGGCGCGCTGCAGGCCGATCGCCATGCCGACCTGACTCGACGCCGGCCCGGGCAGGAACTGGCACAGCGCGACGAGATCCGCGTAGGCGCGGTCACTGAGCCATCCTCGCCGCTCGACGAACTCGGTGCGGAAATAGCCGAGGTGAGCGACCGGCCCGCCAAACGACGTCAACCCGAGCCGCAGGAACACGAGGAAGACCCGTCCCGATGAACCCGGGAATGGGCGAGACGCAACTGAATCAGGGAGTCCCATCCCACCAAGTCTGCCGTTGAGCCCGCGCTCTGGAAAGCAACTCGCCAGCTGACACCTAACGTTCATATTGGTTCGCATGACTCCGAAACGCATTTGCCTCCTTGCTCCCGGATCTACCCCGTTCCCCTCCAGTGCTCTCGGCAACAAGATGGAAGCCGTCTGGAGCTCAGGGCTTGAGCCAAGCCTCGGATTCCTACCTATCGGATGTGACGGTTACGATGCGCGTGATGAGCGCCGGTGACGGCTACAAGTATCTGCTGCGCTCCGTCGTTGCAGGCGACGGCGACCGGAGCCTTTCGACGCCGCTGACTCGCTACTATGCCGAGGTCGGGAATCCTCCCGGCAGCTGGCTCGGCTCTGGCCTCGCCCAGCTCGGCGAAGGTCGCATCACTCCCGGCGAGGAGGTATCGGAGCAGCAGCTCCAGCTCCTCATCGGGATGGGCTGCGACCCGGTGACAGGCGACCCGCTCGGCCGCGCCTACCCGGTGTACAAGACCCCGGCCGAGCGCATCGCCGAGCGTGTCGAGGCTCTTGACGCGGATCTCGGCCCGGCCTCGCGTGCGGAAGCGATCGCCGAGATCGAGGCCGAAGAACACGGACGCGGAACGAGGAAGGCCGTCGCGGGATACGATTACACGTTCTCGCTGCCGAAGTCGGCGTCGGTGCTGTGGGCGGTCGCTGACGCCGGAACCCAGGCGCTCATCGCCGAAGCGCATCACGCGGCGATCGCCGAGGTGATCGACTTCATGGAACGAGAAGTCGCCGCGACCCGTGTTGGCATGACCGGCGCCGACGGTGGAGCGGTCGCGCAGGTCGATACCTTCGGTCTCGCCGCGACCGCCTATGACCACTACGACTCCCGTAGTTCCGACCCTCACCTTCACACGCACGTCGTCGTGTCGAACAAAGTGAAGACCACGCTGGACGGGCGGTGGCGGTCTTTGGATGGGCGGCCGATGCACGCCGCGACCGTCGCGCTCTCCGAACTGCACGAGGCGATCATCGCCGACCACCTCACCCGACTGCTCGGAGTGGAGTGGGAGGCGCGGGATCGCGGCCGCGACCGCAACCCCGCCTGGGCGATCTCGACGGTGCCGGAAGAGCTCGTGCTCGAGTTCTCCACCCGCGCCCGCCAGATCGACGCCGAGAAAGATCGCCTCATCGCGGAATACGTCGAGAAGCATGGGCGGCAGCCCTCGGCCGCGGCGATCATCAAGCTCCGTGCTCAAGCCACGCTGTCCACCAGGCCCGAGAAGCAGGTGCGATCCCTTGCCGACCTCACGACCGAGTGGCGCAAGCGCGCCACAGCACTGCTGGGGCGGGACGCGTCGGAATGGGTGCGAGAGGCGATCCCGGCAGCACCCGCACGGGTGCTGCGCGCCGACGACCTTCCCTTGGATGAGATCGAGAAGATCGGCCGCGCCGTGATGGAGGCCGTTGGTGAGAAGCGGTCGACCTGGCACCGCTGGAACCGGACCGCCGAGGCCGCACGGCAGACGATGGAGTATCGCTTCGCGACAACACGGGATCGCGAGGCCGTCAGCGGGATGGTCGTCGATGCCGCCGAACACGCCTCGCTGCGACTGACTCCGCCGGAACTCGCGTCGACGCCGGCCCGGTTCCAGCGTCCGGATGGGTCGAGCGCGTTCCGCCCCCGCCACGGCATCCTGTATTCCTCCGAGGCGCTGCTCGATGCGGAGAAGCGGCTCCTCGAACGCTCCCGAACCCTGACCGGCCCCGAGCTCCCGCTCGCCCTCATCGAGAAGGTCACGAGACGCCCGGACAGGGAGGGGCGGATGCTCGGCTCTGACCAGGCCGACGCGCTCACACGGATCGCGGTCTCAGGCCGTCAGCTCGATCTCCTCGTCGGCCCGGCCGGCACCGGGAAGACGACCGCGATGCTCGCGCTCCGCACCGCCTGGGAACAGCAGCACGGCACCGGCTCCGTGGTCGGACTCGCCCCGTCAGCGGTCGCTGCGGAAGTGCTCGCCGGAGATCTCGGGATCAAGACCGAGAACACTGCACGGTGGTGGACGCTACACATCATGACCGGCAGCACCTTCCAGACGGGTCAGCTCGTGATCGTGGACGAGGCGAGCCTCGCCGGCACCCTCTCACTCGACCGCATCACCGGGGCTGCGGCGAAAGCCGGCGCGAAGATTCTGCTCGTCGGCGACTACGGGCAGCTCCAATCCCCGGCAGCGGCAGGTGCGTTCGGGCTCCTCGCCGGCGACCGCCCTGACACCCCGGAGCTTTCCACGATCCACCGCTTCACGCACGAATGGGAGAAGACCGCATCGCTACGCCTCCGCCTCGGAGAACCCGACGTGATCGATGTCTACCAGGACGCCGACCGGATCATCGGCGGCACCACCGACGACATGACCGCCCGCGCCTACGAGGCGTGGAGGGCGGACCGTGAAGCCGGGATCGAGTCGATCCTGGTCTCGGACTCCGGCGAAGCGGTTGCAGCGCTGAACCTGCGCGCCCGTACCGAGCTCATCCTCGCCGATGTCGTGAACCCGCTCCGAGGCGAAGTCACGCTGAACGGCGGCGTGCAAGCGGCTGTGGGTGACACGGTGATCACGCGGAAGAACGAGCGGAAGCTGCGCACCCGGTTCTCGTGGGTGCAGAACGGGAACAGGTGGACGATCACGAAAGTGCGCCCCGACGGATCAGTGACCGTGCGCCCCGCCGGCCCAGGCCGTGGCGAGTCGATCGTGCTCCCCGCCGACTACGTCGCCCAGCACCTCGACCTCGGCTACGCAGTCACCGCCTACCGCGCCCAAGGCGTCACGACCGACACTGCGCACGTACTGGTCGAACCGACCTCGACCAGAGAGACCTTCTACGTCGCGATGACCCGAGGACGGCACTCGAACCACGCCTACGTGGCTCTCGACCGCGCAGACGACCATGCGCAGCCGTACCCCGGCGACGATCCGCATGCTACGGCGCGAAGCGTGTTGTACGGCGTTCTGCAGCACAGCGGGGGCGAACTCTCGGAGCACGAGACCATCGTGGCCGAACAGGAACAGTGGGGCTCCATCGCTCAACTCGCCGCCGAGTACGAGACCATCGCCGCCGCAGCTCAACACGACCGCTGGGCCACCCTCGTCCGGGGCTCCGGGCTCACCGAGGACCAGGCCGAGAGCGCCATCGAGTCCGAGGCGTTTGGCCCGCTTACGGCCGAACTGCGCCGCGCCGAAGCCAACCACCACAACGTCGATACGCTCCTGCCCCGCCTCGTCGCCGCGCGCGGGTTCAGCGACGCCGACGACATCGCCGCCGTCCTTCATTACCGGGTGGAGCGTGCGACAGCGCGTCCCGCAGGCTCCGGCAGGACTCGCAAGCCACCGCGACTCATCGCCGGCCTCCTTGCACAGGCGCATGGAGTCATCGACGTCGAGATGCGAGCAGCGCTCGACGAGCGAGAGGAGCTGATCGAGGCACGCGCCGACGCCGTACTCGACGGCGCGCTGACCGAGAGCGTGCCGTGGACGAAGGCCCTTGGAGCGCAGCCGAACGACCGACGACGAGCGGCGACCTGGCGCGAGGCCGCCCGCGTAGTCGCCGCCTACCGAGACCGCTACCGCATCACCGACGACGCACCGCTCGGAGCCCCGCCCGAGTCGGCCGCACAGAAGATCGACGCCGCAAGGGCGCGCGCCGCGCTCGACCAAGCGCGAGTGGCCGCTGAAGCCCTGGATGATGCTCATGTGGTTCGGAGCCCGTCAAGAGGCGGTCCGTCGCGGGCGCTGTAGGGCCAGTGGCGGCTCCAGGGTGCGGACGGTCGAATGTCGGCGCGGCCAAGTAGCCTCGGAGCCACACGCCAGTAGACTTGAACCCACATGACGACACGGCTGAAGGAGGCGGGACGATGGCGCGCGCTGATCTACTCCTAGACCTCGTCGAGGCCGAACGCCGCGGTGATCGGGAACGCTTCAAGGTGCTGGTTGAGTCGGTCATCGCCGAAGAGCGCGCCAACCAGCATCATCTTCTCGCTGATCGGCTCTCGCAACTCATCACGACGACGGGGCAGGGACCCGTCCGTGACGACCGAGCAGCGGCGATCCGCGATCTCGTGCATGAGGTCGTACCGAACCGTCGGCTACATGAACTCGAACTTGCACCGGTCCCGCAGCGAGTCGTTACCGAACTGATCGAGGAGCAGAAGCGCGCGGAACTTCTGCGTAGTTACGGTATTGAGCCGCGCAACCGCCTTCTGCTGTCCGGCCCGCCTGGAAACGGGAAGACGAGTGTGGCCGAAGCGATCGCGGCAGAACTGATGCTTCCCTTCTACGTGATCCGCTACGAAGGTGTGATGTCGAGTTTCCTCGGCGAAACGGCCGCACGGCTTGACAACGCCTTTGAGTTCGCGCGGACTCGCCGTTGCGTGCTGTTCTTCGACGAACTGGACACCATCGCCAAAGAGCGAGCGGACGAGCATGAGACCGGCGAGATCAAGCGAGTGGTGTCGACGCTGCTGCTCCAAATCGACAGACTGCCACCCCACGTGATCCTCGTTGGCGCAACGAACCACGGCGAGCTGCTGGATCGGGCGGCATGGAGACGGTTCCAGATTCGGACGGAGTTGGGAGCGCCTAGCCGCGCACAGGCGACGAGATTCCTCGAACGTCTCGCTGAGCGCCTCGGAGGCGACCTCGGTTTCGCTCCTCGGACCCTCGCTGACAAGTTGGCCGGCGCGAGCTTCGCCGAGTTGGAAGAGTTCGCACTTGATGTGCGCCGCCGTGCGGTACTGGAACTTCCGGATGACAACATCCGCCGGATCGTGCAAGAACGGCTTGAACACCGCCGAGGTCAGGCGGCAGGGTGACAGTTGAGCGTAGACCGCTCCTTGCGTTCGGGCCGGCGGAGGTTGTAGCGCGGCCAACTCAGACCCCGCGTGATCTTCCACGTCTGTCAAGGCCGGGCGCTGGGCGACAAGGTGAACGCCTGACTCCTCAGTTCAAGGACTTGGCCGCGGCTTTCGAAGCCGAACGTGCCCGTCTGAGCGCAGACACCCCAGAGGAGATCGACCCCGCACTCGTGGTCGTGTTTGATCTGGCGGGAAGCGTCAAGGACTTCCGCAACGCGATCAACCGGATCGATGGCCTGGAGTTTCTGTCTGAGCTTCTCGGGGATCAATCTGACCCCGACGACGATTTCCACATGAGGGAGTGTGAAGCTGGACGGACCGACAAGCGCGTCACGCACTCGCTGTACCTGGTCATGTCCAACACCAAAGCGATCGACGAACTACTCCGGCTCTTCGCTCAATGGCAGGCCGACCCGTCCGCGTCGTTCGAGCACGGGCTCGGCAAGTTCAAGACGGCCTTCCAGCAACTGACAGCGATACGTCGGTGGGGCGCTGAGGACCGCATCCGTGAGACTGGTCTACGAGAGCGCTGGGAAGAGACTCTCAGCATGGTCGGTCAGTCAGTAAGCACCGTCCTCGTCGAAGTCGAGCTCTGGCACAGGCGTGATGCCGCCCAGCGTGCGGCTGCCGAGGCGCACGTCGAGGAAGTCATCACTTCCAGCGCCGGGCGAGTCTTGGATCGCTCGCAGATCGGAGAGATCGAGTACCACGCGCTCCTGGCTGAACTCCCGATCCAGCAGGTCCAGTCCGTGTTGACCAACGGAGCTTCGGCCATTCGGCTCCTCACGACTGATGATGTCATGTTCGTCAGCCCCTTCACCCCGATGAGCGTTGCGCCAGGGACTCTTGAGCCAGTTGCTCAAACCCAACTTGCTCGCAGCGACAGAATCGAAGGCAAGCCTCGGATCGCGCTGCTCGACGGGCTGCCGTTCACCAACCACGACGCGCTCCAAGGTCGGCTCTCGATCGATGACCCTGATGAGATCGGTGAGAACTACCCCGTCGCGGCTCGCCACCACGGAACCGCCATGGCGTCACTCATCATTCACGGCGACCTCACTGATGGCGGTCCACCGCTTGATCGTCCGCTCTACATACGACCGATCCTGCAGCCCCACGAGTTCATGCCTGGACACGAGCAGGTAGTCCCAAATCGTCTGCTCACCGACGTCCTTCACCGCGCAATCAGACGGATTGTGAAAGGCGAGGGGAACCAACCTGCCGCAGCGCCGAGCGTCCGGGTTGTGAACCTGTCCATTGGCGCGCAGACGCGAGCACTCACGCGCCGAATGAGCCCCGTCGGGCGCCTGCTGGACTGGCTCGCCCACTCGTACAATCTGCTGTTCGTCGTCAGCGCGGGCAACCACACCGACGAGTTCACGATCCCCGCCGATGCCGCGCACGACACCGAGGCCGCTCGCCTGGCTGCAATGCGGGACGGCTTCGAGACGGCGCTGCTGCGCGGCATCCTTCCGCCTGGCGACGCCCTGAACGCCCTCACCGTCGGCGCCACGCACTCAGACGGCCTCGGTGAGATCGAGGTTCCGGACACGGTATGGGACATCACCCACCCGGACGCTCCCGCACACTATGGGTCTGTTGGGCCCGGCGTCGATCGGTCGGTCAAGCCGGACCTTCATCACTCCGGAGGTCGCGCCCTCTACACGCGCCCCATCGTCCTGCCCGGTCAGACTGACGTTGCCGTCGGCCTGGCTCATACCGCCGCGACGGGACCCGGCTTGCAGGTGGCCGCTCCGGGACGAGGCGGTGCTACCAACAGCACGGTGTTCACGAACGGCACCAGTAACGCGACCGCGCTCGTCACCCGTGAAGCCAGCAGGCTGTTTGACCTCCTTGAGTCCGACAACCGCGACCCCGAAGACGCACCCCTTCCTGATCCGCAGTACCACCCGCTGCTCGTGCGTGCCCTCCTTGCCCATGCAAGCAGCTGGGGCGCCTGGGAGAACAGCCTGCGCAACGGTCGTGGTCTCAATGGCCAGGACGCTCGGCGGCAGCTGACGGCTCTGCTCGGCTACGGTCGCCTCGACCTCAGCAGACTCGGCGAAGCCGCATCCAACCGAGCGGTCCTCGTTGCCGGCGGTCAAATCGCACGGAACGAGCGCCATACTTACGGCTTCCCACTGCCTCCCTCACTCCGAGCGAAAGCGGAATGGCACCGCTTCACCATCACGCTGGCATTCATGGCTCCAACGGTCGGCCAGCTCACTCGGTACCGCAGCGCCAAGGTCTACTTCAGCACGCCGGACACGACCCTGGCGGGTGGAGACCGAACCGATGCAGAGCACAACGCCGTGCGGCGAGGCAGCCTTCAACACGAGATCGTGCAGGGCACCCGCTCGATGTTTTTCGTAGATGGCGATGCCTTCCCGATCCACGTCGAGTGCATGGACGATGCCCAACGACTCCGTGCCGGTAACACCATCCGATATGCGCTGGTCGTGTCAGCAGAGACTGCCGAACAGACATCAAACACGATCCACGATGAAGTTCGCGACAGACTGCGACTCCGCGCGCGCGAGCGTGCCCGTGATCGCATCCGCTCGTAGCGCGATCTGAGACAGCGGCCTACAGCTGCCGCACTTCCCGAGCGCTGCTGACTGTGCGTTCAGGCATCAACAGAGATGCAGAACTCCCGCGCTCGACGTCGCGGGTCTCCAACGCGCGGTAGAGGTCAGCAGCATCGGTGATGACGGCGCAGTCCTTGTCGCGCAGCAGGCGGTGCGGCCCTGCGCTTGTTGCGCTGGTCACCGGACCGGGTACCGCGCCAACAATCCGCCCCAACTCTTGGGCGCGCTCTGCCACCTTCATTGATCCTGAGCGAGCTCCGGCCTCGACAACGACAGTCGCTGTGGAGAGCGCGGCCATCAACCGCGCCCGTGCAATGAAGCGGTGGCGCGTCGGAACCGCGCCTGGTGGAACCTCGCTGACCAGGAGGCCGAGGTCAGCCACCCGCTCAAGAAGTTCACGGTGACCGATTGGGTAGGGGCGATCAACGCCGTTCGCCACGACTGCAATCGTGTCGCCGTCGGATGCCAGCGCCGCTCGATGGGCAGCCCCTTCGATGCCGTACGCGCCGCCGGCCACGACTATCCGCTCCGCGTTGGCGAGATCGGAGGCCAGTTCCGCGGCGACGTGCTCGCCGTATGAAGTCGCGGCCCTCGCCGCGGTGATCGTGACGAGATCATCGAGTGGTCGCGCGAGGAAAGATGTCGTGCCACGAGTCCACAGGACGTATGGCCGCCGGTCGCCAAGATCGTCGAGTGCGGATGGCCACTCCCCGTCGCCGGGGATCAGGGTGCCGATGCCAGCGCGCTCGGCGTCGACGATGCGCTGCCCAAGTGTCCGAGCGTCTGAGCGCTCGAACTGGGCGCGCCACACCTGAGCGTCAACAGCACTGAGGCCCGGCACCGCGTCATCACGCTCAGCAAGCCGAAGCAGCTCAAACGCCCCCAGCTCGCCCAGGAGACGGCCTGTCACGGCGTCCTCTGGTTCGACGGTCATCGACAGCAGCATCCGTGCTGTGCGCTCGTCCTGGACTACGTGGCTCAGGTTCGTCATCGTCGGGTCCTCTCACTCCTACAGAGAGGTGCGCGCGGCGACGCGGGAGCCCAAGGGTTCCGTGAACGCCGACCCCGGCGTACAGTGGATGATGAGGCAGGTTCTCCTCATATTGCGGGTCCTCCGGGACGGCCTTCGGGCACTCACACACGTTCTGCCTCCTCGACGGAGTAACACGTGTGACAAGAGGCCGTCATGTTCCGCCTTATCTGGACGCTCAGCGTTCGCACTCGCGACTATCTGCACCGCTACATGCCGAGCAACCGGCTGCTCGCTGCTGTCCGCACCCGTCGCGGACTCAAGTGGGGGATGCCCGCGATGCTGGTCCGCTTCCGTACATCCTGATCGCCAGCGTGTGCTCTGGCTCGGCAGCCGACGGTGGCCCCGGTTGGCTCCACCTCATCGTGCTGTGGGCCTGCTGGAACGCACTGAAGTTCATCGTCATGGGACCCGTGAGCGTCGTTCTGCTCATCCGCGCGCGCCTGCGCGAGGCTGCGATCCGTCGTCGCCAGCGCCACGACTCGCTCGCCGAGGCAAGCACGCATGAGCCAGATCTTCGTGTCTAGGCTCAACTGCCCACGGCAGCGGCTGCTTTGATCCGAGAACGGCGGCCACCAGGTCGGATCACGACACCGTGCGATGCGAGCGCTTGCCGGACCGCCTGAGGCCCCGCCCCGACCTTCATGCCGACCTCTACCAGCGTCAACCCGCTGAGGTAGAGGTCGGCTGCTTCGTGGATGCGGGACGGATCGAACCGACCGCGGCGGATGGTGACCTCCCGACGGGTGAGGTGGGTGGCGACCGTGCGGCGGTTCACTCCGAACACGGATGCCAACTCCACGAGCGTCGCGCCCTCGCGGTACTGCGCCACCAGATTGTCGACCTGCTCGGGCCGTAGCAGGGTTTGAGCCATCCCAAGTGATCGCACCACTCGACCCCTGGAGTCGGAAACGGTAGGCTCCGAGGAGCGATGGTCGTGGTCGTAGAAGCCTCGTGACCTGCGCAAAGACAGGGTTTTCAGGTGTGGGCAGGGGTTCTCAAACTCTCTACGGAGGTCCACCGTGTGTCGCCGCCCTGGCGGAGCCACCTCACGCGTCGAGGTCCAGCGACGCCGACAGCTCCCGGTGTGCGTCGATCTGGCCCTGGATGGTCCGCAGGTTCTCCTCCGCGCTCGCCATGCCGTCCGCCCCGGCGACGAAGCGCAGCGGCATGTCCCCCGAGTCGGACAGCGTCACCAGCGCCCGGCCCAGCTTGGCCGGATCTCCACCCTGCTGGCCGTTCATCGCCGACCAGGCCTCGATCGTCTGCGCAGTGCGCTCGTCATAGTCGTCGACCTTCAGCTCGGGCCAGATGGTCGACGCTCCCTCGACGAGCAACTCGGTGCGGAAGAAACCCGGCTCGACCAGCATCGTCGCGATGCCGTAGGGCTCCACGTCGAAGCGCAGCGACTCCATCCATCCCTCGAGGGCGAACTTGGAGGACGCGTACGCCGCGCAGAACTCCTGCCCGATCAGGCCGGCCATCGACGAGATCGTGATGACCTGCCCCGCGCGCTGGGCGCGCATGGTCGGCAGCACGCCCCGGGTGACGTTGAGCGGCCCGAAGAAGTTGGTCTCCATCTGGGCCCGGAACTGCTCGGGGCTGATGTTCTCGAAGAATCCGGCATAGAAGTTGCCGGCGTTGTTGACCAGGACGTCGATGCGGCCGAACCGGTCCGCCGCCGCACGGGTGGCGGCGCCGCACGCGGCCGGATCGGTGATGTCCAGCGCCACCGTGAGCAGCCGTTCGTGGTCGCCCACCGCAGCCAGCACCCGGTCGGCGTCACGACCCGTGGCGACCACCTCGTGGCCGGCTGCGAGCGCGGCCTGCGCGATGTGGATGCCGAGCCCGCGGCTCGCCCCGGTGATGAACCAGACGTTCTTCCCGCTCATCTGACTGTCCTCCCACGTGCCGTGGTGGGTGCTGCAGTGATTGGTTCGGCGACCCTAGTCCTCCCAACGGTCCCCGTCTTCGCCCCGCAGCCGCTTCATCTGGTCGAGGTGGTCGGGGATGTCGCGGCCCGTCCCCACATTGTTGACCGTCGTCCACCGCACCGTGCCGCTCGGGTCGATGAGGAAGGACCCGCGTACGGCAGCGCCTGTCTGCTCGTCGAACACGCCGAACCGGCGGGCGATCTCGCCGTGCGGCCAGTGGTCGGTGATGAGGTTGCAGCCGAAGGACTCGGTGTCGGCGAACACGCGCAGCGAGAACATCGCGTCGCACGAGATGGCCGCGATGCGGCAGCCGAGTTCCTCGAACTGGGGGCGCAGGTCACGCAGGGCCCGCAGCTCGGAGCTGCAGATGCCGGTGAACGCGTACGGATAGAAGAACAGGAGCCACCAGGAGTCGCCCGGAATGGCGGTCTGTTGGCCGTACTGGTTGGTGCCCTCGAACGGCTCGATCACGGACCCCACGTCCGTCGGCGTCACTTGCGGCCGCCCTTGGGGCGCACGAGCTTCGTGGCGGCCCACTCGCGCGACACCGATGTCGTGCTCGTCTGGGAGAAGCCGGCAGCGACGGCGGCCTCGGCGATGTCGGCCGGGTCGACGTGACCCTCGCGGCCGACCTTGGGGGTGAACAGCCAGATGAAGCCGCCCGACGTGAGGTCGGTCAGCGCGTCGACGAGACCGTCGACCAGGTCGCCGTCCTCGTCGCGCCACCAGAGCAGCACCGCGTCGACGGCCTCCATGGCCTCCTCGACCAGCTCGCCGTCGATGGCGTCCTCGATGTCGACGCGCAGGTCGTCGTCGACATCGTCGTCCCAGCCCAGCTCCTGGACGACCATGCCCTGCTTCAGGCCCAGTTTCTCCGCCGCGGCGGACGTGACGCCCTCCGGTCCTGCGTTGGTGCCCACCCGTGTTCCTCACAATCCCTGTCGGTGTCGTGCGCGGCCAAGTCGACGCCGCGCACGGCCTTCCTTCCAAATCGTGCCAGACACGAGCCGAACGTGGTACCCCGGGCATGCCGGCCACCGTTTGCCCCGCTGTGGAACCGACCACTTGGAAGTGCAAAGATGGATGAGATAGCACGCAGTCGAAGCACCACTAAGGAGTCCTGCATGGCCAGGCCAGGAGAGCGTCCCGCGATCACCGCTGAAGGCACGGCCTTCCAGCTCCCCGACATCGATCCCGACGAGACGCAGGAGTGGCTCGAATCCTTCGACGGCCTGCTCGATGCGTCGGGACAGAACCGCGCGCGCTTCATGATGTTGAAGATGCTCGACCGCGCCCGGCAGCGCCAGGTGGGGCTGCCCGCGCTGCGCAGCAGCGACTACATCAACACGATCGCCCCCGAGGACGAGCCCTACTTCCCCGGCGACGAGGACCTCGAACGCCAGATCCGCCGCGCGATCCGCTGGAACGCCGCGATCATGGTGTCCAAGGCCAACCGCAAGGGCCTGGAGGTCGGCGGCCACATCGCGACCTACCAGTCCGCCGCCTCGCTCTACGAGGTCGGCTACAACCACTTCTTCCGCGGGAAGGACCATCCCGGCGGCGGTGACCACGTCTTCGTGCAGGGTCACGCCGCGCCCGGCATCTACGCGCGCTCGTTCCTGCTCGGCCGCCTGACGGCCGACCAGCTCGACGGCTTCCGCCAGGAGCACTCGCGCGGCGAGGGGAAGGGCCTGTCGTCCTACCCCCACCCCCGCTCGATGCCGGAGTTCTGGGAGCACCCGACGGTGTCGATGGGCATCGGCGCGATGACCGCGATCTATCAGGCGCGCTTCAACCGCTACCTCCACAACCGCGGCATCAAGGACACCTCCCAGCAGCACGTCTGGGCCTTCCTCGGTGACGGCGAGATGGGCGAGCCCGAGTCGCTCGGCGCCATCAACGTCGCCGCTCGCGAGGGCCTCGACAACCTCACGTTCGTCATCAACTGCAACCTGCAGCAGCTCGACGGCCCCGTCCGTGGCAACGGAAAGATCGTCCAGGAGCTCGAGTCGATCTTCCTCGGCGCCGGCTGGAACGTCATCAAGGTGCTGTGGGGTCGCGACTGGGATCCGCTGCTGGCCAAGGACGTCGACGGCGCTCTGGTCAACAAGATGAACACGACCCCCGACGGTCAATACCAGACCTACACCTCGGAGTCGGGCGGCTACATCCGCGAGCACTTCTTCGACGACCCGCGCCTCGCGCGCATGGTCGAGAACATGTCCGACGACGAGATCGAGGGCCTGTCGCGTGGCGGTCACGACTACCGCAAGGTCTTCGCGGCGTTCCAGTCGGCGTTCAACCACGTCGGCCAGCCCACGGTGATCCTCGCCCAGACGGTCAAGGGCTGGACGATCGAGGCCCTCGAGGCCAAGAACGCCACCCACCAGATGAAGAAGCTCACGACGGCCGACCTCAAGGCCTTCCGCGACCGCATCAAGATCCCGATCCCCGACGAGCAGCTCGAGGACGCGTACAACCCGCCCTACTACCACCCGGGCGAGGACTCCGACGTCATCAAATACATGATCGACCGGCGCATGAAGCTGGGTGGGTACGCGCCCATCCGCCGCGTGAACCCGCGCAAGCTCGAACTGCCGGCCGACAAGGTGTACGCGCCCCTGCTCGCCAAGCCGGACGGCGACAAGGTGCCGAAGGTGGCGACCACGCAGGCGTTCGTCCGCCTGCTCCGCGACCTGATGCGCGACAAGGGCATCGGCCAGCGCATCGTGCCGATCGCGCCCGACGAGTTCCGCACGTTCGGCATGGACTCGATGTTCCCGACCGCCAAGATCTACAACCCGGCGGGCCAGAACTACGAGTCGGTCGACCGCAAGCTGCTGCTGTCGTGGAAGGAGTCGGCCCAGGGCCAGCTGCTCCACGAAGGCATCTCCGAGGCCGGCGCCCTGTCGTCGTTCACGGCGGCCGGCACGGCGTACGCGACCCACGGCGAGCCGATGATCCCGGTCTATCTCTTCTATTCGATGTTCGGCTTCCAGCGCGTCGGCGACTTCATCTGGGCGGCCGCCGACCAGATGACGCGCGGCTTCCTCATCGGCGCGACCGCCGGCCGCACCACGCTGACCGGCGAGGGGCTGCAGCACGCCGACGGCCACTCCCCGCTGCTTGCGGCGACGAATCCGGCCGTGGTCCACTACGATCCCGCGTTCGCGTTCGAGGTGGCCCACATCGTGCAGGACGGTCTGCGCCGCATGTATGGCTCGAGCGAGGACCACCCGCACGGCGAGGACGTCATGTATTACCTGACGGTCTACAACGAGCCGACCGAACAGCCCGGCGCGCCCGATGACCTCGACGTCGAGGGCCTGCTCAAGGGCATCCACCTGTTCCGCCCTGCCGCCGACAAGGGCAACGCAAAGGCCCAGATCCTGGCGTCCGGCATCTCGGTTCCGGCCGCGCTCAAGGCGCAGCAGCTGCTCGCCGACGAGTGGCACGTTGACGCCGACGTGTGGTCGGTGACGTCGTGGAACGAGCTGGCGCGCGAGGCGCTCCACGTGGAGGACGACAACTTCCTCCACCCCGAGGCCGAGAACAAGGTGCCCTTCATCACCCAGCGTCTCGAGGGCGCCGAGGGCCCGGTCATCGCGGTCAGCGACTACCAGCGCGCGGTGCAGGACCAGATCAGGCCCTACGTCAAGCAGACGTGGCGTTCGCTCGGCACCGACGGGTTCGGCTTCGCCGACACCCGCGCGGCCGCCCGTCGCTTCTTCCGCACTGACGCCGAATCCATCGTGGTCGCGACGCTGGACGCGCTGGCCCGCGACGGGAAATACCGCAAGGACGCCCCGGCGGAGGCCTTCGCGAAATACAGGATCGACGACCCGACGGCCGTCGCGAACGTGAAGCAGGAGGGGGCGGGGGCCTGACCTGATGGCGTCGCTCCGCGACGTGATCGGCCTCGCACGCACAATCCGGTGCCTTCGGACGCTCTTCGCAACGCGGCCCTCGTGACCAGATCGGTTCCGGTCTGGTTGCGGGGGCCGCGTTGCTCATCGGTCCTCCAGACACCGGGCGCGCGAGTCCCAAGAACCCTCGTGGTCACGCTGGCTGAGCGAGGCCGCCCGCGGCCGAGTCGAAGCCCCCACGCTGGCTGAGCGAGGCCGCCCGCGGCCGAGTCGAATCCCTCTTCTGGACGATGTGCAGAGATCGGCGTTCAGAAGGCTCAAAAGGGCTTCGGGAGCGCCGATCCGGACACATTGTCCATAGCCCGATAGCACGACAGCGGCCCCACGGTTCGAGGTGAACCGCGGGGGCGCTCCTGGTCTCGCTCGCGCTCGCTCGGAGCGCATGATGGTCAGCGGCGACGACGCAGCAGCCAGCCTCCGCCGGCCACCGACAGCAGGCCCGTCAACAGCACCGCGAGCGCGGGGCCACCGGTGTCGGCCAGCGGTCCGGTCGGGGTCGGCTTCGGGGCGGGCTTCGCCGACGGGGCCACCGTCGGGGCCGCGCTCGGAGCCGCAGTGGGCGCCGCGGTCGGCGCCGGCGACGCCGTCGGGCTCGCCGACGGTGCGGCGGTCGGGCTGGCCGAGGCCGACGGGGTCGGCGTGGGCGTCGGCGTCGCGAGGCCCGTCCCGGTCAGCTTCCAGTTGAAGGCGTAGAAGTCGGCCGGGTCGATGACCTTCTTCGCCGCGGCGTGGTCGATCAGGGCCTGGCGGATCTCCAGCTGGGCGTTGTAGACGACCGGCGCCTTCGCGATGTGCGGGAAGGCGCCACCGCCGGAGCGGCGGTAGTTGTTCACGGCCACCACGAACTTCGCGTCACCCGCGACGGGCGACCCGTCGGGCATCGTCAGGTTCTCGATGCGCTGGCCCACCGGCTTGGAGACGTTGATGTCGTACTTGATGCCGGAGGACACGTCGTAGTTGTAGTCCCACACCTGCTGACCGTTGTAGGTCACCGACGTGTCCTTCTCCGGGTCGAACTTTCCGCCCGGGGCCACCTGACCGAAATATTTCGCCGAGAACTCCAGGTAGTCGCGCACCTGCGATCCCGTCATCACCACGGCCTCGAGCGTGTTGTCGTAGATGTAGAGGCCCGCGATGTCGCGTACGGTCACGTCGCCCTTCGGGAAGACGGCCTCGCGGCTGAACGGCGCGGCGATCGAGAGGACAGGCAGGCCGGCGTACTGGCCGCCCGCGAGCGCCTTCGTGACGGTGTTGGTCTGCACCATCTGGATGTAGTCGAGGATCGCGGTGTCCTCATAGCGCGACTTCGCGGCGGGCAGCTCCTCGGTGGAGCGGGCGACGACCTGGTTCACGTACGCCACGGTGGCCTTGTGGGCCGCGTCCGTCGCGGTGAGGACGGCCTGCGACTCCGGCGCGTTCTGCGAGGCGAGCTTCGCCGTGCGGATCGAGCCCAGCGTCCAGCCCGGGCCGTTGTCGGTCAGCTTGAACACCATGTCGGACACCGACCCTGCCCAGCGGTAGGGCTGGGTGATGACGACCTCTTTGCCGGTCGTGGTGTTGGTGATGCGCTTCTCGGGGATGTCCTGGTGGGTGTGGCCGATGACCATGGCGTCGATGCCGGGCACCTGGGCGATCTGCTCGACCGGGTTCTCCGGGCCGAGGCCCTCGGCGGGGGCGTACGACGACTGGCCGATGCCGGCGTGGGACAGCACGACGATGATGTCGGCGCCCGCCGCCTTGAGCTTCGGCACCTCGACCTTCGCGGTCTCGGTCATGTCGTTGATCTTGACCTTGCCGTCGAGGTTGCCCTTGTCCCAGATCATCGACCCGGGCGTGGTGAGGCCGAGGACGCCGATCTTGACGGGCGAGTCGGCGCCCTTGGGAGTGCGCTCGATGATGGTCGTGCCCTGATGGACCGGCTTGCCGGTCGTCGCGTCGACCACGTTGGCGGCGAGCAGCGGGAAGTTCAGCTGACCCTTGTAGGCGTTCAGCAGGTCGAGGCCGTAGTTGAACTCGTGGTTGCCGATCGACTGTGCGTCGTATTTCAGCGCGTTGAACGCCCCGGCCATCGGGTGGGTGGTGCCGTTGGTCGTGAACGGCTTCACCTTCGCGGCCCAGTAGTCGAGCGGCGTGCCCTGCAGGATGTCGCCGTTGTCGACGACGAACACCGACTCGGCGCCGCGCTCGGCGCGGACCTTCTCGATGTGGCCGCCGGCCTGGGCGAGGCCGATCGCGCCGCCCTGCTTGTCGCTGTAGGGCGCGTTCTTGAAGTAGTCCCAGTTGCGGACGTTGCCGTGGGTGTCGGTCGTGGCGAGCATGGTCAGCTCGACGGTGTCACCGGTCGCGGCGCGGGCGCCGGCGGCGGGGACGAGGGCGAGGGAGGTGACGGCGGCCATCGCAAGGGTGCGTACGGCCGCGCGGGAAAGGCGGTGTGCCATGGTGATCCTCAGTGATCGTGAGTCGGACGACCAAAACCTAGGGTCCCCGGGTTACACGCAGGTAAAGAGGCGGCGTACGCCGGGCTCAGCCCTTCGCGCACCACTCCAGCAGCCGGTCCACCGGCCAGGTGTTGACGACCCGCTCCGCGGGGACGCCGAGGCGCACCGCACGTTCGCAGCCGTACTGCTGGAAGTCGAGCTGGCCCGGCGCATGCGCGTCGGTGTCGATCGAGAAGAAGCAGCCGACCTCGATCGCCAGCGCCAACAGCTCGTCGGGCGGGTCGCATCTTTCGGGCCGCGAGTTGATCTCGACGGCGACCTGGAACTGCTTGCAGGCCTCGAACACGATCTCGGCGTCGAAGTCCGACGGCGGGCGGGTGCCGCGGTCCCCCTCGATCAGCCGGCCGGTGCAGTGACCCAGGACGTTCGTGGCGGGGTTGGCGATGGCGGTGACCATCCGGTGGGTCATCGACTCCGAGTCCATGCGGAGCTTCGAGTGGACCGACGCGACGACCACGTCGAGCTCACCCAGCAGGTCGCGCTCCTGGTCGAGCCCACCGGCGTCGAGGATGTCGACCTCGATCCCCGCCAGCACACGGAATCCGTCCATCGCGTCGTTCAGGTCGGCGATCAGCGCGAGCTGCTCGCGCAGGCGCTCGGCGCTGAGCCCGCGCGCCACCTTGAGCCGCGGCGAGTGGTCGGTGATGGCGCAGTAGTCGTGGCCCAGCTGACGCGCCGTCAGCATCATCTCCTCCAGCGGCGAGCCCCCGTCGGACCACGTCGAGTGGCAGTGCAGGTCGCCGCGCAACTGCGTACGCATCGCCTCGCCGCCGGTCGCCAGCGGCTTCTCGCCCGCGGCCCTCAGCTCCTCCAGGTACGCCGGGACTCCCCCGCCCACCGCCTGTCCGACGACGGTCGCGGTCTTGGGCCCCAGACCCGGCAGCGACCCCCAGTCGCCCGCGCGCTGGTGGTCGGCGCGGGCCTCGGGGGTCAGTTCGGCGACCTGGTCGGCGGCCCGGCGATAGGCCTTCACCCGGTGGGTGTCGGCGCGCGAGCGCTCGAGCCAGAAGCCGATCTCGCGCAGTGCGTCGACGGGATCCACGCCCACCTCCTCGTCCGGCCCCCGCGGCCCGGACCGTGCGGTCCGTGCCCTGTCCGAGGGACGGACCCACCCTAGCGATCCCGCTAGTCTCGACTCCATGACCGAGCCCCGGGGCGCACGCCCGCCGCAGCTGTCGTCGCGGCAGCGCCAGGCCGTCACGAAGCGGCTGACGTCGGCGTCCGGCACGATCGCCACCGCGACGCTGGCCGAGATGGAGCGCCGCCACGACTGGTTCACCGCGCTCGACGCCGACAACCGCTCCTGGGTCGGGGTCGTCGCCCGCGCCGGCATCGACGGGTTCGTGCAGTGGTTCGCCGACCCAGAGTCGGAGGCGTCCGGCCTCGAGGTGTTCGCCCAGGCCCCGCGCGCACTGGCCCGCCACATCACGCTCCACCACACCGTCGAGCTGGTCCGCACCACGATCGACGTCGTCGAGACCCAGCTCTCGGAGGTCCTCCCGCGCGGCGACCGTGCCGCGGCGCACGAGGCCCTGCTGCGCTATTCCCGCGAGCTCGCCTTCGCCGCGGCCGAGGTGTACGCCCGCGCCGCCGAGACCCGAGGCGCGTGGGACGCGCGGCTCGAGGCGCTGGTCGTGGATGCGCTCGTGCGCGGCGAGTCCGACGAGACCGTGCTGTCGCGCGCGTCCACGCTTGGCTGGACCACCGCCTCCTCGGTCGCCGTCGCCGTCGGCCCCGCTCCCGACGCCGACGAGCCCCGCCTCGGCGAGCGCCTGCGCCGCCGGGCCCAGCGCTCGGGGCTCGACCTCCTCTCGGCGGTCCAGGGCGATCGCCTGGTGATGGTGATGGGCGGCGACGCGCTCGCCCGCGACGCGGTCTCCCCCGTCGCCGAGCTGCTCGAGCACTTCGGGCCGGGTCCGGTGGTCGTCGGTCCCGTCGTCGACCACCTCGTCGACGCCGCGGGCAGCGCCCGCGCGGCGTTGTCCGGACTCCGCGCGGCGGTCGCCTGGCCCGAGGCGCCGCGGCCCGTACGCGCCGACGACCTCCTCCCCGAGCGTGCGCTCGCGGGCGACGGCCACGCCCGGCGCGCGCTGGCCCATGACGTGTTCGGTCCGCTGAGCGACGCCGGCGGAGGGCTGCTGGAGACCCTGGTGTCGTTCTTCGACCAGGGGGCCTCGGTGGAGGGATCGGCACGGGCGCTGTTCGTCCACGCCAACACCGTGCGCTATCGCCTCAAGCGCATCCACGACGTCACCGGCTTCAGCCCGTTCGACGCGAGGGACGCGTACGTCCTGCGCATCGCGCTGACGCTGGGGCGCCTGCTGCGCTGACCTTGTAGGAACCCCACAACATCGCCGTGTCGTTTTCGTGATGTCGGTGCGCGCATCCGGCGCGTCGATTGGGCAGGGTTGAACCGTGCTCGCCATCGTTGCGCCCGGTCAGGGCGCCCAGACCCCCGGCTTCCTCACCCCCTGGTTGGAGGATCCCCGCTTCCGCGCCCGCCTCGAGTGGCTGTCGGCCGTCAGCGGGATCGACCTGATCCACTACGGGACCGAGGCCGACGCCGACACCATCCGTGACACCGCGATCGCCCAGCCGCTGCTCGTGGCCTCCGGCATGGTCGCGGCGCTCGCCCTGTTCCCGAGCCCCGCCGAGGCCTTCCGCGTCGTCGGCGTCGGTGCGGGCCACTCGGTCGGCGAGATCACCGCCGCCGCGGCCGCCGGCGCGCTCTCGGCCGAGCAGGCCATGGTGCTGGTGCGTGAGCGCGGCGCCCAGATGGCCGCCGCGTCGGCCGCGACGCCGACGAGCATGACCGCCGTGATCGGCGGCGACGCCGCCGAGGTGCTGGCCGCACTCGACAAGCACGGCCTCACCGCCGCGAACAACAACGGCGCCGGCCAGGTCGTCGCGGCCGGGACCGTCGAGCAGCTCGCGGCGCTGGCCGCCGACCCGCCCCACCGCGCCCGTCTCGTGCCGCTGTCGGTCGCGGGCGCGTTCCACACGGTCCACATGGCCCCGGCGGTGGCCCACCTCGAGCGCCTCAGCGCCGCGATCACCACCCACGACCCCCGCGTACGCCTCCTCTCGAACGCCGACGGCGCCGTCGTGTCCGACGGTGGCGAGGTGCTTCGCCGCATCGTCGCCCAGGTCGCCAACCCGGTCCGCTGGGACCTCTGCATGGAGACGATGCTCGACCTCGGCGTCACCGGCCTGCTGGAGCTGCCGCCCGCCGGCACGCTGACCGGCATCGCCAAGCGCAACCTCAAGGGCGTCGAGACCTTCGCGCTGAAGACCCCCGACCAGATCCACGACGCCATCGACTTCGTCCAGCGCCACGGCGAGCCGTCGACCCCGTCGGCCCTGTACGCGACCCCGACGTGGCGCCTGGTCGTCTCGCCCGGCAAGGGCCACTTCACGCCGACCGAGGGCATCGTCGAGGGCGCCGTGCTGCCGCCCGGCGCCGCCATCGGCACCGTCGCGACCCTGCGCGACGAGTCCACGGTCACCACGCCCCACGGCGGCACGCTCACGGAGTGGCTCGTCGAGGACGGCGACCCCGTCGCCCCGGGCCAGCCGCTGCTGCGCCTCTATCCGTCCACCGAGAACGCCCAGGCCACGGAGGTCTCCCATTGAGCACCCAGATCAAGACCACCGAGGGCACGTACGCGAAGATCCTCGGCACCGGCGCCTACCGCCCCAGCCGCGTGGTGACCAACGAAGAGATGTGCACCATGATCGACTCCACCCCGGAGTGGATCGAGCAGCGCACCGGCATCGTCGAGCGCCGCTGGGTCGCCGAGGGCGAGGACCTCGAGCAGATGTCGTACGCGGCCGCGCTCCAGGCCCTCGAACGCTCGGGCCTGACCGCCGAGGACCTCGACTGCATCATCGTCTCGACCGTGTCGCACAGCCTCGTCACGCCCAGCCTCGCCCCGATCCTCGCCCACCGACTCGGGACGCACGCGGCCGCGTACGACATCTCGGCGGCGTGCGCGGGCTTCTGCTACGGCCTCGCGCAGGCAGACGGACTCATCCGTGCCGGTCACGCGCGCCACGTGCTGGTCATCGGCGCCGAGACGCTGTCGCACCACACGAACACCTCCGACCGCTCGACCGCGTTCCTGTTCGGCGACGGCGCGGGCGCCGCGGTCGTCGGGCCGAGCGACGTGCCTGAGATCGGCCCGGTCGTGTGGGGCTCCGACGGCGCGAACGCCCACGTCATCAACTCCGATCGCCGCTATGACGAACCCGGCGAGGGAGCACCCAAGCTGACCATGGAGGGCCAGCCGGTGTTCAAGTGGGCGTCGACGTTCGTCGCCCGCCAGACCTTGGAGATGCTCGAGCAGGCGGGTCTCACGCCCGACGACCTCGAGATCTTCATCCCCCACCAGGCCAACAACCGCATCATCGACGCGATGATGCGTACGCTCCGCCTCCCCGAGCACGTCGTCGTCGCCCGCGACATCGCCCAGCAGGGCAACACGTCGTCGGCGTCGATCCCGCTGGCGATCGAGGCGTTCCACGACCACGGCGTCGACGTCAGCGGCAAGCTCGCGCTGATCGTCGGCTTCGGCGCGGGGCTGGTGTTCGCGGGCCAGGTGGTCCGGCTGCCCTGAGCAGGCGTACGCCGGATTTCCCGCCCACACAGGGAATCACAGACTTCCGGGCCCTTGGGCCCGGGGAACCATGAACCACGACAGATCCACCACAAGGAGACACAGCATGGCCACCACCGAAGAGATCCGCAGCCAGCTCGCCGACATCGTCCACGAGGTCTGCAACGTCCCCGTCGAGGACGTCCAGCTGGACAAGTCGTTCATCGACGACCTCGACGCCGACTCGCTGGCGATGAGCGAGATCATCTACGCCGCCGAGGACAAGTTCGGGGTGTCCATCCCCGACGAGGAGGCCAAGAACCTCAAGACCGTCGGTGACGCGGTCGCGTTCATCGAGCGCGCGCCGGCCTGACCCCAGACCGGGCCGCACCCCCACGGCCCACCCCCGCCCGGGTCCCGATCACCTGGGCACCTGCCGCGTGGCGGTCGGTCCGCGATCCGGACCGGCCCCGCGCGGCCCACACCCACTCCCCTCGCCACACTCTCCACCCCACCACCACGAACCCTGGAGCAGGACATGACCCGCACCGTTGTCATCACGGGCCTCGGCGCCACGACTCCCCTGGGCGGCGACGTCGCCAGCACCTGGGAGGGCCTGACGTCGGGCCGATCCGGCGTCCACGCCATCACCGAGGACTGGGCCGCCGACCTGCCCACGAAGTTCGCCGCCCGCTGCGTCGTCGACCCGGGCGAGGTCATCCCGCGCGTCGAGGCGCGCCGCATGGACCGCTCCTCCCAGCTCGCCGTCGTCGCCGCCCTCGAGGCGTGGGCCGATGCCGGCCTGAAGCTCGGCGACGAGAACGACCTCGACCCCGAGCGCACGGCCGTCTCCATCGGCACCGGCATCGGCGGCCTGCACTCCCTGCTCGAGAACTGGGACACCATGAAGGAGCGCGGCGTACGCCGGGTCTCGCCCTTCACCATCCCGATGCTGATGGCCAACGCGCCCGCGTCGAACGTGGGGCTGCGCATCCGGGCCAAGGCGGGAGTCCACACGCCGGTCTCGGCGTGCGCGTCGTCGAACGAGGCGCTCGCGCAGGCGCTCGACATCATCCGCTTCGGGCGCGCCGACGTGGTCGTCGCAGGCGGCACCGAGGGCGTCGTCCACCCGCTGCCGATCGCGGCGTTCGGCCAGATGCAGGCCCTGTCGCGCCGCAATGACGACCCCGAGCGCGCCTCGCGGCCGTGGGACGTCGACCGCGACGGATTCGTGCTGGGCGAGGGCGGCGTCGTCCTCGTGCTGGAGGAGCTCGAGCACGCCCGGGCCCGCGGCGCGCGGATCTATGCCACGCTCGCCGGCGCCGGCCTGTCGGCCGACTCCCACGACATGGTGCAGCCCGACCCGAGCGGGGCCGGCCAGGCGTCCGCGATGCGCAAGGCGCTCGCCGACGCCGACCTCGCGGCCGGAGATGTCTCGCACGTCAACGCCCACGCCACCTCGACGCCGCAGGGCGACATCACCGAGGCCGGGTCGATGCGCCAGGCGCTCGGCGAAGGAACGTCGGCCGTCGTCACCGGTACCAAGTCGATGACCGGCCACCTGCTCGGCGCCGCCGGCGCGATGGAGTCCCTGGCAACGGTGTTGGCGCTGCACCACCGCCTCGTCCCGCCGACGATCAACCTCGAGAACATGGAGCCCGGCCTCGGCATCGACATCGCCGCGAACACCGCGCGCCCGCTCGGGCCGGGCGACCTCGCCGCGCTCAACAACTCGTTCGGCTTCGGCGGCCCCAACGTCGCCCTCGCCTTCACCAACGCCAACGCCTCGGAGGCGCGCTCGTGACCACGACCACTGATCCCCAGACCGCGAAGGTCGACGCGAAGCCCGCGGCCAAGGTGAAGGTTCCCCGCGAACAGGACCCCCGCAACCCGAACACCCGCCTCGCCGCGCTGCTCGACGAGGGGTCGCTCGAGCTGATCACGCCCGACGACGGGTCCGGCATGCTCTCGGCCGTCGGCACCATCAACGGCTGCCGCGTCGTCGCCTTCTGCTCCGACGCGACCGTCATGGGCGGCGCGATGGGCGTCGACGGCTGCAAGGCGGTCGTCACGGCGTACGAGCGGGCGATGACCGACCGCGTGCCGATCCTCGGCATCTGGCACTCGGGCGGCGCGCGCCTCGCCGAGGGGGTACTTTCGCTCGACGGCGTCGGCGAGATCTTCCACGCCATGACGCGTGCCTCCGGCAAGATCCCCCAGATCTCGATCGTGCTGGGCTTCGCGGCCGGCGGCGCGGCGTACGGGCCGGCGCTGACCGATGTCGTGATCCTCGCGCCCGAGGGGCGCATCTTCGTGACCGGCCCCGACGTCGTCCGCTCGGTGACGGGCGAGGACGTCGACATGCTCCGCCTCGGCGGCCCCGACACCCACGGCCGTCGCTCGGGTGTGGTCCACCTCGTCGCCGACGACGAACCGCAGGCCATCGAGCAGGGTCGCTCCGTGGTGTCCCTGCTGGCCGACCAGGGGGCCGTCGCCGCCGACGTGGCCGACGACGACCTCACCGCACACCTGCCGGAGTCTCCCAAGCGGGCGTACGACGTGCACCCGCTCATCAACGGGCTCCTGGACGATGGCTCGGTCGTCGAGCTGCACGCGCGCTGGGCGCCCAACGTGACCGTCGCCCTCGGCCGGCTGGCCGGGCGTACGGTCGGCGTGGTCGCGAACAACCCGCTGCGCCTCGGTGGCTGCCTCGACTCGCTGTCGGCCGAGAAGGCCGCGCGGTTCGTGCGCATGTGCGACACGTTCGGCGTACCGCTGGTCGTGCTCGTGGACGTTCCCGGCTACCTGCCGGGCGTGGGCCAGGAGTGGGACGGCGTCGTCCGCCGCGGCGCCAAGCTGCTGCACGCGTTCTCCGAGGCCGTCGTCCCGCGGGTGACGCTGGTGACGCGCAAGGCGTACGGCGGCGCATACATCGCAATGAACTCGAAGTCGCTCGGCGCCACGAAGGTGTACGCGTGGCCCGGCGCGGAGGTCGCGGTGATGGGACCGGTCGCAGCCGTACGCATCCTCCACCGGCGCAAGCTGGCGGAGACACCCGACGACATCCGCCCCCAGGTCGAGGCCGAGCTGGCCGCCGAGCACGAGCGCATCGCCGGCGGCGTCGAGAAGGCCGTCGAGATCGGCGTCGTCGACGAGATCGTGTCGCCGTCGGTGACGCGGTCCGCGCTGGCGCGGGCCATCGGCGAGGCCGACCACGGGGAGCGCGGACAGCACACGAACATCCCGCTGTGACGCGGGCGGCGTGAAGCCGCCGGGCACGAACCCGGGGGCGCGGCACGAACCCCAGCGTTGAGGACGAACCCTGGCGTGCAGACCGAACCCCACATGCGGGGTTCGAGGTCACCCTGGGGGTTCGCGCTCACGCCCACGGTCCAGCGCGAACCCCGAGGTGCGCCGCGAACCCACTCCCAGGGTCCGCGTCATGCTCGCGGCCCATCGGCACTGGTGCTGGTGTGAAACGTGATGCACAATGGACCCACGGTTCACCCGTGAGTGTTGAGGATGCTGGGGAAGGCACAACTCAACGCCTGGGAGGAACCGATGAGCACGACCCGTGGAGTCCTGTATGTCCACTCTGCGCCGTCTGCGCTGTGCCCGCACATCGAGTGGGCCGTCGGCGGCGTCCTTGGCATGCGCCCACACGTCGACTGGACCCCCCAGCCCGCCGAGCGCGCGGCCTATCGCATGGAGCTGTCCTGGACCGGCCCCGCCGGCTCCGGAGCGGCGCTGGCCTCGGCCCTCAAGGGCTGGCAGCGAGTCCGTTTCGAGGTGACCGACGAGGGGGCCGCGCCCGGCGAGGGAGCCCGTTGGTCCTACACGCCGACGCTCGGGGTCTTCCACGCGATGACCGGCGTCCACGGCGACATCCTGGTTCCCGAGGACCGCCTCAGGGCCGCGGTCGTGGCCGAGGCGCTGCGCGGCGAGCCGCTCCACGACGCGATCGACAAGCTCCTGGGCCGCCCGTGGGACGACGAGCTCGAGGTCTTCCGCCACGCCGGCGACGGCGTGCCGGTCCGCTGGCTGCACGAGGTCGTCTGACCCCGCTGGCCCCCGACGTCTAGGCCGGCGGTCGCGACCCGAAGATCGCCGTCCCCACGCGCACCACGGTCGCCCCCTCGGCGATCGCCTCCTCGAGGTCGCCCGACATGCCCATCGACAGCGTGTCCCACTCCCCCGGCACGCCGTCGGCGCGCAGCCTCTCGCTCAGCTCCCGGACCCGCCCGAAGCAGGCCCTCACCTCGGCCCGGTCGTCGGACTGCATCGCCATCGTCATCAGCCCGCGCGGCCGCAGCGACGCGTACGCCCCCAACTGACGCGCGAACTCCGGCACGTCGTCGGGCGCCAGGCCCGACTTCTGCTCCTCGCCCGACGCGTTGACCTGCACGAGCACGTCGAGCCCGCGGCCGAGCGCCTGCAGCCTCCGGTCGAGCGCCTCGGCCAGCTTCAGCGAGTCGAGCGTCTGCAGCTCGTCGGCGAACGCGGCCACGTTCTTCGCCTTGTTGGTCTGGAGGTGACCGATGAACACCCAGCGCACGCCGCGGCCCGCGTACGCCTCCGCCTTCGACTCGGCCTCCTGGACGCGGCTCTCGCCGAACGTCCGCTCCCCGGCCGCGTACGCCGCCTCGAGCAGGTCGATCGGGTGGGTCTTCGAGACCGGGAGCAAAGTAACCTCGCCGGGGTCGCGACCGGCGGCACGGCAGGCCGCGTCGATGCGGGCGCGTACGGCGGCGAGGTTCGCCGCGATGTCGCCGCTCACGGCCATCGCGCGCCCAGCGAGATCATGCCGAGGCTCGCGAGCATCGCCAACGCCAGGCCGTAGCCCACGAACGTGCCCGTGATCTCGCGATAGGCCTTCTCCGAGCCGGCCGACCGGCGGATGTCCGCGTACGTCTTGCGGAGCTCCTCCGCCGTCGGGGCCTCGTACGCCTTGCCGCCGCCCTCGGCCGCGATCTCCCGGAGCTGCTCGACGTTGACCGCGACACGGACGCGCGAGCCCTCTGAATAGATGTAGCCGTGGTTGGTGCCGTAGGCGATGGTGTGGACCGGTACGCCGCGCTTCTTCGACTCGCGGGCCGCCTCATAGGGAGAACGCCCGGCCATCGACTCGCCGTCGGACAGCACCACCATGACCGCAGGGGTCTTGGCCTTCGGATCCTTGGGGTCGGGCGGCACCATCAGCAGGGTGTCCAGGCCCGCCCAGATGCCTTCGCCGATGGCGGTGGCGCGGCGCAGGGTGAGGCGGTCGATGCCGCCCAGGACCATGCCCCGGTCGGTCGTGGGCGGCACCGCGATCGCCGCGCTGCCCGCGAACTCGACCAGCGCCACGTTGAACCCAGGGGGCAGCGAGTTCACGAACTCCTTCGCCCCGTCCTTGGCCGCGGCCAGCCGGTTCGGCGGCACGTCATCGGCCTCCATCGACAGGGACACGTCGATGACCACGATCACGGTCGCGCGCTCGCGGGGCACGTCGGTCTCGGCGCGCGGTCGGGCCCATGCCAGCGTCAGGCTGACGAGGCTCGCCAGCGCGAGGCCCACGGCGAGGTGGCGCACCCATGGGCGGTCGACCGATCTCACGAGCTGGCTCTGGGAGCGGGTCGATCGACGGCGCAGCAACCCGAGGTATGCGAGCGCCAGCACCGGGACCAGCAGGAGACCCCACAGGTGTTGGGGATCGCCGAACGACGGCGCGGCGAGCGGGGTGATCATCGTCATCAGCTCCATCACGGCCACCTCGCGGCCAGCGAGATCGCGCACAGGGCCGCCAGGACGGCGAAACCGAAGCCATAGCCGGCGTACTGGGCCGTGACCTCGCGCTCGGCCTTCTCATAGCCGACCGACGTGCCGATCGACGTGTAGACCTTCTTCAACTGGTCGGGGGTGGCCGCCTTGAAATATTCGCCCTCGGTCTGCGCGGCGATCTTCTTCATGAGGTCATGGTTGACCGGCACCAGCTCACGCCTGCCCTCGAAGTCGACGTAGCCGTTCTCGGTGCCGTACGCGATCGTGTAGATCTTGCGCTTCGCCTGCGCCGCCTCCTGGGCGCCCTGCTCGGCCGGACGGCCGATGGTGTTCGTCCCGTCGGACAACATGACGATGGCGCCGGGGGCGATCTCGTTGGGGTTCGCCCGGTCCTTCGGGGCGAGGTCGAGCGCCCGCAGCGCCATCACGATCGACTCCCCGATCGCGGTGGAGTCCCGCAGTTCGGCGCGCTCGATCGCCGCGTTGATGGAGGTGCGGTCGAGCGTCGGCGGGATGACCAGCGACGGGCTGCCGGACAGGGCCACGAACGACACGTTGTATTTCGCCGGCAGTGAGTTCACGAAGTCGATCGCGGCCTGCTTCGCCACCGTGATGCGGTCGGGCTTCACGTCCTTGGCCGCCATCGACTGGGACACGTCGAGCACGACGACGATGGTCGCCCGCTCGCGCGGTACGTCGATCGTCGCCTTCGGTTTCGCGAACGCCATGGTGAGCGTGACCAGCGACAGCAGCGACAGCGCCACCGCGAGGTGGCGGCGCCACTGCGACTGCGGCTTCACGACCGCACCCAGCATCGAGGTGTTGGTGAAGCGCATGCCACGGCGGTTCCGCAGACGGGTCAGGACCACGTAGAGGGCCACGAAGACCGGGATCGCGAGCAGCCACCACAGGCGGTTGCGCACTTCGAAATGGGGCAACTCGATGGCCAGGGCGTACAGGTCGGTCATCGGGCCACCCCCTGCGGCGGTGCGTGGAGCATGCTGGCGACCCGCCTGTACGCCAGCACGAAGCGTGCGATGTCAGCCACCCAGTCACGGTCGGTGCGCAGCTGGATGTGGCCCACGCCGGCCCGGCGCAACGACGCGCGGATGCGTTCGCGCTGGGCGGCGCTGGCGGCGTCCATGCGGGCACGGGCCGCCGCGTCTCCAGTATTCACGTAGCGTTCAAAATCGGTCTCGGGGTCGCGGATGAGCATCTCGCCCACGTCGGGGAACTCGAGCTCACGCCGGTCGACGACCTCGATGGCGAGCACCTGGTTGCGCACCGCGAGGCGCCGCAGCGGCCGCTCCCACGGCGGAGGGACCTCGGGGTCGAGCTCGTGGTCGCCCGGGGTGAGGAAGTCGGACACGACCACCCGCATGCCGCGGCGCCGCTGGGTGCGGGCCAGCTGCTCGATGCCCTCCGGCAGGTCGAAGGTCCCGACCGCGTGGTCGGGCACGATGGGTTCGTCGAGCATGCGGCGCAGGAGGCCATAGAGCGCCGTACGCCCCGACCTGGCCTGCATGCGGCGGACACCCTCGGGCCGCATGATCATGCCGCCGAAGCGATCGCCCATGCGTTGGGAGAGGAAGCCGATGGTGGCGATCGCGGCGATGCCGAGGTCGCGTTTGGTGACGCCCTCGGTGCCCCAGTTCATCGACGGGGTCACGTCGAGCAGCGCCCACACCTCGAGCTCGCGGTCGGCCATCGTGTCGCGGACGTGCGGGATCGTCGTACGCGCGGTCACCGCCCAGTCCATCTTGCGGACGTCGTCCTGGCCCGGCTGGTAGATGCGGGCGTCGTTGGTGTCGGAGCCCGGCCCGGGCAGCAGGCCCTGGTGGTCGCCGTGCAGGAAGCCCTCGAGGCGGCGCACGATGGCGAGCTCGAGCCGGCGCAGGGCGGCCTCGGGCGCGAGTTGGTGGAGCGGCAGCGTCGCCCCGGTGGGGACCGAGACGATGGGATCGGCGGGGCCCTGCGGCTTGGCACCCTTTCCGCCATCTGCGGGCTGGCTCATGGAGACTCCGCTCAGCCGCGGAACTCGGGCTGGTGGTGGTGCTGGTCGTGGCTGGCCTGACGCTGCTGGTTGTTCCACACCGGCGTGGGCGGCGGGACCATCGCCAGGATGCGCTCGACGACCTGCACCGGGCTGATGTTGTCGGCCACGGCGTCGAAGCCCAGCACGAGGCGGTGGGCCATGACGTCCTTCGCGACGGACTGCACGTCGGTCGGCAGCACGTAGTCGCGCCCGTGGATCAGGGCGAGGGCGCGCGAGGCCGCCACGAGGCCGAGGGTCGCGCGCGGCGAGCAGCCGATCTGGATGACCGACGTCAGGTCGGGCATGTTGAACTCCGCCGGCGTACGCGTGGCCAGCACGAGCCGGACGATGTATTCGGCGACCAGGTTGTGGACGAACACGTCGGACGCCATGGCCTGGAGCTTCAGGATGCGCTCCGGGTCGAGCACGGGGCTCGCCTCGGGCGGGCTCACCGACATGCGGCGCAGGATCTCGAACTCCTCGTTGCCGCGCGGATAGGGCACGTCCACCTTCAGCAGGAAGCGGTCACGCTGGGCCTCCGGCAGCGGATAGACGCCCTCGGACTCCACCGGGTTCTGGGTGGCGATCACGATGAACGGCTTCGGAGCGGGGTAGGTGCGGCCACCGATCGAGACCTGCTTCTCCGCCATGAGCTCGAGCATCGCCGACTGGACCTTGGCCGGCGCGCGGTTGATCTCGTCGGCGAGGACGAAGTTCACGAACACCGGGCCGAGCTCGATGTCGAACTTCTCCTGCGAGGCCGAATAGATGCGCGTGCCGACGATGTCGGACGGCACGAGGTCGGGCGTGAACTGGACGCGCGCGAAGTCGCCGCCGACGACGGTCGCGAACGAACGGACCGCGAGTGTCTTGGCCACACCCGGCACACCCTCGAGCAGGCAGTGACCCTTCGCGAGCAGGGCGACCATCAACTGCTCGACCATGTGCTCCTGGCCGACGATGACGCGCTGGACCTGCCCGATGGCCTCGCCGAGCAGACGGGCCGCCTCCTGGCTGTCGGGGGCCTGCCGCGATTCCGGACTGCTCACGCACATCTCCTGTGGCTCGACTTGGTTGCGCCCACCCTACCCAAGTCGTCGGTTCGCACCAGCGCGCGCACGGTGCACGGACCGGCCCGCACCGCGCGCTGGCTGCGCCGGACGCACCCGCCGATGGCACACGTCCGCGCCCCGCGATGGGGCACAATGGTGCGCGTACGCCGACCGCCGCCACCCACTAGGACCGCATGAGCCCGTCAGACGAGAGCCCGCCGAAGCCGTTCGGCGCGCCGGTGACGCCTCTGCTCCCCGAAGACCCGCCGCGCATCGGCGACTACTGGATCGACGGCGTCGTCCACCGTCGCCCGTCCGGGGCGGCCTACCTGGCCCACGGCGACGGCCGACCCCACCTCTCCCGAGGCACGGTCACCGACGACGAGCCTGTCGTCCTGGTCCAACTGTCCAAGGGGGCCGCGGGCGACAAGGCCGCTCGCGACCGCTTCTCGGGCCTGATCAACCGCATGCACATCGACGACGTCCCCGCGCGCGGAGGACACGAGCAGGACGAGGGGCGGCTCGGCAAGCGGTTCCGGTCGGAGGACGACGACCCGGTCCACCCCGACGACGACGTGCCGCTGGCGCCCTGGGTGGCCCTGAGCCACGACGGCGGCCGGCGCATCCCCGACGCCGCCCTCGGCCTGCTCACCGAGGTCGACCTCAGCATGCTGCCCCACCGCGGGCGCCCCGCCGGACCCGACTACCGCCTCCACTGGCTCGACGACTCGCGGCCCGGGCTGTCGCGCGTCTGGCCGCTGCCGTGGCCGGGCCGCCACGACCGCGCCGGCTGGGTCTCGATCCTCGTCTCGTGGCTGCTGATGATGCTGTTGGCACTCGCCTCCGTGCTCATCGCGATCTGGATCTTCAAGGACGAACCCCCGCAGAGTCCGCCGCCGCAGGCAGGCGGCACCGGCACGGCCACCTCGACGGCGTCGTCCACGGCCAGCTCGACCGCCTCATCGACCGCCAGCTCCTCGGCCAGCCCGACGCAGGGCTCGGCCTCGCCCAGCCCCCAGTCCGGGTCCCCGTCGCCGGCGCCGTCCGGTTCGCCCGGTGCCGGCACCCCCACGCCCCCCTCGAAGATGTGAGCAGCGACGTGGTGATCGGCGCCCCTCACGCCGCCCGGAATGGCGTACGCCCCCCGCGGCTGGTCGTCTCCGACCTCGACGGGACGTTCCTGCTGCCCGACGGGTCGGTCAGCGAGGCGAGCCGCGCGGTGCTGGCGCGGGCCCGCGACGCGGGCCTGCGCGTCATCTTCGCCACGGGACGTCCGCCGCGGTGGCTGGACGTGGTCGCCGGCCTCCCGATGATCGACCCCGTCGTCGTGGCCAGCAACGGCGCGTTGCTGTGGGACCTGTCCGCGGGCGCCGCGGTGCGACGCCACGACGTGCCCGGTGACGTGGCCCTCGAAGTCGTCCAGGAACTGCGCGCCGCCGTGCCTGGCACGGCCTTCGCCGTCGAACAGGGCCTGCGATTCGGCTTCGAGGCGAACTATCAGACGTGGATGAACCTCGAGGACATCGGCGGCGACGCACGCTTCTTCAGCGCTCCCGCCGAAACCCTCGTCACCGAGCCCTTCGTGAAGCTGCTGGTGCAGCACACCGCCCTCGGTGCCGAAGAGTTGGCCGCCGTCGCGGGGCGCATCGTCGGCGACCGGCTGACCGTGACCCACAGCGCCTTCGGCGGCGTGGGCCTGCTCGAGGTGAGCGCGCCCGGGGTCACCAAGGCGACCATGATCGACGAGTACGCCACCTCGCTCGACATCACCGCCGCCGAGGTGGCAGCCTTCGGCGACATGCCCAATGACCTCGACATGTTGCAGTGGGCCGGACTGCCCCATGTCATGGCGTCGGCCCACCCGGCCCTGGCCGCCGTGCCTGCGGTGCAGATCGGGTCGAACGTCGACTCCGCGGTCGCCGCGACCATTGACGGGTGGCTCGCGTGAGGCGCCGCCCGCCTCGGCTGCCGTCCGGGGCCGCCGTCCTCGCCTGGCCCCTGCTGCCGTGGTTCGGGGCGCTGTGGGCGTCGTCGAACTATTCGAAGTCGAGCCCCTTCGACCCGCGCATGGAAGACCTGCAGGTCTATCGTCGCGCAGCCTCGGCGATCCTCGCGGGACAGGACCCGTACACCCTCGCGAACTCGTTCCCCTTCATCTATCCCCCGTTCGCTGCGCTGCTGTCCCTCGTCCTCGCGCCGCTCGCCGCCCCGGTGACGACCATGGGATGGGCCGCGCTCAATGCCGCCGCGGTCTGGGCCCTGGTGCGGCGCCTCGGCGTACGCGGGTGGCGGCTGCCGGTCATCACCACGGCGCTGCTCACCCTCGTGCAGCCGTTCGTCCACACGCTGGGGCTCGGCCAACTCGGCATCCTGCTGATGGTCGCCTGCCTCGTCGACGTGCTCGACAGCGGTCCGAAGGGTTCGGACGCGGCACGGCGTACGCGCCCACGCTGGCTGCCCGTCGGCCTGCTCGTCGGCCTCGCGGCGGGGATCAAGCTGACGCCGGTGGTGTTCATCATCCTGCTGTTCCTCCTCGGCAGGCGGCGCGCCGGCCTGGTCGCCGGCGGCACGTTCGCGGCGACCATCGTTATCGGGCTCGTGGGACTGTTCAAACCCGCTGCCGGCTATTGGGGCCGCCTGCTCCACGGTGACTCGGGCGCGAACCCTGACGCCTTCGGCTGGCTGCACAACCAGTCGATGCTCAGCGGTTGGCAGCGCTTCTTCGGCGTCGAACACACGCTCGGCGGGCTCGCCCTCTCGGCGATCCTCGTCGGGATCGCCCTGCTGGCCGCCCGGCGCTGCGTCCGCGAGGGCCACGTGTGGCTGGGCGTCGGCCTGCTGGGTCTCGCCTCCAGCATCGCCAACCCGATCGCGTGGGTCCACCACATGACGTGGGTCGTGCCGCTGGTCATCGGCGCGTGGCGCGCCGGCGTACCCATGGTGCTGCGACTGCTCGCCCTGCTGGCGGCGCTGTGGTGGCAGTGGTTGCCGTATTCCGTGCTGACCGGCGCGCCGTGGGCGCAGGCGGAACAGCACCTCTATTCGGTGGGCGAGAAGTTCCTCGCCTGCGGCGGCGCGCTGGCCTGCATGGCAGCGGTCATCGCTGCCATGGTTGTCCCGTGGCCGCGCCCGTCCGGCGCCACCACCCCCGGAGGGAGTGCACATTCGTGAAGGCCGCTGTGAGAGCGCTGACCTGGGTGCTGTTGGCGATCCCGCCGATCGTGGCCACCCTGTGGGCCGGATTCACCGACATCGGGTTCATGATCGACCTCGACGTCTACATCCGCACGGCGAAGACGATGCTCCACCACGGCAACGTCTATCAGCCCATCCCCAACACCTACCCCTTCATCTATCCCCCGTTCGCCGCGCTGTTGGCCGCTCCCCTGGCGCTGGCCCCCAGGCTCGCCACCGAGATCGGCTGGCTGGTGCTGAACACGGCCGTCGTGGTGGCGATGGTCCACCGGCTCGGGTTCCGCGGGTGGAAGCTGAGCGCCGTCGCGACCGCCGCGGTCTGGTTCATCGAGCCCCTCCGCCACACGCTGGGCTATGGCCAGGTGAACCTCTTCCTGATGGCCCTGGTGCTGCTGGACCTGTTCGGCGGCGACCGCATCCTGCCCTTCCGGCGGCTGCTCCCCCGCGGCACCCTCACCGGCGCGGCCACGGCCATCAAGCTGACCCCCGCGATCTTCGCCGTCTACCTCTTCCTGGCCGGGCGCGTCCGCACGGCGCTGACCATCTTCTTCTCGTTCGTCGCCTGCACGGTCGTGGGATTCGTGCTCATGCCGAGCCAGTCGCAGATCTTCTGGGGCAAACTGCTGCGCGGTGACTCCGGCATCAACGTGGGCCTGAAGTTCGTCACCAACCAGTCGATCGTCGGCAACTACGTGCGCTGGACGAAGGAGGACGTCGACCGCATCCCCGCGGGCGGCCTGGCCATCGCCGCCGTGGTCGCGGTCATCGGCATCATCGCGGCCGTCCTGTGGCACCGGACGGGCGAGGAGGACTTCGCGGTCTGCCTCGCCGCCCTGACCGGGCTGCTGGCCTCGCCCATCTCGTGGAGCCACCACTTCGTGTGGGCCCTGCCGATCCTCGTGATCGCCCTGCGGTCGGGGAGCCGACTGCCCACCTGGCTGCGCGCGTACGCCGTGTTCACGTGCCTGTGGATCGCCCACGCCCCGTTCACGAAGCTGCCCGAGTTCAAGGAGATGTCCTATCGGAAGTGGCAGCTGCTGGTGGACTCGGGCGACGCGCTGCTCGGCACGGGGCTGCTCGTCCTCGCGATCGCCGCGGCGCTGCTGCGCCGGCGCGAGGACGGTGAGCCGCTGCTGCCGCGCTGGGAGCCCGACCTCGCCTTCCTGCGGATCGGGCGGGACGAGACGGACCGCGAGACGGAGAAGAGCGGGAGTACGCCGAGCGGGGCTTGAACCCGCGACCCAGGGATTATGAGTCCCCTGCTCTGACCGGCTGAGCTATCGGCGCGCGCGGCGTGCACCGCACCGAAGATCCTACCGCGACGCGACCGTGGACCCGCCGCCCTCGGCCGGCGCCGGTGCGCGGACCGGTTCGGCAGCCGGCTCCGGTGCGCCGGTCACCAACGCGGCCCAGCGGCGGGACGGCGTACGCAGGACCGCGGTCGCCAGGGCCACGGCGACCATGGCGACGGTCCAGAGCGCGGTGAAGCCGGCGAGGGTGGCCTGGGCGAACGTGTAGTCGAGCTCGACGACGGACGGCGTCGACGAGGGCAACACCCACCACGCCGAGGCCCACACCCAGAACAGGTGGAACCACGCCATCACCTTGAGGATCGTCGGCACCGCGGCGGTTGTCACCGCGACGGCGAGCGCGACCGTCCACACCATGTGGTGCACCCAGGCGATGGGGTTCGCCATCACGCTGACGACGCCGGCGAGGCAGACCGCGTACAGCCACTGGCCGCGGCGCGCCCACAGGGCCGCGGCGACGACGGCCGCCACCACGACGAGGGCGATGAGCGCGAGCCCGACGCGCGTCTGGGCGGGCCCCATGGCGCCGACGAAGCGGTAGAAGCCGGACAACATGCCCTGGTTGGCCAGCCACGCGTCCGGCTTGGCGCGGGCGCCGCCGCTGATGCTGCTCCAGAACCCGAGCGCCTCGGTCGGCCGCAGGAGGAAACCCACGGCGACGGTGGCAAGGAACGTGCCGGTGGCGACCATGGCCGCGCGCCGCTTGCCTGCGGCCCACAACATCACGATGAGCACCGCCGGCGTGAGCTTGATGCCGGTGGCGAGCCCGGTCAGGATCCCCTCCCACCACGGCGACCGCGGCCGCCCGTCCGGGCCTTCGCGATGCACGAGGTCGACGAGGCCGGCGGCGACAAGCACCATGCCGAGCTGGCCGAACACCAGCGTGTCCCTGACCGGCGGTGCGAACGCGAGCGCGGCGGCGGACAGGAAGCTCAAAGGCCACCCGCGCAGCCCGCACTTCGCCAGGATCACCACGGTCAGGAGCGCATTCGCGATCGCCGACAGGGCCATCATCGTGAACGTTGCGAACCACGGCAGCACGGTGAACAGGAGGGCGGCGAAGGGCGGATAGATGAACGGGAAGGGGTGCGGCAGGTCATAGAAGTCCTTGCCGGCGGCGAAGAACTCGCCGGCGAGGCGATAGACCCTGAGGTCCTCCATGTTGGGGCGCCACGGGGCGAACGTGGCCCCGGGTTTGAACTGCACGGCGGCCCAGAGGGCGACGACCACGGGGAGGACGAGCAGCAGGGGCCACTCGAGCAGCCGGCGCGTGCGATCGTTCATGCGGCGAACCTACGGCACGCCCTCGCGCATGGCCGGACGGACGCGCGGCGGCGTGGGAGGATTCCGCCCATGAGCAGTCTGGCCCCCTCGACACAGTCCTCCCGTGCCGAGGGCGACCGGACACCCTGGTGGGCCTGGCCGCTGCTGATGGTCGCGCCCCTCGCCTCGGCCACGTGGTTCGTCACGCGATGGCCGGGAGCGACCTACAGCGAGCCCTGGCAGCCCCAGACGCCCGAGTTGCACTGGTGGCGGGCCGCGGGTGACGCCGTCCTGGCCGGGGCCAACCCCTTCGCCGAGAAGGTCCACTTCGAGGGGACCCCGTTCGGCGCCCTCGTCGGCGCCGGCTGGACATGGCTGTCGCCGTGGTCCATGCAATGGGTCTTCTGTGCCCTCGTCGCCCTCGTCACCCTCCTCGTGTTGCACCGGGCCGGGCTGCGGGGGTGGACGCTGACGGTGGCTGCGGCCGCCGTGCTCTCCCTCCCGCCATTCCACCAGGCACTCGGCCATGGCAGCCCCTTCCCGCTGCTGCTCGGCCTCGCGCTGCTCGACCTCGTCCGATCGCCCGATCGCGGGCCGTCCGCCCGTGGGGACCGCTGGCCGGTCGGCATCGCCCTCGGCATCGCCATCGCCCTGGAACCACTGTTGGCGGGCCTGTGGATCATGCTGCTGGTCGCCGGCCGCTTCCGGGCCCTCGCCACCTCGTTGGTCACCGTGTTCGCAGCCGTGGTGGTCGCCCGCTGGTGGCTTCCGGCGGGCTCCACGGGGCGGTGGCTGCGGATGCTCACCGAGCGCCGGCTGGGTTTCTCCGACCAGATCGCCCAGCCGTTCGACGAGTCGGTCACCGCGGCCCTCGTCCGCCTGGCCGGCGGCACCGAGCAGGCCCTGGCCACAGCGCTGCCCATGGCCGCTGGTGTCGCCGTCGTCGCTGCCGTCGCCGGCGGCCTGCTGCTGCGCCGCCGGCAGACGTGGACCGCCGTGGGCATCACCGGCCTGGCCGGCCTCGCCGTCCACCCGATCGGGCTGACGCCCGTGTTCGTCTTCGTGCTGCCCCTGGCCGTCGGCGTCCTGCGTCGGGGCACCGCCCCCGCGCTGCGGGCCGCCGCACTGGCGCTGGCGCTGTGGATCACCGCCGTCCCCTGGACCACGGTCCAGGGGCGCCCGACATACGAGGGCCAGGAACTGGTCGTCCTCGTCGCGTCCGGACTCGGCGTCATGGCCGTCGTGGGCGTCGCCCTCCTCGCAGGCCTGTGGGGCCTGTGGCGTCCGCGACCGCTGGAGCTGCCGCCGCCCGTGGGTGAGGCCCGCGCGTGGCTGACCCGCCTGGCCGTGCTCGCCGCGGTCACCGTCGTGGCCTGGTTCGTGGCCGCGGTGTTCCTCGAGCCGTTCCACACGGGCTGGATCGCCTGGCGCCCCGGCATGCCGGACTTCGCCGTCTATGTGAAGGCCGCACACGCGTTCCTGTCCGGGGGGAACATCTATGCGGCGGGCCCCGAGGAGTGGCCATTCCTCTATCCGCCCGTCGCCGCCGCGCTCGCCGCACCGCTCGGCGTGGTCGAGCTCGGCACCGCCCAGTCCTGGTGGCAGGCCATCACGGCGGTCGCGCTCCTCGCGCTCGGCCACCGGCTGCGCCTCAACGGCTGGGTCAACGGGTTCGCCACGTGTCTGGCCGTCATCGCGATGGCGCCGATCCGCCACAACGTCGGGCTCGGTCAGGTCAGCATCGTCCTGATGGTCCTCGCGCTGCTCGACGTCGTGGAGGGCCCCCGGTTCGTCGCCGACCGCGTACGCGGGGGTCGCCCGCTGCTGCCCGTCGGCGTGCTCGTCGGGATCGGGGCCGCCATCAAGCTGACGCCGGCGGTCTTCATCCCCTACCTCTTCCTCACCGGCCGGCGCCGCGCGGCCTCTTGGGCGACGGGCACGTTCGCGGGCCTGACGGCCGTGGGCTGCGCGATCGCGCCGGGCCGCTCGCTCCACTACTGGACCACCATCGCCTCGGGATCGCTGCAGTTCTTTCCCGACACGCGCGGGTGGCTCCACAACCAGTCGCTGCAGAGCGCCGTGCAGCGCTTCCTCGGCGTCGGGGTCGACGCGAGCCGGATCGGCCTTGTCCTCGGCCTGGTGGTGGCCGGGCTGGCCCTCCTCGCCGGCGTCCGCTGGGCGCGGATGGGGCACCCCCTGCTCGGCGCGTCGCTGGCCGGCGTCGCCACCATCGCCGCCGTTCCGGTGGCGTGGCACCACTACTACGTCTGGGTCTTCCCGATGGCCTTCGCCCTGGTCGGCCCGCGCGTCCCCTCCGCCCTGCGGGGTGCCGGGCTGCTGTGGGTCGGCTGGTGCTCGATCGCCCCCTTCTGGGCGCTCGGCACCGACGACCGTCGGCGCATCGAGTTCGCCTACACCGACGACGCCAAGCTGTCCGCCGGCGCCGCGGCGTTCGGCATGATCGCGGTCGTCGTGGTCGCGTTGGCCTGTGCCCGTCCGGTGTGGGACCGGCTGGGATCCTGGCTGGGCACGTCGGTCGGGGCGTTGTGGGCGGCCGCGGCCGGGCGTACGCCGGTCAGCGCGACCGATACACCCGCCCCGGAACCGCAGGCCCGACCAGCTCACTCGTCGTGACGATCTGATAGCCCTGCGCCTTCAGCCCGGCGATGATGCCGGGCGCCGCGTCCACGGTCGTGCCGTGGAGGTCGTGCATCAGCACGATGGCACCGGGGCGCACGTCGCGCAGCACGCGGTCGGTGATGAGTCGGGCGTCGCGGTCGCGCCAGTCGGAGGGGTCGACGTTCCACAGCACGACGCCCTGGCCCGTGTCTGCGGCCGCACGGTCGACCGTGGGGCTGCCTGCACCGTACGGCGGCCGCATCCACGTCGCCCGGCGGCCCGTATGGCGCAGGATGCGGTCGTTGACCGGGTCGAGCTGGGCGCGGACGGCCGCATAGCCGTAGGACGACAGGTTCGGGTGGTTCATCGTGTGGTTGCCGACCTCCATGCCCATCTGGGAGGCCCGGCGTACGGCCGCGGGGTTGTTGTCCACCATCGTGCCGACGACGAAGAAGGTGGCCTTCACGCGCTCGCGCCCCAACGTGTCGAGCAGTCGGTTGGTGTGGGCCGACGGTCCGTCGTCATAGGTCAGCGCCACGCACTTCTGCACCGCGCAGTCGACGCCGACCACGATGCCGCGGTCGCTGCGCCACGTGATCGTGCCGCGCTCGAAGCGCTGGTCGCACACGCGTACGCCGGGCTCGTCGCGGCACGCCTCGCCACCGAGCGGATAGCCCCAGCGGCTGTTCTCCCAGCCCTCGCGCGCCCAGTGGTCGCGAATGGCCCCGATCACGGGATGGGCGCCCGTCGGATAGGTCCAATAGATCGAGCCGCGCTCGAAGTGCTGGAAGCACCCGCGCTCGCGGATCCAGCACTCCTCGCCCGTCGTCGGGTAGCCCACGAACGCGTTCTCCCACCCCAGCCCCGCCCACCGCTCACGGATGGCGCCGAGGACGTGATGGGCCCCCGTCGGATAGGTCCAATAGATCGAGCCGCGCTCGAAGTGCTGGAAGCACCCGCGCTCGCGGATCCAGCAGGCCTCCGAGGTGATCGGTTCGCCGACCTTGACCCGCGACACGGTGCGCCACTCCTCGCCGATGGCGCCGATCACGTCGTACGCCTGCGCCCGGCCGGGCTGGATGAGGGCCATCGCCACGAGCACGGCGAGGAGGAATCGGGCAAGCATGCGCATGGAGGGCTCCCTGGGTGTCGACTCGAGTGGAGCCTAACGCCTCGGACCGACACGCAGCGTGGCGCTCGCCGCGCGCACCGTGAGCCTCAGCGCAGCAGCGCCGCCAGCGCGCCCAGCCAGGCGGCCACGCCCTCGGGCCCCTCCACCTCGACGTCGGCCAGCGGGGCCAGCGCGTCCTGCTCGGGCGATGCGGAGCGGATGAGCACGCCCGGGACACCGCGCCCGCGCAGCCCGTCCACGGCCCGGAACGCCGGGAGGTCGCCCAGGTCGTCGCCCGCGTACGCCACCGCGCGCACCCCCCGCTCGGCGACCAGCGCCTCGAGCGCGTGACCCTTGTCGAGCCCCGCGGCCCTGACCTCGAGCACGTTGCGGCCGGGTTCCAGGTGGAGCCCCAGCCGCTGCGCCGCCGCGGTCACCGGGCCGACCACCGCGGCGTACGCGGCCGCGGGATCGGGCGCGCGGCGGGTGTGCACCGCCAGCGCGCGCCCCTTGTCCTCGATGTGGAGCCCCGCGTGGCCCGCCTCCGCGAGCAGGTCCGGCAGCTCGCGCCGCAGGGCGTCGATCTCGGGGGGCGCCTCGGGTTCGGAATAGCGGTCATCGGCGCCGTCCCAGCGCTCCACCCCGTATTGCCCCAGGACGATCAGGTGGCCCAGCCCCGGGGCGCGGTCCAGCCCGCCGAGCCGGACGGCCGTCCGCACGGGTCGGCCCGTGATGATCGCCAGCGTGCCGACCCGCTCCCCCAGCTCGCCGAGCACCGCGATGGTCGCGGGCAACGCGTACGCCTGCTCCGGGTCGTCGACGATCGGCGCGGTGACGCCGTCGAAGTCCAGCGCGATGAGGGCGTGGGCGGGATCGTCCACCAGCGCACGCACGCCGGCGACCCCGTCGGCGGTCGCGGCGAGGGCTGCGTACGGGTCGTGATCACGGCGGGAGTCAGGGGAACTCATGGCCAACAGCCTAGGGACCGACGCACGTACGCCGTCGCGCGCATCCCCATCACGGCAGGCATTTGTCGACCTTTAGACTGGCGCCGACCGGAAGGCGATTCCTGATGACCACGAAGAATTCCACATCCTCCACCCCGTCCCGCGCCGCGTTCGTCGTGGTGGCCAACCGGCTGCCCGTCGATCGCGTGGAGCTCCCCGACGGCACCGTCGACTGGCGCACCTCGCCCGGCGGTCTCGTGACCGCGCTCGAGCCGGTGATGCGGGCCAATGAGGGCGCGTGGGTCGGCTGGCACGGCGCCCCCGACGAGGAGTTGGAGCCCTTTGTCGACGACGGGCTGTCACTCATCCCCGTGCCGCTGTCGACCGAGGAGGTCCGCGACTACTACGAGGGCTTCTCCAACGGCACGCTGTGGCCGCTCTATCACGACGGCGTGGCGTTCCCGGAGTTCCACCGCGAATGGTGGGACGCCTACGTGACGGTCAACCGCCGCTTCGCCGAGCGCGCGGCCGAGGTCGCCGACGAGGGTGCGCTGGTGTGGGTGCAGGACTACCAGCTCCAGCTCGTCCCGCAGATGTTGCGGGAGCTGCGCCCCGACGTGCGCATCGGCTTCTTCCTCCACATCCCGTTCCCGCCGGTCGAGCTGTTCATCCAGCTGCCCTGGCGCCGCCAGGTCATCGAGGGCCTGCTGGGCGCCGACCTGATCGGTTTCCAGCTGCCCGGCGGGGCCCAGAACTTCGTACGCCTGGTCAAGCAGCGCCTGCGGCACGAGACCCGCGGCGACACCGTGAAGCTCCCTGACGGCCGACGGGCGGTCGCGCGGGCCTATCCGATCTCGATCGACGCGTCGGGTTTCGAGGAGCTCGCGAAGAAGCCCGAGGTGCAGGAGCGGGCAGCCCAGATCCGTCACGACCTGGGCGATCCGAAGCACATCTTCCTCGGGGTCGACCGCCTCGACTACACCAAGGGCATCAAGCAGCGGCTCCGCGCGTTCGGCGAGCTCGTCGGCGAGGGCCGACTGGACGCCGACGAGGCCGTGTTCCTCCAGGTGGCGACGCCGTCGCGCGAGCGGGTCGAGGAATACAAGAAGCTCCGCGACGAGATCGACCGCCTCGTCGGCCACATCAACGGCGATTCGGGCCGCATCGGGCGACCCCCGATCACCTATCTCCACTCCTCGTTCCCGCGCAACGAGATGGCGGCGATGTACACGGCGGCCGACGTCATGGTCGTCACGCCGCTGCGCGACGGCATGAACCTGGTGGCGAAGGAGTTCATCGCCTGCCGTTCCAACGACGACGGCGCCCTGGTGCTCAGCGAGTTCACGGGCGCGGCCCACGAACTCAAGCAGGCCTACATGATCAACCCGTACGACATCAACGACATGAAGGACACGATGATGGCGGCCGCCGAGGACACCCCGGCGAACCACCGCAAGCGCATGAAGGCGATGCGCCGTCAGGTCTTCGAGTTCGACATCGACCGCTGGGCGTCGCGGTTCCTCGACGACCTGCGCGGCACGGCCGACTGAGGCAGCCGGCCGCGCGGGTTCACCCCTGCGCGGCGGGCTCCCCCGGCGTCAGGAAGATCTCGTCGCCGCGCACCTCGACCCGGTGGGTCTTCACGCCCACCGTCGCGGGCAGGCAGAGGGCGTCACCGGTCTTGAGGCAGAAGCGGGCGGCGTGGAGGGGGCATTCGACCTCGGTGCCCTCGATCCACCCGTCGGCCAGCGAGGCGTCCTCGTGGGTGCAGGTGTCGTCGATCGCGAAGAAGGCGCCATCGCTGTGGACGACGGCGATGTCGTCGTCGGTCCCGGCCACCTCGGCTGAGATGACCATGGCCTCGCCGTCCTCGATGTCGCCGACCGCGGCAACCCTGATGGCCTCACCCATGCGTACTCCTTCGTTCTCCGATCGAGTGCAACCTGACCCCATGGAACACCGCAGGGCCGCAGGCGTGTGCCTGCGGCCCTGTGCGGATGGCTCCTCCAACTGGACTCGAACCAGTAACCCTTCGATTAACAGTCGAATGCTCTGCCAATTGAGCTATGGAGGACCGTGCCCCACCGAGGTGGCGCGAGCAGGAACACTACCAATCCCCGAGCGCCCGAGGCAAATCCGAAGGTCAGGCGTACTCGCCCCGCAGGGCCTCCAGGCGAGCCTGCAGGGCGGCCTCGACCTCGGGGGTGTCGGGGGTGCCGCGGCCACGTCGCGTGCGCCACTCGATGGCGTCCTCGGCCGACGTCAGGTCACGGCGGGCCGAGACCACACCGCCCTGCCGTGTGCCCTCGATCGGCACGTGTTCCTCCAGCACGATGGTCGCCTCCACGCGCTCCCGGAACACCTCGGGCAGGCGCCCTGGCTCGTCGAGGAAGACGCTGCCGCGCCGGCCGTCGACGAGCGTCCACTGGAGCGTGGACCCCTGGCCGTTGAAGCCGCCGCGCTCGATCGTGTGCCACGGGATGAGCACCCACTGCGGCGCCCCGTCGTTGTGGGCCAGCGCGTCGACGGTCAGGACGCACCAGCCCGACCCGGTCGGGGCCGCGGCGAGCACCTTCGACCGCGCCGGCAGGCCCGCGTCGGAGCGGGCTTGGCGCAGACCCTCCTCGACGTCGCGGTCCAGGCTGCGGCGGCGGAACAGGCTCATGGGGCCACCTTAGCCGCGGCGCCGGCCCTCTGGCTCACACGCGGTCGTCCTGGCCCCTCGGCCGGTGTGACGGGTGTGGACAGATCGGTGTTGTCCGAATGTTGACTCCACAGGACCTGCACGGCCGGTCCACGGAGACCGCATCCCGGGCAGAGTTGCGGACATGGACCTGACCCTCGACGAGCCCCTGCTGACCCCCGACGACGAGATCGACCTCGCCCGGCGCATCGAGGCCGGAGCGCTCGCCGAACACCTGTTGGCGACCGGCCGGACGCTGCGGGGCGCCACGCAGGGCGAGCTGGCCGGGATCGCCGCCGAGGGCCGGGCCGCCCGCGACCGGTTCGTCCGCGCCAATCTGCGGCTCGTCGCCCAGGTGGCGCGCGTGGAGGCTCGGCGCACCGGGCTCCCGGTCGACGAGCTGTTCCAGGAGGGGGCGCTCGGCGTCATCACCGCCGTCGACCGGTTCGACCACACGCGTGGCCTGCGGTTCTCCACCTTCGCGGTCGCCTGGATCAGGTCCCTCATCGGCAAGGCGGCACTCCGGCGCTGTGGCGACCTGCACCTGTCCACCCACCACGCCGACCTGCGCCGCTTGGCGCTGAGCGCCGCGCGTCGACTGGCCGTCGACCTCAGGCGCGAGCCCACCAGCACCGAGGTGGCCGCCGAGCTCGGGCGTCCTGTCGACCTGGTGGCCCCGCTGCTGGCGTTCCAGCGGCCCGCCAGCCTCTCGACCCCGGACGGCGGCTCGCTGGAGTGCCCCGATCCGGAGGCACAACAGTCGTTCGCCGACGTCGACCACGCGCTCGTCACGGCCCAGATCCCCCTCGATGCGCTGAACGACGAGGAACGGTCCGTCATCGGCCTTCGCTTCGGCCTCGACGGCCGCGAGCCCCGTGCGTACGCCGATGTCGCCGGCCAGCTCGGGCTGTCCACCTCCAGCGTGCGTCGCCGGGAACGTGCCGCGCTCGCGCGGCTTCGGTCGCGGATGGGACCGGGGTCGAGCCCGCTCGTCCGGGCGGCGTGAGGCGAGCCCCAGCGCGCGTGAACGAGTCTCAGTCGTTGACGCCGAGCGTCTGCGCCTGCAGGTCCTTGCGCGCCGCCTCGAGGCCGAGCAACTCCGAGAACATCTGGTTGTAGGCCTGCTGATGTTCGACCGGATTGGTGCGCTGCAGCCGCGACTTGAGGTCGGCGATGCGGCGCATGGTCGTCAGCAGCCGCAGCTTGCTGGCGTACGCGGCCGCGTACCGCTCGTCGGGCGCGTGCAACAGCTGCTCGACCGCCAGCGCCACGACCAGCTGGGCGACGGTCGGGCTCGTGGCGGCCTCGCGTACGCGCTGGCTCCACTCCCCCTCGCCGCCCGCCGCGCGGGCGGCCTCACAGGCGGCGAGGACCGCGGCGTACGCGGGGTGGGTGAAGTCGTCGGCGGTGACGCCGCACCAGTCGCCGGTGAACAGGTCGGGGCGCTGCACCAGCAGCTTGGTGGTGTCGCGCTCCACCTCGAGCCCACGCTGGCCCGGCTGGGGCCAGGGAACGTCTCCCTGGGCGCGGACCTCGGAGTCGGGCGTCCGCACCTCCACAATCTCGGTGGGCCGCGGCCCGCTCCCCCGCCGCGACGCGGCCGCGACCTCGCGCCGGACCTCGTCGAGGTCCATGCCGAGCATGCCGGCCAGCTCGCGCGCATAGCCGCCGACGAGCGAGGTGTCGCGGATCGAGCCGACCAGCGGGGCCGCGGCGCGCAGTGCAGCGAGGCGGCCGTCGGCCCGGTCGAGGTCATAGCGCTCGAGCACGTTCCCCATGACGAACCGATAGAGCGGCACGCGGCGGGCGACGAGCTCCCGCACCGCGGCCTCGCCGTGCTCCAGGCGCAGGTCGCAGGGGTCGAGGCCGGTCGGCTCGACCGCCACGTAGGTCTGGGCGATGAAGTTCTGGTCGCCGTCGAACACCTTCAGCGCGGCCTTCTGGCCCGCCGCGTCGCCGTCGAAGGTGAAGATGACCTCGCCGTTGAAGGCGTCACCGCCCATGAGGCGCTGGAGCAGGCGGGCGTGCTCGTCGCCGAACGCCGTGCCACAGCTCGCGACCGCGGTCTCGACGCCCGACAGGTGGGCCGCCATCACGTCGGTGTATCCCTCGACGACCACCGCCTGGGACTTCTTGCCGATCTGCTGGCGCGCCAGGTCGAGGCCATAGAGCACGTTCGACTTCTTGTAGACCGGCGTCTCGGGGGTGTTCATGTATTTCGCGGGCACGCGGTCGTCGTCGAAGATCCGTCGTCCGCCGAACCCGACGACCTGACGGCTCGAGTCACGGATGGGCCAGATCAGGCGACCGCGGAAGAAGTCATAACCGGCCTCGCGGATCAGCCCCGCCTTCACGAGGTCGGAATCCTTGAATCCCTTGCTGCGCAGGAGATTCAGCAGGGCCCGCCCGCCGCGCGGCGCGAACCCCACGCCGAAGTGTTCGGCGGCGGCGCGGTCGAACCCGCGGCCGTCGAGGAACTGCCGGGCCACCAGCGCGTCGGGAGTCGTCAGCTGGGAGGCGAAGAAGTCGGCGGTGAGCTGGTTGGCCTCGAGGATGCGCGTACGCAGCCCCGGCTCGACCCTCGGACCACCGTCGCCCTCCTCGTAGCGCAACACCACGCCGACGCGGTCGGCGAGGTTCTCGACGGCCTCGACGAACGACAGGTTGTCGTGCTTCTGGAGGAAGGAGATGACGTCGCCGCCCTCACCGCAGCCGAAGCAGTAGAAGAAGCCCTTCGACGGGGTGACCTGGAAGCTCGGAGTCTTCTCGTCGTGGAACGGGCAGAGCCCCTTCATCGACCCACCGCCGGCGTTCCGCAGCGCCACGACCGAGCCCACGACGTCCTCGATGCGTGCGCGGCCACGCACCTCGACGACGTCCTCGTCCCTGATCCGGCCTGCCACGGATGTGAGTGTACGCGGGTCCGGCCCCGGCTAGGGTGGGCGCGTGCCCCCGACCCACGCCACCTGCCCGTGAGCGTCACGACCCTCGACTGGCGGCTGGGTGTGGCCCTCGTCGCGCTGGTCGCGGCGGCGGTCGGGGCGTCGGTCGCGACCCGGCTCCGGCTCGAGCGCCAGGTGGTGGTGGCGGCGGTCCGCGCGGTCCTCCAGCTCGCCGCGGTCTCGTTCCTGGTGACCGCCGCGCTCACTCATCTCGCCTGGGCGGCGGCATTCGCTCTGCTGATGTTCGCCATCGCCGTGCGCACGTCCGCCGTGCGGTGTGGCGTAGGCGGGTGCTGGCCCTGGGTCGCGCTGGCGATGGCGGCGGGCATCGTGCCGGTGCTGGTCATCGTGTTCGCGTCAGGTGCGTCGCCGTTGAACGGCGCCGCCCTGGTGCCGATCGCCGGCATCATCATCGGCAACACCATGACCGGCCACACCCTGGTGGCGCGCCGCGAGTTCGACGCGCTGCGCGACCACCACGGGGAGTACGAGGCGGGGCTCGCCATCGGCCTGACCCGCGCCGAGTCGATCGGCGAGGTCACCGAGCGCGTGCGCGCGGAGGCGCTGATCCCGACGCTCGACTCCACGCGCACCGTCGGGCTGGTCACGCTGCCAGGCGCCTTCGTGGGGGTGTTGCTCGGCGGGGGCAGCCCGATGCAGGCGGGCGCGGCCCAACTGCTGGTGCTGTTCGGCATCGTGGCGACCCAGTTCTGCTGCGTCGCCGTGGCCCACCGGCTCATCGGCGCGGCGCGCGTACTCCCGGAGGACCTGCGGGAGAAGCTGCGGGTCTGAGCCGCGTCGGCTCAGCCACGTTCACGTTGGCTGAGCGACCCACCACGTTGGCTGAGCGAGCGCAACCCACCACGTTGGCTGAGCGAGCGCCAGCGAGTCGAAGCCACCTTCGACTCAGCCGCAAGCGGCCTCGCTCAGGAACGTTGGCTGAGCGAGCGCCACCCACCACGTTGGCTGAGCGAGCGCCACCCACCACGTTGGCTGAGCGAGCGCCAGCGAGTCGAAGCCCCTCACCCCTCGACGGCCTCCACCTCCCACAGCACCGCCGTGTCCGGCTGGAATCCCGGCGCCTGCACGCCGACGGTCTCCAGCAGCCTCCCGGTCAGCACCAGTTCCTCGTCCCACCACGGCGGCGTCGCCCGCACGTGCATCGGGGTCGACGCCAGCGCGACCCGGCGTACGCGGTAGCGCCGCTCGGGGTCAAGCCCCGGCAATGTGACGGGGCCGGGACGCCCGGCGTCGATGCGTTCGGTCAGTGCGCACGAGAAGACGGCGCGCGACCGGTCCGCCGCCACCACCCCGTGCACCACGACGCCGCGCTGGGCGTCGACGCGCCGGATCGTGTCGCTGTGGAACAGCGCGCGGTGGTCCTTGTGCCACGCGATCCAGGCAGCGAGCCGGTCGAGCTCGTCGTCGTCACAGGCAGTGAGGTCCCACTCGACGCCCAGGTGGCCGAAGATCGCCGTCTGGCAGCGGAAGTCGAGGGTGCTCGTGCGGTGGGTGACGTGGCTGGGGGATGACGGGACGTGGCACCCCATCAGCTCCCACGGCAGCAGCTGGGTCGTCCAGCGGTGGATCTGCTGGCGTTCGTGGGGGTCGATGTTGTCGCTCACCCAGATGCGGTCGCAGAGCTCCATGGCCCCGAGGTCGACGCGTCCGCCGCCCGAGGCACACGACTCGATCTCGAGCCCCGGTCTGCGCTCCTTGAGCTCGGCCATCAGGCGATAGGCCGCCAGCGTCTGGGCGTGGACGCCGGGTTCGCCGCCCGGCGCGGTGCCGGCGTCGACCAGGTCGCGGTTGTGGTCCCACTTCAGGTAGGCGATCGGGTGGGCCTCGAGCAGCGCCACGAGCTGGTCGCGCACGTGGACATAGCAGTCCTCGACCGCCAGGTTGAGGACCTGTTGGAACCGGTGGTCGACCGGCAGCCGCCCACCGGTCTGCATGACCCATTCGGGATGGGCACGCGCGACGTCGGAGTCGAGGTTGACCATCTCGGGCTCGATCCACAGCCCGAACTCCAGGCCGAGCCCGGTGACGTGGTCGATGAGCGGCCCGAGACCGTCGGGCCAGACCTCGGGCGACACGACCCAGTCGCCAAGCCCGGCCTCGTCGTGGCGCCGGGCGCCGAACCAGCCGTCGTCGAGCACGAACCGCTCCACCCCCACGCGTGCGGCGGCGTCGGCCAGGGCCGACAGGCGCTCGAGCGAGTGGTCGAAATAGACCGCCTCCCAGACGTTCAGGGTCACCGGCCGCGGACGCCGCGGGTGGTGGTCACGGCTCCGCAGCCAGCGGTGGAATCGCCCCGCCACGGCGTCCAGACCGTGGCCCCAGGACGCGAACAGCCACGGGGTGGCGTACGCCTCCCCCGGCGCGAGTCGCACCTCGCCCGGCAGCAGCACCTCACCCCCGCCGATGACCTGCTGGCCGGTCCACACGCGCTCGGCGTAGTGGCGGTGGTTGCCGGACCACCCGACGTGGACCGCCCACACCTCCCCGTGGGCGAAGTCGAACCCGGGCACGCCGAGGTGGAGCACCGTCGCGGCATCGGCGCCGGTGCGGCCGCGGCGGCCCTCGCGCACCCAGCGCCCATCGGTCATCGCGTGGCGCTGCGGCACGCGCTCGTGGGTGCCGGCCCCGGCGAGGTCGAGCACCTCACCGGGCCGGCGCGGGACGGGCAGGGCCAGATTGAGGTCGCCCAGCGCGTACGCCTCGCGCCCGCGGTTCGTCACCGTCGCCCGCAGGCGCACGAGACCGGAGGCGTCCAGACCCAGCGCGATCACGAGCCCGAGCCCGAGGACGTCGTCATCGGCCACGATCTCGACGTCACCGCCGTCGGGCAGGTCGACCAGCGCGTCATCGACGACGTCGCCGCCCACGCGTACGCGGCCGTTGCGGAACCGCGGCGACCAGTCCCGTCCCTCGCGGCTTCCGGACAGGCCGGGCAGGCCGGGCCAGGCGTACGCGGCCTCCGGCACGAGCGCGAGGCGGATGGGTGCGTCCGGGCCGTTCTGGACCAGCGGCTCGTCGAGGCCGCGGGCCATCGCCTCAATCGTGGCAAGGTCCAGCGCGCCCAGGCCGGCGCCCCAGTGGAGCACGGCGGGGGCCGCCCCGTCGCGGAGGTCGACGACGACCGACACCCCGCCGCCGCGGAGGTGGACGAAGCGGGTGGGCGTGGGCCCCGACCCCATGGGCTCAGCCACGGCGATCGATGCCCTGCGGAAGCTCGGACTCGGGCCAGTTCAGCACGCGGACGGCGGTGTCGAACGCGTAGCGGTCGGTCATGCCGCCGATCCAGGTCACGGCCGCCCGGACCGCCGCGTCGCTGCCGGGGTCGGCCTCGATGAGGTCGGGCAGTTCGCGCGGGCGCGCCGCGTAGTGCTCCACCAGCGCCTGCAGGATCTTGACGACGGCGTGGGCCTGACCCACGGACTCGGGTCGGGTGTAGATGTTCTCGTAGTTGAACGCCCGCAGCCCGGCCAGGGCCGCGGCGACGTCGGGCGCCATGCAGACCTGTCCGTGGTCGCGCGCGCCGGCGATCACCGCGTGGACGAAGGTGCGCAACTGGTCCCTCCGCGTGCGGCCGCAGATCTCCGCGATGTCCGCGGGCAGCGCCGACTCCGCGACGATGCCGGCATGGATCGCGTCCTCGAGGTCGTGGGCGCAGTAGGCGATGCGGTCGGCCCACGAGACGATCTCGCCCTCGACCGTCGTCGGGGCCGGGCGCGACCACGAGTGGTTGCGGATGCCGTCGAGCGTCTCGGCGCACAGGTTCAGCGGGGTGAGCACCACGTCGGCACCCCACGGGCCGTGGTCGTAGCCGCCCGGGATGAACGCATCGAACGCGTCCTCCGACGCGTGACCTCCCGGGCCGTGGCCGCAGTCGTGGCCGAGCGCGATGGCGTCGGTCAGGGCGACGTTGGCCCCGACGCCGCGCGCGATGGACGTCGCGACCTGGGCGACCTCGAGGGCGTGCGTCAGCCGCGTGCGCTCGTGGTCGCTGGGGTGCACCACCACCTGGGTCTTGCCGGCGAGGCGACGGAACGCTGTCGAGTGGACGATGCGGTCGCGGTCGCGCTCGAAGCACGTGCGCTCGGGGTCGGGCTCCTCCTCGACGGCGCGATTGCCGGCGCCCCGCGCCAGCGTGGAGCCGGGAGTGAGCAGCGCGGCCTCGCGCTCCTCGCGCTCTTCACGGCCCAGCACGCGCGCGAGCCGCAGGCCCGCCGCGGAGTCGCGGTGGGCGCGGACGGCCGCGTCGTCGCCGTGGCCAGCCATGGTGGCCGCCCACTGCTGGGCGCGTGGAAGGGGTTGGTTGGGGGGCGTTGATCGCGTCATGGAACCTCCTGCGCTGCCTACACTAGGGGTACCCTCCGACACGGAGGATCCTGAGACGAGGAGTCCCGTGAGCACCTACGGCCAGCAGCCCCCCACCGAGCCCTCCGGCGCTTGGAGTGGCGGCCCCCAGCAACCCGGCGGCTCCTATTACGGCACCCAGGGGTCGGCGCCCGAGCCCGCGTACGGTGCGCCCGGACCCTACGGCCAGGGCTCCGGCTACCCGCCCGGCCCCGGCTACCCGCAGGGTGGCGCCTACCCCGGTCAGTACGCTCAGCCGCAGCCCAAGTCGAAGAAACTGGGCCTCGCGGCCCTGGCCGTCCTGTCGGTGGCCGTGCTGATCGGCACCGTGTGGTCGGTGCTGAAGGCGAACAAATTCTACAGTTTCCAGCAGGCGAACCCGAACGCGACCAGCTACCCACCCGACGTCACGGCCTATCTGGTCGGCGCCGGAGCACTGTGGGTGGTCGGCCTGGTCTGCTTCATCCTCGGCATCATCGCGGCGATCAGTGGACGCGGTCGCCTCGCCGGCATCCTGGCCGTCGTCCTGAGCCTGATCGCCCCGTTCCTCACGATGGGCCTCGGGATGGGGATCGGCTCGGCGCTCGGCTATTGAGCGCCGCCTAGCCGCCCGACGCGTCGCTCTCGGCCGCGGCCAGGTCCATGTCGATGCCGCACGTGTCGTCCAGCCATCCCTCCGGCATGACGATGCGGTGGCGCGGCGTCCCCTGCCGTCCGCGGGGGCGCCCGAGCTCCCGCACCGGATAGGGCGCGTCCGCGTCCAACTGCTCGAGCCAGTCGTCGAGCTCGGCGAGGCTCGACACCATGGCCAGCCTGCGCCGCACGTCGCCGCCGACGGGGAAGCCCTTGAAATACCAGGCCATGTGCTTGCGCAGGTCGGTGAGCCCGCGCTGCTCCCCCATCACGGCGGCCAGCAGCTCGCCGTGGCGACGAACGACACCGGTGACCTCGCCGAGGCTCGGCAGCGCCCGAGAATCCTTGCCTGCGAAGCGATCCGCGAGGTCGCGGAAGAGCCACGGACGGCCGAGGCAGCCCCGCCCGATCACCACGCCCGCGACGCCCGTCTGCTCCACCATGCGGATGGCGTCGTCCGCCTCCCAGATGTCGCCGTTGCCGAGCACGGGGATGTCGACGGCCTCGACCAGTTCGGCGATCGAGTCCCAGTCGGCGTGGCCGGAGTACGCCTGCTCGACCGTGCGCCCGTGCAGCGCGATCGCTGCGCAGCCTGATTCCTGGGCGATGCGTCCCGCGTCGAGGAAGGTCAGGTGGTCGCCGTCGATGCCCTTGCGGGTCTTCATGGTGACCGGCACGCCATAGCGGTCGCCCGCCGCGACGGTCGCCTCGAGGATGGCGCGCAGGCGGTCGCGCTTCCAGGGCAGTACGCCGCCGCCGCCCTTGCGCGTCACCTTCGGCACCGGGCAGCCGAAGTTCAGGTCGACGTGGGCGACGCCGAACTCGTTGCACAGGATCTCGGTCGCGTCGGCCATCGTCTTCGGGTCGACGCCATAGAGCTGGACGCTGCGTACGGTCTCGCCCGGGTCGAACGCCAACATCGCCAGCGATTTCGCGTCGCGCTCGACCAGGCCGCGCGACGTGATCATCTCGCACACATAGAGGCCGGCGCCCTGTTCCCGGCACAGCTGCCGGTACGCCGCGTTGGTCACCCCGGCCATGGGGGCGAGGACGACAGGGGTGTCGACCACGACGGCGTCGGCGCGTCCGGGTGCGGACAGCCCGAGGCGCGACGGCAGCGCGCGGCGGCTGGTCAGGGTCGTGGTCACCGCAGGATTCTACGTGAGAGCTCGTCGTGCCCGAAAAGCCTTGCCCGAGAAACGGTTGCGGGGTCAGTCCGCGGCGCCTCCGGCCCGTCGTCACGGGAACTTGGACATCTGTTCACCTTTGCGTCACCCGCTGTCCACTGACCGTTGTGTCAGAGCCACGACGATCGGGCCGTGAACACCCGAGCCCCCTCGACAGGGGCGCGCCCCCGGCGCACCCAGCGCCACGACGCCCGTGAGATCGCCCTCGCCGCGCTCCTGCTGCTGCCGAACCTCGTTCTGCTGGGCCTGTTCACCTATCGTCCGCTGCTCGACAACATCAGGCTCTCGTTCTTCGACTGGAACATCTCGTCGCCGTACGCGACCTTCATCGGCCTCGAGAACTATGCCGAATGGGCGTCGCGCCCCGACACCTGGCAGATCGTGGGCAACACCGCGATCTTCACCCTGGCGACGGTTGCGGGGTCGATGGCCCTGGGCCTGGCCCTCGCGCTGTTGCTCGACCAGAAGCTGTTCGGCCGATCGGCCGTGCGCTCGTTGGTGTTCGCGCCGTTCGTGATCTCCGGCGCCGCGATCGGCGTAGCCTTCCAGTTCGTGTTCGACCCGTCGTTCGGACTGGTGCAGGACCTCCTCGACCGCCTCGGCCAGAAGGCTCCCGATTTCTACCAGAACAGCGGTTGGGCCCTGTTCATGGTGACGGCCACCTACATCTGGAAGAACGTGGGCTATGTCTTCGTGATCTACCTTGCGGCCCTCCAGGGGCGGCGGGCCGAGCTCGACGAGGCCGCAGAGATCGACGGAACCTCTGCCTGGCGGCGGTTCTGGCGCGTCACGCTGCCCCAGCTCAAGCCGACGACCTTCTTCCTGTCGGTCACCGTCCTGCTCAGCTCGGTGCAGGTCTTCGACATCATCAACGTGATGACGCGCGGCGGGCCCTACGGCACCGGCACCACGACGATGGTCTTCCAGGTCTATGAGGAGACGTTCGTCAACGCCCGCGCCGGCTATGGCGCGACGGTCGCGACGATCATGTTCTTGGTGCTGCTCGCCATCACGCTCGTGCAGGTCCGCCTGCAGGACAAGGAATCCTGACATGGCCCGCCCTTCCCCCAGCCCGAACGACCGCGGCCCCGTCGGCAAGGCGCTCGGCTACCTCGGCATGCTCGCGACGATCGCGATGGTCGCCGTGCCGCTGTTCTTCATCCTCATCACGTCGCTCAAGCGGCGCGAGGAGATCTACACCCACCCGGTGACGTGGTGGCCGAGCCCGATCACGTGGGAGAACTACGCGACGGTGTTCACCGAGGTTCCGTTCACCAGCTATCTCGTGAACTCGCTCATCATCACCGGCATCCTCACCATCGCGAAGGTGACGCTCGGCGTGATGTCGGCGTACGCCCTGTCGTTCCTGCGCTTCCCGGGCCGCACGCTGCTGTTCGTGGTGATCATCTCCGCGCTGATGGTGCCGAACCAGATCACGGTGATCTCGAACTACGCCCTGGTGTCCCAGCTCGGCTGGCGCAACACCTTCCTCGGCATCATCGTGCCGCTGGCCGGCGTCGCCTTCGGCACCTTCCTGCTCCGCAACCATTTCCTGTCGCTTCCCCAGGAGGTCATCGAGGCGGCGCGCATGGACGGCGCGGGCCCGATGAAGATGCTGTTCCGCGTCGTGCTGCCGATGTCGTGGCCCACCCTCATCGCGTTCACGCTCATCACGCTGGTCAACGAGTGGAACGAATACCTGTGGCCCTTCCTCATGGCCAACGACGAGCAGGTCGCCCCGCTGCCCGTGGGCCTGACGCTGCTCAAGGACAACGAGGGCCTCACCAACTGGGGCCCCGTGATGGCGGGCACCGTGCTCACCATGCTGCCGATCCTCGTGGTGTTCCTGCTGCTGCAGAAGCACATGATCAAGGGCCTCACCTCGGGCGCCGTCAAGGGCTGACGCCGCCCCCTCCTCCCCCGTCCGCCTCCCGACATCTCAACCACACAACAGGAGCACGACCATGAAGCTGGACCGCCGCAACTTCCTCACCATCGCCGGTGGCGCCCTCGCCGCCACCACCGTCACCGCGTGCGCCGGCACCGGCGGCGCCCCCGCAGCCCCTGCGCGCAAGGGCGAGGAGGGTGTCATCAAGTTCTGGTCGAACCACCCCGGCAAGTCGAAGGAGCTCGAGCAGAAGATCATCGACGCCTTCGTCGCCGCCAACCCCGGCACGAAGGTCGAGCTCATCGACGGCGGCGCCTCCTATGAGGAGCTGGCCCAGAAGTTCAACGCCGCGCTGACCGGCGGCGACCTGCCCGACGTCATCGTCGCCTCCGACGTCACGTGGTTCAACTTCGCGCTGAACAAGGCGATCACGCCGCTCGACGACCTGTGGAAGACCGTCGGCGTGAAGTCCGACGACTATGTCGACACCCTGCGCGACGACTACCTGTTCAACGGCAAGCACTACGCGATGCCCTACTCCCGCTCGACCTGCCTGATGTATTACAACAAGGACATGTGGGCCAAGGCCGGCCTCGGCGAGAACGGCCCCAAGACGTGGGCCGAGTTCGACCAGTTCGCCGCCAGGATCGCCGCGGCCAACCCGAACGTCGCCCCGCTCGGCATCCCGAGCGGCACCAACTACCTGGACTGGTATTTCCAGGGCATGATCTGGACCTTCGGCGGCAAGTATTCGGACAAGTGGGACATGAAGTTCACCTCGCCCGAGTCGCTCGAGGCCGGCAAGTTCCTGCAGTCGATGGTCAAGGCCAACAAGATCAAGATCTCCAAGGATCCGGTCAACGAGTTCGCGACCGGCATGAACGCCGCGCTGCTGGAGTCGACGGGCTCGCTCGGCGGCCTCAAGAAGACCGCCAAGGTCAACTTCGGCACGGCTTTCCTGCCCGGCCCGAAGCCCGGTTGCCCCACGGGCGGCGCCGGCCTGGCCATCCCCCAGAACATCTCCGACGAGCGCAAGAAGCTCGCACTGAAGTTCGTCGAGTTCATGACCAACCCCCAGAACACCGCGACCTTCACCCAGGCCACGGGCTACATGCCGGTCCGCAAGTCGGCCATGGAGGACGCGTCGCAGAAGAAATACCTCGAGTCGGAGCCCCGCGCGATGACCGCGATCAAGCAGCTCAGCGAGAACACCGCCCCGCAGGACTATGCGCGCGTTTTCGTCCAGGGCGGCGGCAAGCGCATCGGCGAGGGCCTCGACAAGATCACCACCGGCGGCGCCGACGTCCAGCAGGTCTTCGCCGCGCTCGCCGAGGAGACCAAGAAGATCGTCGACCGCGACATCAAGCCGAAGCTCGGCTGAGTCCGCCCACACCCCGCATACGCCGGCCCCCGCCCTCCCAGGACGGTGGGGTCGGCGTACGCACCCCTGAAACGCAAGCCACAAAGGAAACCATGGCCACCGTGACCTTCGACGGAGCAACCCGTCGCTTCGACCCCACCGCCGCCCCCGCCGTCGATGCCCTCGACCTGGAGATCGCCGACGGCGAGTTCCTGGTGTTGGTCGGCCCCTCGGGTTGCGGCAAGTCGACGAGCCTGCGCATGCTGGCGGGCCTCGAGCCGACCGACGACGGCCACATCCGCATCGACGCGCGCGACGTCACCGGCGTACGCCCCCGCGACCGCGACGTCGCGATGGTCTTCCAGAGCTATGCGCTCTATCCGAACATGACCGCGCGCCAGAACATGGCGTTCGCGCTGCAGAACCAGAAGATGGGCTCGTCGGAGATCGCGACGCGCGTCGCCGAGGCCTCGAAGATCCTCCAACTCGACGACCTCCTGGATCGCAAGCCCGCCAAGATGTCCGGCGGACAGCGCCAGCGCGTCGCGATGGGCCGCGCCATCGTGCGCCAGCCCAAGGTGTTCTGCATGGACGAGCCGCTGTCGAACCTCGACGCGAAGCTCCGGGTCTCGACGCGGTCCGAGATCGCTGCCCTGCAACGCCGTCTCGGCACCACGACCGTCTATGTCACCCATGACCAGACCGAGGCCATGACGATGGGCGACCGCGTCGCCGTGCTGCTCGACGGACGCCTGCAGCAGGTCGCCTCCCCCGAGGAGCTCTATGAGCGCCCCGCCAACACGTTCGTCGCCGGCTTCATCGGCTCGCCGTCGATCACGCTGATCGACAACATCCCTGTGCACGAAGGGTTCGCGAGCTTCGGCTCACGCGGCCACGCGCTCGCCCTCCCGGCGCGCTACGACCGCGAGGTCGTCACGGTAGGCGTGCGCCCCGAGTCATGGGAGCTGACGTCGGCCGACGACCCCGAGGCGCTCGACATGGCGGTCGAGCTCGTCGAGGCGTTGGGGTCGGAGTTCTTCGTGTATGCCACCCCGATCGATCCCCAGGACGGGGCCGTCGTCCGCCGCGACCGCATCACCGTGCGGCTCGACAAGCGTGCCCGCCCGAAGATCGGCGACGTCCTGCACGCGAAGCCGGTCCACCAGGAGGCGTACTTCTTCGACGCGGAGACGGGCGCGAACCTGGCGCTGAATCGCTGAGAGCCAAATCGCTGAGAGTGGTGCACCGTGCCGTGAGTACGCGGCACCGTGCAAACTCCTGATGGTTCAGCCCCGCCGCCGCGTCCCGTGCAGCCACGGTGCCAGCAGCCGCGTCGACAGCGGCAGCAGCGCGTACGTCATGGCGGGCGTCATGATGCAGATCGACAGGAACACCCGCGCCCAGATCGGCCACGCCGGCACGAGCCAGGCCAGCAGATAGTTCATCACCATCGACAGCGGCAGGAACGGGAGGAAGATCGACACCGACTGCTTCCACCGCGGGGGTGGCGGCGTCATGCGCTGTTGGACCTCGACCGACGACGGCTCGTCGAACCAGCCCTCGATCCCGGTGCGGTGCTCGCGGTGGGCGTCCTCGATGTACGGCCCCGCCATCTCCAACCAGTGGCGCCGCTGGTCGGAGTTCTCCCACCCCGCCAGCGATTCCGCGTCGGCGAAGCGATAGACCATGTGCCACTGCGTCGACTCCGGCCGGGAGCGCATCCACCCCGAGCCCAGATAGCCCGGGAAGGCGCGCGCCAGCTCCTGGCCGGCGCGCGCCCACGCGTTCGCGTACTCCGAGCGATCCAGCGGCACCTCGCGCCGGATCGAGACCGTGATGGGCTCCCCCACGGTCGTCAGGTCAGCAGCCGATCAGGCGCGCGGCGAGATAGCCCTCGACCTGGTCGAGAGCGACGCGCTCCTGGCCCATGGTGTCGCGGTCGCGGATCGTCACGGCCTGGTCCTCGAGCGTGTCGAAGTCGACGGTGATGCAGAACGGCGTACCGATCTCGTCCTGGCGGCGGTAGCGGCGGCCGATGGCCTGGGCGTCGTCGAAGTCGACGTTCCAGTTCTTCCGCAGCTGGGCGGCGAGGTCCTTGGCCTTCGGCGACAGCTGCTCGTTGCGCGACAGCGGCAGCACGGCGGCCTTGACCGGCGCGAGGCGACGGTCGAGCTTGAGGACCGTACGCGTGTCGGTGCCGCCCTTGGCGTTGGGCGCCTCCTCCTCGGCGTACGCGTCCACCATGAACGCCATCAGCGAGCGGGTGAGGCCGGCCGCGGGCTCGATGACGTACGGCGTCCAGCGCTCGTTGGCCTGCTGGTCGAAATACTGCAGCTGCTTCTCCTTGCCGGAGTGCTCGCCGTGGGTCTTCAGGTCGAAGTCGGTGCGGTTGGCGATGCCTTCCAGCTCGCCCCATTCCGAACCCTGGAACTGGAAGCGGTATTCGATGTCGACGGTGCGCTTCGAATAGTGCGACAGCTTCTCCTGCGGGTGCTCGTAATGGCGCAGGTTGTCGCGGGCGATGCCGAGGTCGGTGTACCAGTCTGTGCGGGCGTCGATCCAGTACTGGTGCCACTCCTCGTCGGTGCCGGGCGCGACGAAGAACTCCATCTCCATCTGCTCGAACTCGCGGGTGCGGAAGATGAAGTTGCCGGGGGTGATCTCGTTGCGGAACGACTTGCCGATCTGGCCGATGCCGAACGGCGGCTTCATGCGGGCCGACGTCATGACGTTGGCGAAGTTCACGAAGATGCCCTGGGCGGTCTCGGGACGCAGGTAGTGCAGGCCCGACTCGTCCTCGACCGGGCCGAGGTAGGTCTTCAGCAGGCCGTTGAACTGGCGCGGCTCGCTCCACTGCTCCTTGGCGCCGCAGTTGGCGCAGGCGATGAGGTTCAGGTCGACCGAGTCGGGGTCGGGGATGCCCTTCTTCTCCGCGTACTCCTCCTGCAGGTGGTCCTCGCGGAAGCGCTTGTGGCACGACTTGCACTCGACGAGCGGGTCGACGAACGCCTTGATGTGTCCCGACGCCTCCCACACCTTCGGCGGCAGGATGACCGACGAGTCGAGGCCGACGATGTCGTCGCGCGAGGTCACCATCGTGCGCCACCACTGGCGCTTGATGTTCTCCTTCAGCTCGACGCCGTAGGGCCCGTAGTCCCACGCCGAACGCGTGCCTCCATAGATCTCGCCGCACGGGAAGACGAACCCGCGCTCCTTGCAGAGGTTGATGACTTTGTCGAGCCTGCTGGTGGGTGCCATGGTGGCCTCTCCTCATGATCACGGCCGTACGCCGGGGCGCCGGCCCACGGGCACCCGGCTGGCGCCCGCGTGGTCAGCGAGAAGGCTATCGGACGCGCGGCAGGTTCTCGCCCACGTGTTCAGGGGCGTCGTACGCCGAGGGCTCGTCGATCGAGCGCGACAGGAACGGCACGAGCGTCATCTTCGACTCGAACCCGCCCAGCGCGCGGCGGTAGGCCCCCACGTGGTCCCACCGTGTCACCAGCGCCCAGAGGTCGGGCTCGTCGAGGTTCTGCACGAGGTCGACCGACTGGAGACCGGCCTTCGTCCGCAGCAGCGCGACCGCGGGCTCGGCGGCGGCGTGGAACGCGAGGCCGTCGGCGTCGGTGACGCGGAAGCGGTTGACGACGATCATGGGCCGACCCTAGCGCTCTGGTCCGAGCGTCTCCTACCCCCTGTAAATGAACTTGACTTTCATCTACACGTCGCGTGGAATGGATCCATGCGACAGATCCCGCGCGCGCTCGGCGCTCTCCTCACCGTTCCGGCACTCCTCCTCGCCGCCGGTTGTGGGGGCACTCAGGGGGCCGCGACCCAGCCTGGTCAGCTCACGGTCGTGGCGGCGTTCTATCCCCTGCAGTACGCGTCCGAGCGCGTGGCGGGGTCTGCCGCGAAGGTCGAGAGCCTCACCCAGCCAGGCGCCGAGGCCCACGACCTCGAGCTCACGCCCAAGCAGATCGCGTCGCTGTCCAGCGCCGACGTCGTCGTCTACCAGAAGGGCTTCCAGCCGGCCGTCGACAAGGCCATCGAGCAGGCGAAGCCCAAGAAGGTTGTCGACGTCGCGTCGGTGGTCACGTTCACCACGACCGAGGCCCAGGACGAGGGCCACGGCACCGCGGGCCATGACCACGACCACTCCAAGGACGCGAGCGACCCCCACACGTGGCTCGACCCCCAGAACATGGTCGCGATCACCAGGGCCGTCAACGAGGCGCTCGCCACCGCGAAGCCCGACCAGAAGGACGCCTTCGCGACCAACGCCGCGGCGACCACGCGCGAGCTGACCGAGCTCGACACCGCCTTCACGAGCGGGCTGAAGACCTGCAAGCGCAAGGAGTTCATCACCTCCCATGCGGCGTTCGGCTATCTGGCCAAGCGCTACGGCCTGGAGCAGATCGGCATCCGTGGGGTCAGCCCCGACGAGGAGCCGTCGCCCACCCGCATCGCCCAGGTCCACCAGCTCGCCACCGAGCACAACGTGACGACGATCTTCTACGAGACCCTCGTCTCCCCCGCCGTCGCCGAGTCGGTGGCGCGGGACCTCAAACTGAAGACCGACGTGCTCGACCCCCTCGAGGGCATCACCGACAAGTCGCGCGGGAAGAACTATGTTGAGGTCATGAAGTCCAACCTCACCGCGCTGCGGGCGGCCAACGAGTGCGCGTGAGCGAACTCCCCACCACTTCCGCAACCGCCCCCGCCGCTGCGCTCACCGATGTCTGCGTGAGCCTCGGCGGGGCGTTCGTGCTGTCGGGCGTCTCGGTGCAGGTCGGCCGGGGCGAGGCCGTCGCCCTGATGGGCGCCAACGGCTCCGGCAAGTCGACCCTGATCCGCGCGCTGCTCGGCCTGGTGCCGAGCCGCGGTGACATCTCCCTGTTCGGCACCCCGCGTACGCGGTTCCGCGACTGGTCGCGGATCGGCTATGTCCCCCAGCGCTCCTCGGGTTCGCTGGCCATCGCGACCGTACGCGAGGTCGTCGCGTCCGGTCGGCTGCCCACGCGTACGCCGCTGTTCCCCGCGTCCGCCGCTGACCGGCGGGCGATCGACGCCGCCCTCGACCGGGTCGGCCTCGCCGGCCGGGGCCGCGACGAGATGCCGAACCTGTCGGGCGGCCAGCAGCAGCGCGTGCTCATCGCGCGCGCGCTGGCCGGCTCACCCGACCTGATGATCCTCGACGAGCCGATGGCCGGCGTCGATCTCACCACCCAGGACCAGCTCACCGACGTCATGCGCGGGCTCAAGGACGACGGCATGGCGATGCTCGTCGTGCTCCACGAGCTGGGCCCGTTGAGCGCGCTGATGGACCGCGCGATCGTGCTGCGCGACGGCCAGGTCGTCCACGACGGACCGCCGCCGGTCCACCACGAGGACGGTCACGAGCACGTCGAGGAACCGCGCCGCCGGGCCCTGCTCGACGGCGCCGTCGACGGGAGGCACTCGGCGTGATCGAGCTCTGGAGCTTCCCCTTCATGCAGCGCGCGTTGATCACCGCGCTCCTCACCGGCCTGATGGCGCCGGCCATCGGCACCTACATCGTGCAGCGCCGGCTGTCGCTGCTCGGTGACGGCCTCGGTCACGTCGCCATCGCCGGCGTCGGCCTCGCGCTGATGACCGGCAGCGCGCCGATCCCCGTCGCCGTCGCGACCACGGTCGCCGGCGCGGTCGTGGTCGAGCTCCTGCGCCAGCAGGGGAAGGCGACCGGCGACGTCGGGCTCGCGATCCTGTTCTACGGCGGGCTCGCCTCCGGCGTCCTCATGGCGGGCGTCGCCGGCCAGGGCGCCGGGGCACTGGCGCAATACCTGTTCGGCTCGCTCACCACGGTGACCCCGACCGACGTCTGGCTCGTCGTCGCGCTGGCGGTGGTGGTCCTGGTGCCCTGCATCGGCCTCGCGCCCCAGCTGTTCGCGATCTGCGCCGACGAGGAGTACGCCCGGGTCCTGGGCCTGCGCGTCCGCGCGTACAACCTGCTCGTCGTGGTGCTCGCCGCCGTCACCGTGACCATCGCGATGCGGACCGTCGGGCTGCTGCTGGTCAGCGCATTGATGGTGATCCCCGTCGCCGCCGCGAACAACGTCGTCAAGGGGTTCACCGCCTCCCTGTTCGCCGCCATGGCGATCGGCGCCGTCGTCGCCGTCGTGGGGGCCGGCGGCTCGTTCTATGCGGACGCCGCACCCGGTGCGATGATCGTCGTCATCGCCATCGGCGTGTTCGTGCTCTCGTGGCCCATCACGCTGCTGCGCGACCGTCGCCGCGCGGCGCTGTTGCACGCCGGCCATCCCCACGCCTCATCGCAACACACAGACTCGATCGAAGGGAGCCGACCGTGACCGGGCTCAACCTCCGCGGCGGCCAACCGCCCCAGCGCCGCACCCGCCAGCGCACGGCCGTGGCCGCCATCATGGCCGAGACGAACGACTTCCGCACCGCGCAGCAGATCCACGACCTGCTACGCGCCAAGGGCGACCAGATCGGCCTGACGACCGTCTATCGGACGCTGCAGACCATGGTCGACTCGGGCGAGGTCGACGTCATCCGCACCGAGACCGAGGCCGCGTACCGGCGCTGCGCGACCGACGAGCACCACCACCACCTGGTGTGCCGCTCGTGCGGCCACACCGTCGAGATCTCGGGCCCGACCGTCGAGAAGTGGGCGGCGAAGATCGCCGACGAGAACGGGTTCCGCGACGTCGGCCACGAGCTTGAGATCTTCGGCACCTGCAAAAACTGCTGAATCAGCGCTCGAGGTGGGCGAGCGACCGCAGCCCGCGGTCGAGGTGCCACGTCGTGAACGCCGACACCATGCCCGACGCCTCGCCGAGCACGGCGGTTTCGACGCCCGCCGTGGCCGGCCAGTCGCCGGTGAGCAGGGCCGTCAACAGGTCGAGCGTCTCGGGTCGCGGCATCACCGATCCGGTGGGACGGCACGTCGAGCAGACCACCCCTCCGGCCGCCGGGTTGAACCAGCGATGGGGCCCCTCGACGCCGCACTTGGCGCAGTCGGTGAACGTGGGGGCGTACCCCGCCGTGGCGAGGGAGCGCAGCAGGTAGGAGTCCAGGATCATGGTCGCCGGGCGCGGCCCGTCGGCGGTCCCCTCGTTGAGCACGCGCAGCGCGCCGACCAGGAGTCGGTATTGCTGCACCGCCGGCTCGTTCTCCTCCACCACCAGCCGGTCGGCGGTCTCCAGCATCACCTGGCCGGCGGTGTAGAGCGCGAAGTCGTGGGCCAGGGGTTCGCCGTAGGCGTGCAGCGACTCGACCTGCGCGACGATCTCGAGGCTGCGGCCCGACGCGAGCTGGATGTCGACGTGGCTGAAGGGTTCCAGCCGAGCGCCGAACTTGGACGAGGTGCGGCGTACGCCCCGGGCCGCCGCGCGGAGCTTGCCGTGGCGGTGCGAGAGCAGGGTGATGATGCGGTCCGCCTCACCCAGCTTGTGGGTGCGCAGGACCACCGCCTGATCGCGATAGGTGGGCACCGAACGATTGTGCCCCACCCAAGCCCGGTTTCCCCGTTGGCTGAGCGAGCGCGCCCCCTCCCCGTTGGCTGAGCGAGCGCCAGCGAGTCGAAGCCCCCTACGACCGCGCCCCTCCCCGTTGGCTGAGCGAGCGCGCCCCCTCCCCGTTGGCTGAGCGAGCGCCAGCGAGTCGAAGCCCCCCTACCCCGCCGGGATCGCCAGGATCCTGTCGTCCCCCGGCCGCGGCGACCCGCGGAACGTGTTGCTCGTGACGATCCAGATCCGGCCATCGGGCGCGGCCACCACGTCGCGGATGCGGCCGTGGTCCGACTCGACCGGGCGGCTCGCCCCGCTTGCCAGCTCGACACGCCAGACCCGCTCCCCCCTCAACGCCGCGACGTACGCGACGTCGCCGACGATCGCGACCCCGCTCGGTGACGCCTCGTCGGTCGTCCATTGGACGAGCGGATTCGCGTACGCCGGGTCACTCCCGCGGCCCTCGACCCGCGGCCACCCATAGTTCGCCCCCGGCCTGATCTCGTTGAGCTCGTCATAGGTGTTCTGGCCGAATTCGGTGGCGTACAAGGTGTTCCCGCGCCACGCCAGGCCCTGCACGTTGCGGTGGCCCAGGCTGAACACCCTGCTGTTGAAGGGATTGCCGGGTGCCGGGGCGCCGTCGGCGGTCACGCGGAGGATCTTCCCGGCAAGGTCGTCGCGGTTCTGCGCGGCGTCCCGCTCGCCCGCATCCCCCGTGGCGACGTAGAGGAATCCGTCGGGGCCGAAGGCGATGCGGCCGCCGTTGTGGAAGCTGGACTTCGCGATTCCCTCCACGATCACGCGATCGGGCACGAGGCGATCGGCCTCCAGCCTCAGGCGGACGACGCGGTTGTCGGTGGACGACGTGTGGTGGACGAACACGAAGCGGTCGCTCGCGAACGTCGGCGACACGGCGATTCCGTGCAGCCCGCCCTCGCCCTGGGCGACGACGCCGGGGACGGTGCCGACGTCCGAGGTGCGGCCGTTGGCGATGCGCACCACGCGCCCGTCGTTGCGCAGCGTGACGAGCGCCGATCCGTCGGGCAGGAACCCGACACTCCACGGGACGCGCAGGTCACGCGCGACCTCGTCGCGGGTCGTGGGCGCGGGGGCGGGGGCAGGCCCCGGCGTCGACGGGCTCACGGAGCCCTGTGCCGAGGGCGATCCCGAGGACGGGGCCGAGGAGCTCGCCGGTGCCGTCGACGAGGATCCCCGCGCAGACGTGGGGGGCGACACGGGTTGGCCTGCCCCGCCCGAGCACGCGGTCAGGGACACCGCCAGCGCGGCGGCGGCGAGGGAAAGTCGGGACGCATCCATGACCCAGTCTCTCAACCCGGCCGCCGGGCTAGGCTGGCGGGGTGAGTCCCAAGCGTCCTGCAGCCCGCCCACCGAAGCGTGGTCCGATCCCCCACCCCAGCGGCGCGCGGCCGCCGCAGATCCCGGCCGAGGTCATGCCCCAGCACGTCGCGATCGTCATGGACGGCAATGGCCGCTGGGCGAAGGAGCGTGGTCTGAAGCGCACCGAGGGGCACGCCCGCGGCGAGGACGCCCTGTTCGACGTCATCGAGGGCGCGATCGAGATCGGCGTCAAATACCTGTCCGCGTACGCCTTCTCCACCGAGAACTGGAAGCGCTCCCCCGACGAGGTGCGCTGGCTGATGGGGTTCAACCGCGACGTCATCCACCGCCGGCGCGACCAGCTCGACGCCATGGGCGTACGCATCCGCTGGGCCGGCCGCCGTCCCCGCCTGTGGGGGTCGGTCATCCGCGAGCTCGAGGAGGCCGAGGAGCAGTCGAAGGACAACGACGTGCTGACGCTGCAGTTCTGCGTGAACTACGGCGGCCGTGCCGAGATCGTCGATGCCGTACGCGAGGTCGGCCGACTCGCAGCCGAGGGCCGGCTGGACCCGTCACGGCTCACCGAGGAGCGGTTCCGGCATTTCCTCGACGAGCCGGAGATCCCCGACGTCGACCTGTTCCTCCGCAGCTCGGGTGAGCAGCGCACGTCGAACTTCCTGCTGTGGCAGTCCGCGTACGCCGAGATGGTCTTCCTCGACACCCTGTGGCCCGACTTCGACCGACGCGACCTGTGGCGGGCCATCGAGACGTACGCGCGGCGCGACCGCCGGTTCGGCGGAGCGCTGCCGAACGACGTGTCTGGCTGAGAGATTTTCTCAGCAGACACCGCGGTGGAGATGTCGACACGGCCCCTGCGGCTCACTAGCGTGACGGCATGACAATCACCCCACCTCGCTCCGGGGATTCGTCCGACAGCTCGGGATCGGTCCTGCGCAAGAAGGACGTCGAGACGGTCATCCACCAGAACGACGACGACCCCACCAGCGAGAGCGAGGGCGGCGCCAAGCTGAAGAAGCGGCTCGGCGCCCTCGACCTCATGGGCGTCGGCATCGGCATGGTCATCGGCACCGGAATCTTCACCCTCACAGGCGTTCAGGCGAAGTTCAACGCGGGGCCGGCCATCGTCATCGCATTCCTGATCGCGGGGGTCGTCAGCCTCTTGGCCGCGCTCTGCTATTCCGAGTTGGCCTCGTCGGTGCCGACGGCGGGCAGCGCGTACACCTATGCGTACACGACCATGGGCGAGATCTTCGCCTGGATCATCGCGTGGGACCTCGTGCTGGAGTTTGCGTTGGGCGCAGCCGTCGTGGCGCGCGGCTGGTCGGGATATCTCGGCTCGATGTTCAACCTGCCCGAGCAGTTCTTCGGTGAGAAGTCGGTGGTGAACCTCGGCGCCGTCGCGATCGTGCTGGTCCTCGGCGCCGTCGCCGCGCTCGGCATCAAGGAGTCCCGCATGGTCACCAACACCCTCGTGGTGATCAAGGTCGCCGTCTGCGTCTTCGTCATCGGGCTCGGCGCGTTCTTCGTGAAGGCGGCGAACTGGACGCCGTTCGTCCCGCCGTCGGCGCCGGTCGACCCGAGCCAGAGCAAGGGCGGCCTCAAGGAACCGCTGTGGCAGTTCATCACCCAGGCCGACCCGACCGCGTTCGGCATCTCTGGCATCCTGTTGGCGACCGCCGTGGTCTTCTTCGCCTACAGCGGTTTCGAGGTGGTCGCCAACATGGGCGAGGAGTCGAAGAACCCGGCGAAGGACATGCCCAAGGGCATCATCGGCACGCTGGCGATCTGCACGCTGCTCTACATGGGCGTCTGCCTGATCGTGACCGGCATGGTCCACTACACCAAACTCGAGGAGGGCGCCCCCATCGCCGAGGCGTTCAAGGCCGTCGGCCTCGGCTGGGCCGGCATCCTGATCTCGATCGCAGCGCTCGCGGGGCTGACCTCGGTCATCCTCATCGACATCATCGCCATGGGTCGCATCGTCTTTGCGATGTGCCGCGACGGCCTGCTGCCGGCCAAACTCGGCCGCGTCAGTCCGAAGACGAACACCCCGGTGCTCGTCACGTGGATCACGACGGGCGCGGTCGCGCTGCTCGCCGCCTTCGTGCCCCTGAAGGACCTGGCCGACATGGTGTCGATCGGCACGCTCTTCGCGTTCCTGATCGTGTCGATCGCCGTGATCGTGCTGCGCCGCACGAAGCCCGACATGGATCGCCCGTTCCGCGTCCCCCTCTCGCCGTTCATCCCCGCGCTCTCTGCGCTGGCGTGCGCGGGACTGATGGTGAGCCTGGGCGTCGACACGTGGATCCGCTTCATCATCTGGATGGCTCTCGGCCTGATCGTCTATGTGGTCTACGGCCGCCGCCACTCCCATCTGGGCCGAGGCGAGTCGGCCTCGACGAGCCAGATGCACTGAAACGCGCACGCAGCCGTTACCGGCGCACCGCAGCCCCCGGGCACGCGGTGCGCCGGTTCTGCTTCCTGCGCAGGTATTCCGCGGGCAGCCGATGGGCCAGCACCCCGGTGGTGACGACCCCGATCCCCCACCCCATGATGGGCCACACGGGCCAGAAGTAGCGTGCTCCCGTCATCACCCAGATGAGCACGAACACCACAGCCATGACGGCCCAGGGCAACAGGCCGGTGGAGAACCAGAGCGCCTTGGCACGCCGAGCGAGGTCATCGCCCGACGGTGCCTGCTCCAGCCGCATGTTCGGGGCGGGCAGATCCCGACGCAGCTCGTCGAGCTCGCCCTGCGTGCGTGCGCCCAGGGCAGAGGTCACGCGCTCGTCGAGCTCGTCGCGGGTCAGCCTCCCGGCAGCGAAGTGGTCGCCGAGCTCGTTCACCAGGTCGGACCGCTCGCGGTCGCCGACCCGCACTTGGATAGCAGAAGTCTCCATAACTGGATAGTACGCCTACCCAGTTCGTGGATCAAGACTCCCCCACCTCGCGCAACTCGTGCACACCGCCCGACATGTTGGGTCGACACGCCGAGGGGAACACCCAACTCGTGCACACGCGACGCCAGGCGTACGCGGGTCGCCTTCGCGCGGCCGTACGCAGAGCCGCGTACCCGAGTCGTCCGCACGGCCGCAGCGGTCGTACGCAGAGCCGCGTACCGACCACGGCGTACGCGCCGCCACACCTCCCGCGGCTCGGTCGCGTGTGCACGAGTTGCGTGATTGGCCCGGCGTGTCGTCCCAACTTGTGCAGCGGTGTGCACGAGTTGGGGACGACGGGGCATCGCGAGGCCGATCGCGTCGCGGCAGGACGCCGTCAGACCGCCCGGTTCACCGCTCCCACCACGGCCTTCAGGGAGGCCGTCACGATGTTCGCGTCGATGCCGACGCCCCAGACCACGCGGGCGTCCTCGCCCTCGCCGACCTCGCACTCGACGTACGCCGCCGCCTTCGCGTCGCCGCCGGTCGCCAGGGCGTGCTCGGTGTAGTCGAGGACGCGTACGCGGTGGCCGATCGACCCGAGCGCGTCGACGAACGCCGACACCGGACCGTTGCCCTCGCCATGGACGGTCTTCTCGGTGCCGTTGACGCGCACCACGGCGTCCACCGCATCCTGCTCGCCGTCGGAGCTCGTCGACTTCACCTTCACGAACTCCAGCGGGCCGGTCGCCTTGAGATATTCGTTGTCGAACGCCTCCCAGATCTTCACCGACGGCACCTCTCCACCCTCGGAATCGCTGTGGGCCTGGACGATGCGGGCGAACTCGATCTGCAGGCGGCGCGGCAGGTCCATCCGGTGCTCGGACTTCATGATGTAGGCCATGCCGCCCTTGCCCGACTGGGAGTTCACGCGGATGACGGCCTCATAGGTGCGGCCGACGTCCTTCGGGTCGATCGGCAGATAGGGGGCCTCCCAGGCGATCTGCGACGGCTGGACGCCCTCATCCTTCGCCTTCTGCTCCAGCGCCTCCAGCCCCTTCTTGATGGCGTCCTGGTGGGAGCCGGAGAAGGCGGTGTACACGAGGTCGCCCGCGTACGGGTGGCGGGGGTGGACAGGCAGGTTGGTGCAGTATTCGACCGTACGCCGGATCTCGTCGATGTCGGAGAAGTCGATCTGGGGGTCGATGCCCTGGCTGAACAGGTTCATGCCGAGGGTGACCAGGCAGACATTGCCGGTCCGCTCCCCGTGGCCGAACAGGCACCCCTCCACACGATCGGCGCCGGCCATCAGCGCCAGCTCGGTCGCCGCCACCGCGGTGCCACGGTCGTTGTGGGGGTGCAGCGACACCGCGACGTTCTCGCGGTTGCGCACGTTGCGAATGAAATATTCGATCTGGTCCGCGTACGTGTTCGGCGTCGACATCTCGACGGTCGCCGGCAGGTTCAGGATGATCTCGCGGCCCTCGCCCGGCTGCCACACGTCCATGACCGCGTTGCAGACCTCGATCGCATAGTCGGTCGGGGTCTGGGTGAAGATCTCGGGCGAATACTGATAGCCGAACTCGGTGTCCCGCAGGAACTGCTCCGCATATTTCATGACCATCTCGGTGCCGCGCGTGGCCAGCGCGATGCACTCGGCCTCGTCCATCTTGAACACGACGCGGCGGAACAGCTCGGCCGTGGCGTTGTAGAGGTGGATGTTGGCGCGGTGGGCGCCCTCCAGCGACTGGGCCGTGCGCTCGATCAGGTCCTCACGCGCCTGCGTCAGGACCGAGATCGTCACGTCCTCGGGGATCGCGTCATCGGTGATCAGCTGGCGTACGAAGTCGAAGTCGGTCTGGGACGCCGAGGGGAACCCGACCTCGATCTCCTTGTAACCCATCGCCACGAGCATCTCGAACATGCGCCGTTTGCGCGCGGGCGTCATGGGGTCGATCAGCGCCTGGTTGCCGTCGCGCAGGTCGGTGGACAGCCAGCGCGGGGCGTGGGTGATCTTGTTGGTCGGCCACGTGCGGTCGGGCACGTCGACGGGCTGGAAGGCGGTGTAGCGCCCGAAGGGCATGGGGCTGGGCTGCTGGACGGGACGCGGCTGGGTCCTCGTGCCGAACGTGGTGGTGAAGTCGGTGGTCATTGCGGTCTCCTCGATCGGGGGGCGTCAGTTGCGCCGGAACCGGGCGGGCACCACGAACTCCGCAGCGAGGAGGCCGCCCGTCAGTGGGCCTCGCTGCGGCGGCGAAGGAGGAGCGCCTGCCACGACATGACAGCACCCTAACCCACTCCCCCACCACCGGTCGCGGGCGGGTCCGCAGGCTGGAACTCCCGCGGCCCACCCCTGCCCCGCCTCAGTCGGTGCCGGACTCCATCGCCGCGCGGTCCAGCGCCTCCTGGTCGTCGTCCGGTCCCACGCCGCCGACGATCGCGGTCGCGCCGCCCGCCTCGAGCTCGCCCACCAGCTGCGCCGTCGCGCCCCCGACGATGCCCAGGGCCGCGTACTGCTCCAGCCGGGCGCGCGAGTCGGCGATGTCGAGGTTGCGCATCGTGAGCTGGCCGATGCGGTCCTCGGGACCGAATGCGGCGTCGCCGACGCGCTCCATCGACAGCTTGTCGGGGTGATAGCTGAGGCCGGGCCCAGCCGTCTTGAGGAACTGGTAGTCGTCGCCGCGCCGCAGCCGCACGGTCACCTCGCCGGTGACCGCGGAGCCGACCCAGCGGACGAGCGCCTCGCGGAGCATCAGGGACTGCGGGTCCATCCAGCGACCCTCATACATCAGGCGGCCGAGGCGACGGCCCTCTGCGTGGTAGTTCGCGATCGTGTCCTCGTTGTGGATCGCGTTGACGAGCCGCTCATAGCCGATGTGGAGCAGGGCCATGCCGGGCGCCTCATAGATGCCGCGCGACTTGGCCTCGATGATGCGGTTCTCGATCTGGTCGGAGACCCCCAGCCCGTGGCGGCCGCCGATCTCGTTGGCCTTCCGCACCAGCGCGACCGGCGAGGAGAACGTCTCGCCGTTGATCGCGACGGGACGACCGGCCTCGTACGCGATCGTGACCTCCTCGGTCGCGATCTCGACGTCCTCGCGCCACGACGCGACGCCCATGATCGGCTCGACGATGTCGAGGCCCGCGTCGAGGTGCTCGAGCGTCTTGGCCTCGTGGGTCGCACCCCAGATGTTCGCGTCGGTCGAGTAGGCCTTCTCCTTCGAGTCGCGATAGGGCAGGTCGCGCTCGGTCAGCCACTGGCTCATCTCGTCGCGGCCGCCGAGCTCGTTGACGAAGGCGGTGTCGAGCCAGGGCTTGTAGATGCGCAGGTTCGGGTTCGCCAAGAGTCCGTAGCGATAGAAGCGCTCGATGTCGTTGCCCTTGTAGGTCGACCCGTCGCCCCAGATGTCGACGCCGTCCTCCTTCATCGCACGCACCAGCAGCATGCCGGTGACCGCGCGCCCGAGCGGCGTGGTGTTGAAGTACGCCTTGCCGGCGGTCCTGATGTGGAACGCGCCGCACATCAGCGCGACCAGGCCCTCCTCGACGAGCGCCTCGGTGCAGTCGACCAGGCGCGAGACCTCGGCCCCGTACGCCTGGGCGCGGCCCGGCACGGACGCGATGTCGGGCTCGTCGTACTGGCCGATGTCGGCGGTGTAGGTGCAGGGAACCGCACCCTTCTCGCGCATCCATGCAACTGCGACAGAGGTGTCGAGACCGCCCGAGAAGGCGATCCCGACGCGTTCACCGACGGGGAGACTGGTCAAGACCTTGGACATGGCTCTACCCTAGCGCATACATATTCCAAGTGTCGAATATTCATGCCATGCGCCTCCGGGAGGAGGCCGGCTGCTCAGAAACCCAACCGGTTCAGGTATTTCGGGTCGCGCTGCCACTCCTTGAGCACCTTGACGCGGAGGTCGAGGTGGACCGGGGTGCCGAGGAGCGCGGTGATCTGGTGGCGTGCGGCGGTGCCGACCTCGCGCAGCCGCGAGCCCTGGTGGCCGATCATGATGCCCTTCTGGGAATCCCGTTCCACGATGAGGTTCGCGAAGACGTTGAGCAGCGGCCGATCCTCCGGGCGCCCCTCGCGCAGGCCCATCTCCTCGATCGTCACGACGATCGAGTGGGGCAGCTCGTCGCGGACGCCCTCGAGGGCGACCTCGCGGATGATCTCGGCCACGAGCGTCTCGGTCGGCTCGTCGGTGATCTCGCCATCGGGGTAGTACTGCGGCCCCTCCGGCAGCAGGCTCACCAGCACGTCACAGACGTCGTCGACCTGGGCCCCCTCGGTCGCCGAGACCGGCACGATGTGCTCCCACTGGATCTCGAGCTTCTCCTCGAGTGCCTGGATCGCCATCAGGTGTTCCCGCATGCGGGTGTCACCGACGAGGTCAGACTTCGTCGCGAGCGCGACCAGCTTGGGCCGGCGCTCGAGCTTCGCGATCTCGCCCACGAGGAACGTGTCGCCCGGGCCGATGCGCTGGTCGGCCGGGAGGCAGACGCCGATCACGTCGACCTCGGCCCACGTGTCGTGGACGAGGTCGTTCAGTCGCTCGCCGAGCAGCGTACGCGGCTTGTGGAGGCCCGGCGTGTCGATCAGGACGAGCTGGGCATCGGGCCGGTGGACGATGCCACGGATGGCGTGGCGCGTCGTCTGGGGCTTGCTGGAGGTGATGGCGATCTTCGAGCCCACCAGGGCGTTGGTGAGCGTCGACTTGCCGGCGTTGGGGCGGCCGACGAAGCAGGCGAAGCCGGAACGGAAGCCCTCAGGGGCGTTGGTGAAATCCATGGTGGAGCCATTCTCCCCCACCGCGGCTGCGAGCGCACGCGGGCGACGCTGCGTGCGCCCACCCGTGAGGCCGCGTCAGGTCGCCCGGTCGGCCGACTGGGCCGCGAGGGCGGCCGCGGCGGCCGCCCCGGCGTCCGCGTCGGCGTCGTGCTCGTCGGGCAGCCGCGTCACGAGGATCGTGCCGATCTGGTTGCGCCGGCCGGCCGCGCGTTCGGCGACGAGCTCGAGCCCGTGGACGCGCACCAGCGAGCCCGGGATCGGCACGCGGTTGAGCTCCTTGGCCATCAGGCCGCCGACGGAGTCGACGTCCTCGTCGTCGAGGTCGAGGCCGAACAGCTCACCGACCTCGTCGAGCGGCAGCCGGGACAGCACCCTGAAGCGCTCCTCCCCCAACTGCTGCACCGGCGGGATCTCCTCGTCGTATTCGTCGACGATCTCGCCCACGATCTCCTCGAGGATGTCCTCGATCGTGGCGAGACCCGAGGTTCCCCCGAACTCGTCGACCACGACGACCAGGTGGGACCGGGTGAGCTGCATCTCGCGCAGCAGCTCGTCGACCGGCTTCGAGTCGGGACAGAACACCGGCGCGCGCATCATCGACGCGACGCGCTCGGACGTTTGGGCGTCGGCGTTGTCATAGACGCGCTTCATCACGTCCTTGATATAGAGGACGCCCACCACGTCGTCGAGCCCGCCCTCGCCGATCACGGGGATGCGGGAGAAACCCGACCGCAGCGCGAGCGACATCGCCTGGCGCAGGGTTTTGTGCTCCTCGACGAAGACCATGTCGGTGCGCGGAACCATGACCTCCTTGACGATGGTGTCGCCGAGGTCGAACACCGAGTTGATCATGCGGTGCTCGCGGGCCTCGATCAGGTCGCTGGCCACCGCCTTGTCGACCAGCTCGCGCAGCTCCGCCTCGGAGGCGAACGGGCCGTCGGAGAAGCCGCGGCCCGGCGTGAGCGCGTTGCCGAGGAGGATCAGCAGCTGCGGCAGCGGGCCCATGATCGTGTTGAGGAACGCGAGTGGCCCGGCGGCCGCGCAGGCCACCTTGTCGGGGTGTTGGCGCCCGAGCGTACGCGGGGCCACGCCCCACGCAATGAACGACACCAGGACCATGACGCCGATGGTGATCAGCAGGCGCGCCCACAGCGGGCCGACGTGGGCGAACACGACGAGCGCCACGAGGACGATCGAGCAGATCTCGAACAGCGTCCGCAGGAAGAGCGCGGTGTTGAGATAGGGAGCCGGGTCCTCGGTGATCGAGAGGAGGCGCTTGGCCCCCGGCCGATCCTCCTCCACGAGGTGTTCGGCGCGCGCCTTCGAGAACGAATAGAGGGCCGCCTCCGCGGCCGCGAGGAGCGCGGCCAACAGCGCGAGGACGAGCGACGTGGCGAGCACGACGATGTCGCGGGTGGTCACCTCAGCGGCTCCGGTGGTCGGCCCACGCGGCCAGCAGGTCGTCCTTGAGCCCGAACATCTCAGACTTCTCCTCGGGCGTGGCGTGGTCATAGCCCAGCAGGTGGAGCAGGCCGTGGACGAGGAGGTATTCGGCCTCCTCCTCGGGCTGTCGCCCGTGCTCGGCGGCCTGGCGGCTCGTCACCTCGGGGCAGAGGACGATGTCGCCGAGGTGACCCACCGGCGGCTCCTCGCCGTCGGCCGGCGGCCGCAACTCGTCCATGGGGAACGACAGGACGTCGGTCGGCCCCGGCTCCCCCATGTGTTGCTCGTGATAGGCCGACATGGTGTCGACGTCGACCATGAGCAGCGAGAGCTCGGCCTGGGGATGGATGCGGAGCTGGTCCATCGCGAACGTCGCCAGCGCGACCAGTCCCTTCTCGTCGACCTCGACGCCGGACTCGTTGTTCAGCTCGACGGTCACCGGCGGGGCCCCTTCCTGGGATGGCTCGTGGGATGTTCGGTGGTCTCGAAGCGGTCGTACGCAGCCACGATGCGCCCGACGAGGCGGTGACGCACGACGTCGTGGTTGGTCAGGCGGCAGAACGCGATGTCGTCGACGCCGTCGAGGACCTCCTGCACCCCGCGCAGCCCCGACGCCGTGCCGCCCGGGAGGTCGACCTGGGTCACGTCGCCCGTGACGACGATCTTCGAGTTGAACCCGAGCCGGGTGAGGAACATCTTCATCTGTTCCATCGACGTGTTCTGGGCCTCGTCGAGGATGATGAACGCGTCGTTCAGCGTGCGTCCGCGCATGTAGGCCAGCGGCGCGACCTCGATGGTGCCCGCCGTGAGCAGGCGCGGGATCGAGTCGGGGTCGAGCATGTCGTGGAGGGCGTCATAGAGCGGCCGCAGGTAGGGGTCGATCTTGTCGCTCAACGTACCGGGAAGGAAGCCCAGCCGCTCTCCGGCCTCGACCGCGGGGCGGGTCAGGATGATGCGGTTGACCTCCTTGTTCTGCAGCGCCTGGACGGCCTTCGCCATCGCGAGGTAGGTCTTGCCGGTGCCGGCCGGACCGATGCCGAACACCACGGTGTGGGCGTCGATCGCGTCGACGTAGCGCTTCTGGTTCAGCGTCTTCGCGCGGATTGTCTTGCCGCGGCTCGACAGGATGTTGGCGGTCAGCACCTCGGCGGGGCGCTCGGCCTCGTTGTCGCGCATCATCATGATGATGCGTTCCACGGCGTCGCCGGTGAGGCCCTGGCCGGTGCGGATGACCGTGACCATCTCGGTCAGGACGTCGGCACCCAGGGCGAGGTCCTCGGGCGAGCCTGACAGCGTCACCTCGTTGCCGCGCACGTGGATGTCGGCGTCGAGCTCGCTCTCGAGCGCACGCAGGAAGGAATCGGCCGGCCCCAGGATGTGGACCATGTCGATGGACGCCGGGATCGTGATGCGGCGCATGGCGGGCTGGTCGCCGTGACCGGGGTGATCGACCTGTTCGGGCTTGATGGGGTCCTCCAGTGGACTGGTGCGGTGCTGGTGCCGACAGTCTAGTGAAGGGGACCGACAGGGGTCACCCGGCTTTTCCCTCGACGGGCGAGGGGCCGGATTCGAGGACTGCGCTCAGTCGACGCCACGAGTTGCGCCAGTTGGCCGCCGCCGCAGCCTGGGCCAGGGCCGCATCATTGGCGCGCAGCGCACCGAGGATCATCAGGTGCTCGTCGTGGGCCGCAGCCCGAAGCCCGCTCTGGGCGAAGGCGACCCGCTCCGTACGCATCGTCTCCCGCACGACGCGCTGGAGGGTGTCGCACAGCACCTCGCTCCCGGCTGCGCGGTAGTAGATGTCATGGAACTCGAGGTCCAGCCGCGCCAGTTCCCGAGGATCGCTCGACGCCTCCATCTGCGCGAGGATCTCGGCCATCCGATCGGCGGTCGCCCCGTCGATGCGCGCCGCCGCGAGACTGGCGGCGAAGCCGTCGAGCACCGCCCCCACGTCGTAGTATTCGCCGGCACGCACGAGGTCGATCTCGGTCACCACGGTGTTGCGGCCCCGGTGGAACTGCACCAGGCCCTCCTGGGACATCCTGATCAGCGCCTCCCTCACCGGGGTGCGGCTCACCCCGAGTTCTGCGGCCAGATCCGCGTCCCGCACCACCGTGCCCGGGTCGAGTGGACCATTCACGATGCGGTCCAAGATCTCGGCATAGACCGTCGAGGCCTCAGACAAGGTCGCCCCTCCTGTTCTCGTCCCGCGGGAGCGCCGCTCGGGCAGACTCACGCGCGTGGCGTCGGTTTCCCCCTCCAGCTGCGGCGTACCCCGCGCGCCGAGATCGCCACCCGGGTCGACGCGGTGCTGGAGAAGGTGGGGCTGTCCGGTGTCGGGTCACGCTATCCCCACGAGCTCTCGGGCGGTCAGCAACAGCGCGTGGCGTTGGCCCGCGCCCTCGCCCACCCGCCCACACTGCTGCTGCTCGACGAGCCGCTGTCGAACCTCGACGCCAAACTGCGCGAGCAGGCGCGACACTGGCTGAAGTCGCTGCAGTCCGAGACCGGTCTGACCACGATCCATGTCACCCACGACCAGACCGAGGCCCTCGCGATGAGCGACCGCATCGCCGTCCTCGACGCCGGGCGGCTCAGCCAGGTCGGGACCCCCGCCGAGATCTATGAGACGCCGGCGACCCTGGCCGTCGGCCGTTTCGTGGGCAGTTGCAGCCTGCTGTCGGGTCACGCGGCGGAACGGCTTGCAGACGGGCGTACGCGCGTCGTGCTCGACCAGGCGGCGGGTCAGGTCCTCGCCGCGCACAGCCACGTGAAGGTCGGGGAACGCTGCGTGGTGTTCGTCCGCCCCGAGCACGCGAAGATCGTGTCCGAGGGGGCGGTCGATGGCCACGACCACGTCGCCGGGCGCGTGACCGGGTCGGCCTATGTGGGCACCGGTCGCGACCTGACCGTCCAGACGCCGGCGGGGGAAATCCTCGTCACCTCCGCCGAGGACCACGCGGGCCCCTGCCGGGTTGCGCCTGCGCGGTGATCGGTGCACGGCCTTTCCGGAGGCGGCCCAGGACGACCACCTCAGCCGCGCCGGCTGAGCCCGCGGGCTCAGCGGCGGCCGTCCTCCCCATCGTCGACCACGTGCATCGCAGCCTCCTCGGCGCTCGCCGCGGCGCCGTCGATGCCGACGTCCTCGCCGAGCAACTCCGACTCGGTGTCCTCGCCCGGATAGCCGTGGTTGGCGTCGACGAGACGGCCGGCGCGGCGGTCGCCGACCTCGTGGTCGTCGAGGTCCTCGTCCGCCGGGTCGTCGGCGTTCGGGTCGGGGTCGGGGATCTCCTGCTTGAGGCGCTGCTCCAGGGTCTCGCCCTCGCGCATCTCGGTGGCGGTGTTGCCGAAACCCTCGGCCGGGGACCAGTGATCGGGCGCGATGTAGCCCTCGTCGAGCGTGTCGTCCACGTTGCGGTCCACCAGCGAGCGCTCTGGCTCGAGTTGGTCGAGCTGTTCCGACTCGTCGGGCGTGAACTGGTCGTCGATGTCTGCCATGGCCCCAGTGTTCCACGCGTCCCGATCCCAGTGCGGGGCCTCACCCGAAGGTGACCGGACGGACGGTTTTCGCATTCGTCGGACATATGACCGAGACCTCATCTAGCTGTACTGACCGGAGACGTTGATCGACAGGTTCGTGTTGGACCTCGTTAGGGTCGCCAGATGAGTGAGGCGCAGCGGGTGGACTTCCAGGGCTCGGATGAGGCCTGGCCGGTGATCGGCGCGCTGTTCGCGCGCATGCAGGCACTGCCTGAGTCGGGGACGCCGCGGACGAACCTTGCGCCTCGCCAGATTGATCTCGCGCAGACCGCTGGACACCGCATATACATCCAGTCGCACGCGCTGCTGGGCTTCGCCTATGAGCACCATCAGGCTTTCCTCGCGCACATCAACACGGTGGGCTTCGGGCCGCGGGCTCCGTTCAACCTGCTGCGCCCCGTGCTGGAGTCGTCGTTGTGGGCGCTGTGGCTGCTCGACCCCCATGACAGCGCTACGCGACGGAAACGCGCCCTGCAGTACGAGATCCATGACTTCAAGGCCGAGATGGCCTACCTCGACGAGCTCGGCAAGAGGTCCGGCGGCCTGCCCATGCGCGAGGCCGCCGCCGAACGCCAAGCTCACGCCGGCAAGTCCTATCGCGAAGAAGCAGCGCAGTTGGGGCTGGACTACGCCGCGCTGAGCAAGACCAACATGAACCTCACTGACGAGATCCCAAAGATGCAGCGCCTCCTTGACCGCCACGACAAGGACACCGCCCGCCTCATCGTCGCCGAGTGGCGACGGCTGTCCGGGTACCAGCACGGCAAGACCTGGTCGGTGGCCCTGGGATCGGACCAGACCTTCCTAGCGAAGATCCCCGGCGGGCAGACTGTTCACCTCGTCGCGTCAGACAGCTCCCATCAGCATCGCGACCGGCCTGACCGCGCTCGTCTTCATGGAGGCCCTCATCCTGCACATCGACCGCTGCGAGAACCCCGGCAGATGAGTAAGGCGCCAGTCTCGAGTCCGGCGGCCGGTTGCCGCACGCGGTGTGTGGTCGTACCTCGTTGTAGTGGCGAAGCCAGGCGGGCAGGGCATCGCGGCGCTCCTGCTCGCTGGTGTAGCAGCGGCGTAGGCCCACCCGTCAGCCATAGTCCGGTGGAAGCGTTCGACCTTGCCGTTGGTCTGCGGCCGGTACGGGCGCGTCCGCTTCGGCGCGATCGACAGTGCCTGGCAGGTATCACGCCACAGGTGTGACCGGTAGGCGCCGCCGTTGTCCGACAAGACGCGCTCGATGGTCACGCCGCGCTCACCGAACCAGCCGACCGCCCGGTGCAGGACCGCGGCGGCGGTGATGGCGGTTTCGTCGTCGTGGACTTCGGTGTACGCGACGCGGGAGTGGTCGTCGATGACGGTGTGCACGAACGCGTAGCCCAGCTTCGGGCCGCCGTACTGATTGCGTGGCTTGCCTGGGGTGGCGACGCGGTTCTTCTCGCCCTGGCGGCGGCCGACGTAGCGCCAGCCGCCACCGTCGGGGATATTGCCGACCTTCTTCACGTCGACGTGCACCAGCGACCCGGGGTGTGGGTGCTCGTACCGGCGGATCGGCTCACCGCTGGCCCGGTCGACGTACGACAGCCGGTTGAGGCGTGCGGTCGTGAGGATGCGGTGGACTGTCGACGGGGCGATGTCGAGGCGGGCGGCGAGCTGAACCGGCCCCTCCCGCAAACGTATTCGCAGGCTGACGCACCGCTTCGTCACCGCCTTCGGAGTCTTGTGCGGCGACGTTCTCGGGCGCGACGACCGGTCCTGCATCGACTCGCCGGACAAGTACCGGCCGACCCAGCGCTTCACGGTCGGCCAGGAGACCTGGAAGCGGGCGGCGACCTCACTGATGGGCCACCCGTCGTCGACGACGAGGCGGGCGACCTTGAGGCGGTGGCGTGGTGTCAGTGCTGCGTTGGCGTGTGGCATGGAATTCCTTGTGCGCGTAGTCGTCACTCGACTGCGGGCGTCGAGCGTGAGGAGCAGTCCCCTCGGTGGGTCACAGGGCGAGTCGCGCGGCGAGGGCCCGGCCGGTGTGGGTGTCGGTGGTGGGCAGGTCGGCGGCTGGTCCTTGGTAGGTGATGTGGCCGCCGTCGGGTCCCGCGTCGGGGCCGAGGTCGATGATGTGGTCGGCGGTGGCGATCAGGTTCAGGTGGTGGTCGGCGATGACGACGGTCGCGCCGGCGTCGACGAGGCGGTGGAGCAGCCGGGTCAAGGTGTCGACGTCGCTCATGTGCAGCCCTGTGGTGGGTTCGTCCAGGGCGTAGACGGTGGCGGACTGCGCGATGCGGGTGGCGAGACGCAGGCGTTGGCGTTCTCCTCCGGAGAGGGTGGATAGGGGTTGTCCGAGGGTGAGGTAGCCCAGGCCGACATCGACCAGTCCGGCCAGCGGCGGGCCTGCGGGAGTGTTGGTGTAGCGGGTGGCGGCGTCGGCGACCGGCAGGCCGAGGACGTCGGCGATCGTCAGGCCGTCCAGGGTGTGGGTGAGCACGCCTGCGGTGTAGCGGGCGCCGTTACAGGTGGTGCAGGTGACGGGGACGGGGCCGCTTCCGGGGGCGTCGAGGTAGGTGACGCCCAGGCCGGTGCAGTCCGGGCATGCGCCGGCGCTGTTGGCGCTGAACATGGCGGGCTTGAGCTTGTGTCCGGGGGTGCTGCCTGCTTTGGCGAAGGCGTCGCGGAGCCAGTCCAAGACGCCGGTGTACGTGGCGGGGGTCGAGCGCCGTGATCCGCGGATGGGGCGTTGGTCGATGACTGCGATGTCGTCGCGTCGGGGCAGGTTCGTTAGCAGAGATGTCTTCCCGGCGCCGGCGACGCCGGTGATGCAGGTCAGGACGCCCAGGGGGATGTCGACGTCGAGGTGGTGCAGGTTGTGGGTGGTGGCGTCGCGGATGCGCAGGGTGCCGGTGGGAGTGCGGGGCGTGGTGTTGAGGGTGGGTCCGGCGGCGAGTGCTGCGGCGGTGGGAGTGTGCGCGTCCGCGAGCTGGGCGGGCGTGCCCTGGAAGGTGATGGTGCCGCCGGCGGTGCCGGCGCCAGGGCCCAGGTCGATGACGTGGTCGGCGGCGGTGATGACGTCGGGGTGGTGCTCGACGACCAGGACGGTGTTGCCCTTGTCGCGCAGCGCGTGCAGGAGCGTGACGACCTGGGCGGTGTCGTGGGCGTGGAGCCCGGCGGCGGGTTCGTCGAAGACGTAGGTCAGGTCGGTGAGGGCGGAGTCGAGATGAAGGACGGTGCGGATGCGTTGTCCCTCGCCGCCGGACAGGGTGGAGGTGGGGCGGTCCAAGGCGAGGTAGCCCAGGCCGACGCGGGTGAGGTTGGCCAGCAGAGACTGCAGCTGGGCGATGAGCGGTGCTGCGGCTGGTAGGTCGAGGTCCGCGAGCCAGCGGTGCAGGTCCGTGGCGGGCATGGTGTGGCAGGTGGTGATGGGGGTGTTGTCGATGGTGCAGGCGCGGGCGGCTGAGTTCAGGCGGGTGCCGGCACAGCCGGGGCAGGGCCCGGTGGTGGCGGCGAGCTCGAGGGCCTCGCGCAGGCGTGGTTTGAGCGCGGCGGGGTCCTTGGACAGGTACAGGCGGGTGATCTTGGTCAGGACTCCTTCGTAGGCCATGGGGTAGGTGCCGGTGTCGACGTTGGGTCCGGTGCCGGTCAGGAGGTGCTCGAGCTCGGCCGGGGTGTACGACTGCACCGGCTTGTCGTTGTCGAACGCCCCGCTGCGGGCGTACACCTTCCAGAACAGGGACCCGACGGTGAAGTTGGGGAAGGTGATCGCGCCATCGTTCAATGACAGGGATCGGTCCAGGACGAGATCGACGTCGAGGGTGGCGGTGCGCCCGGTGCCTTCGCAGGCCGGGCACATCCCGGTGGCAGCGTTGAAGGACAGCGCGTGGGAACCGGGCACCGGCGGGGTGCCGTGCCCGGCGTAGAGCTGGCGCAGCAGGGACCAGGCATCGGTCGCGGTCCCGACGGTGGAGCGGGGGTTGGCGCCCAGGGGAGCCTGGTCAACGACGATCGAGGCGCTGAGACCTTCGAGGGTGTCGACGTCGGGGCGCGGCAGGTGGGGCATGAGGTTCTGGACGAAGGCCGGGTAGGTCGCGGCGAGGAGCCGCTGGGACTCAGCTGCGATGGTGTCGAGGGCCAGGGAGGACTTGCCTGACCCCGAGACCCCGGTCACCACGGTGAGCTGCTTCTTCGGGATGTCGACGTCGACGTCGCGCAGATTGTTCGTGCGGGCGCCGCGCACCCTGATGACGTCGCGGTTCGACACGGGCTGCTCCTGGTGGTGGGTCGTGGAGGTCATCGGTTCAGTCCTGGTGGGGCGCTGCGGTCTTGGGCAGGGCGAGCATCGCGACAGCCGCAAGCAGGTAGGTGGCGACCTGCCAGGGCATCACCTGGGCCAATGCGTCGCCGAACAGCTCGGCCGGCGCGGTCGCGGGGCCGGCGCTCGAGGCGGCGTTGAAGAAGACGGTGCCCAGGACGCCGACGCCGACTGCACCGCCGATCTGGTTGACGGTGGACAGCACGCCGCCGGCGGCGCCGGCGCGGCGGCCGGGAACCCCGGCCAGGACGACGTTGACCAGGATCGGGGCGCCAAGTCCCAGGCCGAGGCCGCCGAGGAACATAGCGCCGGCCAGGGGCCAGTAGCCGGGGGTGGTGGAACCGTCGCGGACGAGCCACCACAGCAGCGCCTGCGACGCGGCCAGGGTCAGGGACCCGGTCAAGAGCAGGGCCCGCCCGGCCCTCGCGGCCAGGGCGACACCCGCACCGGAGGTGAGCATCGACCCGATGGCGTACGGCAGGATCACCAGGCCCGTGTCCCAGGCCGAGCGACCGGTGCCGGCCTGCAGGTAGATCGACACGACGAGGAAGAACGAGGCCAGGCCACCGAAGAACAGCACCGACGCGGCCAGGCCCGCGACGAACGGGCGGACCCTGAGCAGGTCGGGGTCGAGCACCGGCTCCCCGCCGCGGCGCGCGAGGGCGCTCTCGTAGCGCAGGAACCCGGCCAGCACGAGCACCCCGGCGGCGAGCAGAGCCCATCCCCACGTGGGCCAGCCCCAGTCGCGGCCCTGGACGAGGGGCAGCAGCACCAGCAACACCCCGACGGCGGCAAGGAGCGCACCGACTCCGTCCAGGCGAGAGCGGGCGGCAGCGCGGGAGTCGGGTAGGACCCGCCAACCCAGGACGAGAGCGACCAAGGCGACGGGGATGTTGATCCAGAAGATCGTGCGCCAGCCCAGGCCCCACAGGTCGGCGTCGACCAGCGCTCCGCCGATCAGGGGTCCGGCGACCGAGGCCAGCCCCTGGACGGCGCCGTAGGCCCCGAAGGCCTTGGCCATGGCCGCCGGCTCAAAGGAGGAGCGGATGATCCCGAAGACCTGCGGGACCAGGAACCCGCCCGCGAGTCCCTGGACCGCCCGAACGGCGATGAGCGCGCCTGCGGTCGGGGCCAGGGCGCACGCTGCGGACGCGACGGCGAAGGCCGCCAAGGCGGCCAGGAACACCCGGCGCCGTCCGTAGTCGTCGCCGATGCGGCCACCGGTGATCAGGCCCGAGCCCAGCGCGAGGGTGTACGCGGCGAGCATCCACTGCAGCTGCGCTGGCGAGGCGTTCAGGTCTGCCGCGATGTGCGGGGCCGCGACCGTGACGATGGTGACGTCGAGCAGGTCCATGAAGGAGGCGAACAGCACGACCAGCAGCGCGAGCGATGCAGCCCGGCCGCCGACCCGAGCATCCGCGGCGGTGTCTTGAGGAGAAGTCATGGACTCATCGTGACGTCGGTTCAGGACACCGAATGACCGCAACTCGCGCCATGCTGGTGGAATGGCCGATACCTCCGCCCGCATCCTGCGGCTGCTGTCCCTGCTCGAGGCGCGCGTCGAGTGGCCCGGTGGCGACCTCGCCGAGCGGCTCGGTGTGTCGGCGCGGACGGTGCGCCGGGACATCGACACGCTGCGCGAGCTCGGCTACCCCGTAGAAGCCGTCACCGGCCCCGGTGGTGGCTACCGGCTCGGCGCCGCCGGCAAGCTCCCGCCCCTGGTGCTGGACGATGACCAGGCCATCGCCATCGCGCTGGCCCTGCAGACCGCACCAGCGACCGTGACCGGAATCGACGACGCCGTCGCCCGAGCGCTGACGACCCTGCGCCAGGTCATGCCCGCACGCCTTCGCGCCGCCAGCGAAGCCTTCGAGGTCACCGCACTGCGCAACTACTGGGAATTCTCGGCGCCACCCATCGACGTCGCGACGCTGCAGGCCGTTGGGTCCGCGATCCGCACGAGCTCGTGCCTGCGGTTCGACTACGCAGACCCCGACGGGCGGGTCCCCGGGCCGGGCGACGCCGACTTCCGCCCGCCCCACGACGTCGAGCCCCATCACCTCGTCGTGTGGGCCGGCCGCTGGTACCTCGTCGCCCGCAACCGCGGCACCTGGGGCACCTACCGGGTCGACCGCATCCGCCCCAAGACCCCCGCCGGGGGCCCCTTCACCCCCGCCCCGCTCGACGCCGAAGACCTGAACCGGCTCGTCGTGCGGAACCCCGAACGAGGTGACACCCCCGGCCAGTGGCAGTGCGTCGGCGCCGCAACCCTCGCACTGCCCGCCGACGTCGTCGCCCGCTGGGCCCCAGGCGGGTCAGTCGTCGCCCCCATCGACCGCCACTCCTGCCGGCTGACGATCGGGGGGTGGTCCTGGGCCGGAGTAGCCGGTCTGTTCATCACCTTCGACGCCGACCTCACGGATGTCGAGCCGGCCGAACTAGGCGACGCCTTCGCCGCCATCCGGCGACGCCTGGAACCGGCCCCGCCAGCGGCGCTACGCCCATGACGCCAACACTGACAGGCACATACCTGGCACGGAGGGCCCGGGGTTCTTCGCATCCTCCTGCATGAGGACATGGCTGGCTGGCGCAGGGCCGGTCAATCAACGTCCCCGGTCAGTACATCTAGCGTGGGCCCATGGCCACGGGCGATGGGGCGGACACGGCGCGACGCGCGCTCGCGTACCCCGAGCACTACATCGATCGCTACCGCGGACTGCTGCTCGGGATGATGCTCGGCGACCTGCGTACGCCGTCCGCGCCGCACCGGTCGGGGGCCTTGACCCAGGTGCTCTGTTTCACGGTGGACGCGATGATCCGGGCGGAACTGCGGGCCCGTGCCGACGGGAGGGCGGCCCATCCGATCGACGAGGTCCGGGCGGGCCTGCTGCGCTGGGGCGGCACGCTGGGCCAGGTCTCGGTGCCCGACCTGATGACCGGCTGGGTGGCAAACGTCCCTGCGCTTGCGGCGGACCGAGGAGAATTGCCGGCGACCGCGTGGGCGCTTCCGGGACTCGCCGAAGGTCTCCACCTGGCCGCCAACGACGCCCGCAGCTCCGATGCGATGCTACGGTCGCTGCCCCTCGCCGCCGCGGCGGGATTCGTATGCCCCACGACCCTGACCTCGTGGGCCCAGGGAGCCGCAGGGCTGACCCACGGCCATCCCGAGGCCTGGAGCGCCGCCGCGTTCCTCACCATCCTGGTGGGCGCCCACCTCGTGACGGTCGGACAGCAGAGCGGATCCTGCGCCGTCGACCCGACGCCGGCCCTGCGATGGCTGCGTACCGCTGCTCCCGACGACCCACTCCTGGCTCGGGTGGAAGCCGTGATCGACGACGAGGAGCCCTTCACCCCCGCGCGACTCGCCGAGCACTCCCCGGATGACACGGCGGCGTCCGTGCTCACGGGAGGGCTGTATGTCCGGGCGCGGGCCGGCGACGTCTCGCGCGCCCGCGAGCTGGCGCGTGCGGCCCGCGACCCAGCTGCCGTGGCCGCCCTCGCCTGCGGTCTCGTCGGGCTCGAGCTCGGGCCGGCCGCGCTCGACGTTGCCGAGCTCGCCGACCACGAGCTCACCTGGGTCGTCGACTGCCTGGCCCGCGACCACGCCACCGTGCTGTGGAGCCCGCCTGCCGCGGGCTCCGACGACCTGGTGGCCCTCGGGTCGCGCTACCCCTGGTCGGTCGACGACCCTCGCTGGCCCACCGCGCGCTGCTGAGTCGGTCTAGACTGCCCGCTCGTGACCGAAGCGAATCGCACTGTTCCCGACGAGGCCCCCGCGTACGCCGACACCGGCTCCGCCCACTACGCAACGATGCTCGCGATGGTCTGCGTGGTGGTGATCCTCTCCGGCATCGGCGCGTCCAAGGGCGTCGTCCTGGGGCCCGTGATCACCGACGCCGCGTTCTTCCTGTTCCCGCTCGCCTACATCCTGGGTGACATCATCACCGAGGTCTACGGCGGGCGGGCCGCGCGACGGGCCATCGTGATGGGCTTCGTCGTCAACATCGTGTCGGTGCTCTGCTATGCGCTGATCATCGCGCTGCCGGGCTTCACCGACGACTTCGGCACCCAGAAGCAGACCGCGCTCGAGGGGGCGCTCGGCCCCGTGTGGCAGGTCGTGCTCGCCGGCCTGCTGGGCTATGCGGGCGGCCAGACCTGCAACACGCTGATCATGATGGCGATGAAGCGGCGCTCGAAGGAGAAGGGGCTGCTGCGGCGGCTGGTGTCGTCGACGGGCGTCGGCGAGTTCGTCGACACGCTGATCTTCTGCACGGTCGCGGCGACCGCGATCGGCATCTCGTCGGTCGGCCAGTGGGCGAACTACACGTTCTTCGGGTTCCTCTACAAGGTGCTGGTGCAGTATGCGGCGATCCCCGCGACGGCGGCCGCGATCGGGTGGCTGAAGAAGAACGAGCCGAGCTATGGGCGGGGTTGCGGCCTGAGTGGCCCAGTGTGAAAAGTGCACACGTGTGCGGAGAAGTCGCGGTCGGGGAGCGGTCGGGGAGCGCTTTGCGCACACCCGCGCCCAATCCGTGACCTGAACGCCCCCTCGGGCAGCGCTTTGCGCACACCCGCGCCCAATCCGCGCCCCGAAAGCCCCACGGCCAGCGCTTTGCGCACACCCGCGCCCAATCCGTGCCCTGAAAGCCCCCACGGCCAGCGCTTTGCGCACACCTGCGCACTTTTCACACCACTGGGTGAGCCCCCAGCCGCTCCACCAACTCGTCCAGCACCGCCGCCGGGTCGGTGTCGGTGACGATCCGCGCGTTCGGCGCATGACCCAACAACTTCCGCGCGTCGCGCACCGTCGTCCCGCGCGTGAGCTCTGACGTCGTCTCCACCCCGACCCACGTCGTCATCGTCGAGTAGGCCACCGCGTCCAGCGCCACCATCGCCGCGAACAGATCGTGGATCTGCGCGAAATAGCCGTAGCCCCAGTCCACGTGGAACTCGAAGTAGTGGCGCAGCGCGTCGCTCAGCAGGTCGACGACCGCGTCGCCCGAGTCGGTCGGCTGAAGGTCGCGTACGCCGCCTTCGGCCAGCCTCGGCGCCCACGCACCTCTGGCCTCGACCAGCCGGTCGAGATCAGCCGGAACCAGAACGATGCGCTCAGTGGTCTCCAGGGCGCACACGATCGGCAGCCGATCCTCCGGTTTCCCTTCCCACGCGGCGAACACCTCGGCCGCCGCATGGGGATCCACCCACGCGTTCCACTCCGCCGTCGGCGTCGTGTTGCCGGGGTGGTCGAACGCCCCGCCCATGATCACGACCCGCCCGACCAACTGGGGCAGGTCCGGCTCGGCCCGCAGCGCCACCGCCAGGTTCGTCAGCGGGCCGGTCACCAGCAGGTCGACCTCCCCCGGCGCGGCGCGGAACGCCGGCAGCCAGACCTCGAGGAAATCCTTGCTGACCAGGCGATCGCGCACGTCGGGCAGCCGGGCGTACCCCAGCCCGTCGGCCCCGTGGGTCTCCGGCGTCGTGCTGGCCGGGACGACGAGCGGGGCCGGCGTACCCACCGTCACCGGCACGTCCCCACGCCCGCAGATCTCCAACACCGCAAGGGAATTGAGCGCCGCCTGCTCCGCCGACGTGTTGCCCGAGGTCGTCGTGACCGCGACGAGGTCGACGTCGTTGCGCGCCGCCAGCCACGCCAGAGCGACGGCGTCGTCGATGCCGGTGTCGACGTCGGCGATGAGGGGTGTCACTCCTCGACTCGCTTCGCTCGCTCGGAGAGCGTTGGGGATGCCTTCGCTCGCTCGGAGAGCGTGGTGGGCTCTGCTCGCTCGGAGAGCGTTGGGGATGCCTTCGCTCGCTCGGAGAGCGTGGTGGGCTCTGCTCGCTCGGAGAGCGTGGTGGGCTCTGCTCGCTCGGAGAGCGTGGTGGGCTCTGCTCGCTCGGAGAGCGTGGTGGGCTTCGCTCGCTCGGAGAGCGTGGTCGCCGCTGCCGCTGCCGCCGCGCGCTTCTTCGCATAGAACCGGCCGAGATAGTCCTCACGATGCGCCTCGAAGTCCCCCGACTCGATCGACGCACGGATGTCGTCGACCAGCCGGATCGTGAACCGCTCGTTGTGGATCGTCGCCAGCGTGAACGCCAACATCTCCTTCGCCTTGAACAGGTGATGCAGATACGCCCGCGTGTAGTTCGCGCACGTGTAGCAGTCGCAGGATTCGTCGATGGGGTTGAAGTTCCGACGGTTCGCCGCGGTGTCGATGTTGAACCGGCCGTCGGGGTGATAGATCGCCGCGTTGCGCGCCACCCGCGACGGCATCACGCAGTCGAACGTGTCGGCGCCCTGCTCGATCGCCGCGAAGAAGTCGTCCGGCTCGGAGATCCCGAGCAGGTGGCGCGGCCGGTCCTCCGGCAGCTCGTCACACACCCAGCCCACGATCGTGCCGAGGTTCTCCTTCTCCAGCGCGCCACCGATGCCGAAGCCGTCGAACGCCTGACCGTCGACCTCCATCGCGCCCAGGTCACGCGCGGCCTTGCGGCGCAGGTCCTCATATTGCGCGCCCTGCAGGACGCCGAACAGCGCCTGGTAAGGCTTTCCGGCCCGTTCGGTCGTCAGTCGCCGGTGCTCGGCGAGGCAACGCTCGGCCCACAGCCGCGTACGCTCCAGCGACTGCTCCTGATAGGCCCGCGTGTTCATCAGCGTCGTCAGCTCGTCGAACGCGAACATGATGTCGGCGCCGATCTGGTGTTGCACCTGCATCGACACCTCGGGCGTGAACCGGTGCACCGACCCGTTGAGGTGGGACTTGAACGTCACGCCGTCGTCGTCGACATGCGCCAGCCGCTCGCGGCCGGCGGCGATCACGTCGTCGTTGGACACGCGCGACACGTCCATCGCCAGCACCTTCTTGAACCCCGCCCCGAGGCTCATCACCTGGAAGCCGCCCGAGTCGGTGAACGTCGGCCCCGGCCAGCGCATGAACTCCCCCAGCCCGCCGGCCTCGTCGAGCAGGTCGGCGCCGGGCTGCAGATAGAGGTGGTACGCATTGGCGAGCACGGCCTGCGCCCCGACCGCCTGCATCTGCTCCGGCAGCACGGTCTTCACGGTCGCCTTGGTGCCGACCGCGATGAACGCCGGCGTGCGGATCTCCCCGTGGGGCGTCGAGATCACCCCCGTACGCCCGTGGCGGCCCTCGAGCCGGGAGTCGATGGAGAAGCCGAAGTCGGAGCTGGTCACGAGGGACGATCCTACGCGTCGCCCCACCCCAACAGCGTCACAAACGGCAGCGCAGCCGCAGGTGGGCCGTCGCCACCGCCCCCGCCGTCGACGTGCGCAGCACCCCGTCACTCACCAGCACCGCGCGCGCCCCCGCAGCCGCGAACGCCGCCAGCTCGTCGTCGCTGATGCCGCCCTCGGGCCCGACGACGACCATGACCTCGCCCGCCTCAGGAACCTCCACCTCGGCCAGCGACCGATCAGCCGACTCGTGCAACACCAACACCAGATCGACATCCGCCATCCGCGCCGCCAACTGCTTCGTCGACACCAGCGCCGAGACCTCCGGCGTACGCAGCCGCCGGCTCTGCTTCGCCGCCTCGCGCACGGTCGCGCGCCACTTGCCGAGCGACTTCTCGCCGCGCTCGCCCTGCCAACGCACGATCGACCGCGATGCCTGCCAGGGCACGATCTCCGACACCCCGACCTCGGTCAACATCTCGATCGCGAGGTCGCTGCGGTCGCCCTTGGCCAGCGCCTGGACGGCCACGATCCTCAACCCCGCCACGGATTCCGGCAACACCTCGGTCACCTCGAGATCAAGCCCCTGCTTGTCGGCCCCCACCACGCGCGCCCCGACGCCGCGCCCGGAACCGTCACCCACCACCAGCTCCTCGCCCGGCTGGAGCCGGCGTACGACCGCGGCGTGGCGACCCTCGTCGCCGCCGAGGCGCACGACCGATCCCACCGTGGGCAGAGGAGATGCCAGATCAGGCAGCAGGAACAGCGGACGGGTCACAGCCTCAGCCGATCACTTGAAGGCTTCGCGGAAGCGACCGAACATGCCCTTGTCGCGCTTCTGGCCCTGGACGTCGATCGACGTCTCGTCGCGCAGTTCGGCCAGGCGGCGCAGCAGCTCGCGCTGCTCCTCGGTCGTCTTCGTCGGCGTCTGCACCAGGAATGTGATGCCGAGGTCGCCCGGGCGGCCGGTGTCGATGCCGGTGATGCCGCGTCCCTCGAGGGCGATGCGCGTGCCGGACTGGGTGCCGGCCGGCACCTCGACGCTGACCAGACGGTCCTCCTCCTCGGAGCCCTCCCAGTCGGCCTCGAGCGTGCGTACCTCCACCGTCGTCCCCAGCGCCGCGGCTGTCATCGGGATCTTCACGACCATCTCGAGGTCGTCGCCATTGCGCTTGAACACCGGGTGTTCCGCGACCATCAGCTCGACATAGAGGTCGCCCGCGTCGCCGCCGCCGGGACCGACCTCGCCCTGGTGGGCCAGCCGCATGCGGTGGTTGCCGCTCACGCCGGCGGGCACCTTCACGGTCACCTCGCGGCTGGCGCGGATGCGCCCGTCGCCGTCGCATTCCACGCAGGGGTGGGGAATGATCGAGCCATAGCCGCGACAGGCCGGGCACGGCTGCGACGTGCGGATGTCGCCGAGGAACGACCGCTGGACGCTCACGACGTCGCCGCGGCCCTGGCACGTGCCGCAGGTCTGGGGCTTCGAGCCCTCCTGCGCGCCGGTGCCGCTGCACTTGGGGCACAGCACGGCGGTGTCGACGCGCACGTGCTTCGTCGTGCCGAACGCCGCCTCGTGGAGGTCGAGGCGCAGGCGCACCATGGCGTCCTGGCCCCGGCGTACGCGCGACCGCGGCCCGCGCGCTCCCCCACCGCCGCCGAACATCGCGTCGACGAGGTTGGTGAAGTCGAAGCCCTGGGCGCCGAAGCCCTCGAAGCCGCCGCCGCCGAATCCGCCGCCGCGCCCCGAGGGGTCGCCGCCGCGGTCATAGATCGCGCGCTTGTTCGGGTCCGACAAGACGTCGTACGCCTCCTGCACGGCCTTGAACTTGTCGGCCGCGCCCTCCTCGGTGGCGACATCGGGGTGGTATTGCATCGCCATGCGCCGGTAGGCCTTCTTCAGCTGCTCCGGCGTGGCGTCGCGAGACACCCCGAGGGTCTCGTAGTAATCGATCATGTGCTGGGTCGTCATCCTTCGTTGAGGAACCGGCCGACGTAGCGCGCGACCGCGCGTACGTTGGCCATGGTGGAGGGATAGTCCATGCGGGTGGGGCCCATGATGCCGAGCCCCGCCCAGACGTCGTCGGGGCTGCCGTACGCGGCCGTGACCACCGAGGTGGTCTGGAGCCCCGACACGGTGTTCTCGTGGCCGATGCGCACGGTGACGTCATCGGCGGTCGCCGCCTCGCCGAGCAGCTTGAGCAGCACGACCTGCTCCTCGAGCGCCTCGAGGACCGGCTTGACCGTGAGCTCGAACTCGTCGCCGAAGCGCGTCAGGTTGGGCACGCCGCCGACGACCACGCGCGTCGACGTGCCGGTGCCGAGCATCTCGAGCAGCGCGGCGATGCAGACCTGGGTCATCGCCTGGTCGTCGGTACGCGTGCGGCTGCTCAGCATCGCCACGTCGGCCGCGGCCTGGGCCGTCGTCTTGCCGGCCACGGCCTCGTTGAGCTGGTTCTTCAGCGCGGCGAGCGCGTCCTCGGTGTGGACCGGCAGCTCGATGGAGCGCTGCTCGACCCGGCCCGCCGAGTTGATCATGATCAGCAGCACCCGGTCGGAGCTGAGCGAGACCAACTCGACGTGACGCACCGTCGTGTTCGACAGGATCGGATATTGCACGATCGCGACCTGCTGGGTGATCTGCGCCAGCAGCCGCACGGTCCTCGTCACGACGTCGTCGAGGTCGAGGGCGCCCGACATGAACGTCTGGATCGCCTTGCGCTCCGGCGCGCTCAGCGGCTTGACGGCCGCCAGCCGGTCGACGAACAGGCGATAGCCCTTGTCGGTCGGGATGCGCCCCGCCGAGGTGTGGGGCTGGGTGATGTAGCCCTCGTCCTCGAGCACGGCCATGTCGTTGCGCACCGTCGCCGGCGAGACGCCGAGGTTGTGGCGGTCGACCAGGGCTTTCGAGCCGACGGGCTCGCGCGAGGAGACATAGTCGGTGACGATGGCGCGGAGCACATCGAGCTTGCGGTCGTCGAGCATCGTCCCCTCCTCGCCGTGCGTCGTGCGGTCGTCCGTGGTCCTGTGTGTGCCAGCGTGGTCGCGCCCCGGGTTGGCACTCTCCCAGAGCGAGTGCCAGTCTAGCGGCTATGGATGCGACCACCGGAAACCACGAAATGCGCGAGGAGCTCGGGGCCTGGCGGCAGGTCGCCGCCGGCGTCCACGTGCTGGTCGCCGAACCCGACACCGTCAACCTCGGCCTGGTCGTCGGCACCGAGCGCTGCCTGCTCATCGACACCGGCTCGACGCCGGCACAGGGCCGCGCAGTGCGCGCGTCGATCGCCCAGGTCACCGACCTCCCCCTCGCCGGTGCGCTGGTGACCCACGGCCACCGCGACCACTGGTTCGGCCTGCAGGCCTTCGCCGACCTCGACACGTGGGGGCACGAGTCGCTGGCGGAGCGCGTGGCCGCGCCCGTGGTGGCCGACGACCTCGACCGCCTCGGCCTGACGCGCGACGACCTCGCGGTGCCCTCCCAGCCCTTCTCCCTCGTCACCGCGATCGACCTCGGCGGCGTACGCGTGGAGGCGCTGCACCTCGGCCGTGCCCACACCGACGGCGACGTGCTCGCCCTGGTGCCCGGGGTGAACGTGCTGTTCACCGGCGACCTCGTCGAGCTGGTGGGCGACCCCGAGGCGCCGTGGTTCTCCGACGAGTCGTCGCCGAAGGGCTGGCCCGAGGTGTTGAACATGGCCATGGGGTTCGTCGACGCCGACACCGTCGTCGTCCCCGGCCACGGGCGCGTGGGCGGCCGCGACGACCTCGTGAACCAGATGGGTGCGCTGGCCGGGATCCCCTACGAGGCCGAGCGGATGGTCCAGTCCGGCGTACCGCTCGAGCGCGCGGGCGAGGAGGGCGAGTGGCCCTTCCCGTGGGCCAACATCGCGCCGGGGGTCGCGACCGCGTACGGGGAGATGAACGCGCTGGGCGTACGCACGCGCCTGCCCATCACGATGGCCGACCTGGGCGACTGAGCCCGGGCGACCGCGAACTCAGCCCTTCAGCGCCCCGCGCGCGACGTCCCATGCCTCGGCCGACGCGGCTGCGAGCAGCGGGCCCACCGGCGGACGCGCGGTGGTGTAGTCGGCCCCGTCGAGCGTGCGGGCGACGCCGCCGACCTCCTGCACCATCAGGGTTCCCGGCACGTGGTCCCACGGCTTCATGTTGCGATAGAGCAGGAAGTCGGTGCCGCCCGTCGCGAGGTGGGGATAGTCGACCCCACAACACCAGAACGTGAACGCGATCGGGTCGACCACGCCGTCGGGCGCCGGCCCGAGCAACTTGCGGTGGGACGTCGCCCCGCGCAGCGCGCCGAGGTCGGGCGCGGGACGGCTCACCCGCTCGCCGTTGCACGTCAGCCCGCCGCCGCGCTCCGCCACGAACGTGCGTCCGTGCTCCGGCTGGATGATCCAGCCGCGGACCGGCACGCCCCCGCGTACCTCGCCGACCATCAGCGCATAGTCCGCCAGCCCGCGCACGAAGTTGCGGGTGCCGTCGACCGGGTCCACCACGTACGCGCGATCGACCCGCGTCAGGGCGTCCACCAGTCCCGGGTCGGCCGCGGTCGCCTCCTCCCCCACGACGAGTACGCCGGGGTCGAGGCGCCCCAGCGCCGCCGTGAGCTCGACCTCCGACTCGCGGTCGGCCACCGTCACGTAGTCGCCGGGGTTCTTCTCGGCGATCTCGGAGTCGGCCAGCGACCGCCAGCGGGGGCGGACGACGCGCTCGGCGACGTCCCACAGCAGGTCGGTGATGGTCTCTGTGGGGACACTCATGGGGCCCATGATTCCTGAGTGCGTTGACACTCGGGGAGGGGGCGGCTGGTAGCGTCAATGCTGGAACGTTTCAGCGTTCCGCCCCGAGCCGCGAGGAGACGCCGTGCGCGTGACCATCAAGGACGTCGCCGCGGCCATGGGCGTGTCCCCCGCGACGGTGTCCAACGCGTACAACCGCCCCGACCAGCTCTCGGCAGCGCTCCGGGAGCGCATCCTCGCCAAGGCCACCGAGATCGGCTATGACGGCCCGAACGCCGCGGCCCACGCCCTGCGGTCGGGCAAGGCGGGGGCCATCGGGCTGCTGCTGAGCTATCGCCTGCAGTACGCGTTCTCCGACCCCTTCGCCGTCGGCTTCCTCGCCGGGGTGGCCGAGGCCTGCGAGGCGTCCGGCACCGCTATCGTCCTGCTGCCGCTCGCGTCCGACGACCAGGCCGCCGACCTCGCCGCGCTGCGCCGCGCCAACGTCGACGGTCTGACCGAGATCTGCCTGCTCCACATCCACGACGTGCGCGAGCTCGCCCGGCGCCGCGAGGTCCCCTTCGTGGGGACGTTCGTGAGCCCCGACTACGACCACGTCGCGATCGACGACGAGCGGGCCGGCGCGCTGCTGGGCGAACACCTCGCCTCGCTCGACCACCGCCGAGTGGCGATGGTCATCGACTCGGGCTCGCCCCCCGACACCCCCGTACGCCGGGTCGCGCGGCTGGCCCCCGGTGAGGCCTGGGACCAGTCACGGACGCAACTCGACGACATGTGGCACGTCCGCATCCGCGGCCTGGTCGCGGCGATGCCGGACGCGACGATCGAAGTGATCCAGTCGGGCACGAACTCGCTGGAGGCGGGACGGTCGGCAGGCGCGTACGTGTTGGACCGGGCCGAGCGCCCCACCGCCGTCGTGGGGGCCAGCGACGTGCTGGCCCTGGGCGTGTTGGACGCGATGGCCGTACGCGGGCTCCGCGCCCCCGGGGATGTGTCGGTCTGCGGCATCGACGACATCCCCGCGGCCGAGGCGGCGGGCCTGACCACGGTCCACCAGCCCATTCACGAGAAGGGGCTGCGGGTGGGCCGCCTCCTGCTGGACCCGACGCTGGAACCGCGTCAGGTCGTCCTGCCGATCCACCTGGTGGCGCGGGAGACGACGGGGCCGGCCGTTCCCTGAGCGAGGCCGCCCGCGGCCGCCACGTTCCCTGAGCGAGGCTGCCCGCCACCGCCACGTTCCCTGAGCGAGGCTGCCCGCCACCGCCACGTTCCCTGAGCGAGGCCGCCCGCCACCCCCACGTTCCCTGAGCGAGGCCGCCCGCGGCCGAGTCGAAGGGACTACCCCACGTGGTCCTGTGTCACGAAGTCGATGAGCTTCTCCACCTCGGTCAGCAGCTTCGGGTCGAGGTCGGACCACGTGTTCACCTTGGCGAGAATCGCCTGCCAGGCCCGCGCGATGTCGGTCTGGTTGCGGGCCGGCAGGCCGAGGTGGGTGCAGATGCCGGTCTTCCAGTCCTGACCCTTGGGGATATGCGGCCATTCCTTCAGCCCGACGCGCTCGGGCTTGACCGCCTCCCAGATGTCGATGAACCGGTGGCCGGTGACGAAGACGAACTCCGCGTACGGCCCCGAGGTCACCTGGTCGGCGATCCGCTGCTCCTTGGAGCCGGGCACGAGGTGGTCGGCCAGCACGCCGAGGCGGCGTCCCTTCTCGGGAGCGAACTTCTCGACGATCGCCGGGAGGTCGTCGATGCCGCCGAGGAACTCGACCACGACGCCGACGTGGCGCAGGTCGTCACCCCACACCTTCTCGATGAGCTCGGCGTCGTGGCGACCCTCGACATAGATGCGGCTGGGCAGCGCGACCTTGGGTTTCGTGTCGGTTCCGCGGCGCGAGCCCGACGCCGTGTGGGTCAGGGCCTTCGGGGTCGCGGCCTTCTTGCCGGGCACCTTGAGGTTCACGGGCTGGCCCTCGACGAGGAACCCCGGGCCCAGCGGGAAGGAGCGCTTCTTCCCCTTGCGGTCCTCGAGGATCACGATGCCGTTCTCCCAGCGCACCACGGCGCCGCAGAAGCCCGAGGTCGGCTCCTCGACGATGAGGTCCAGCTCCAAAAGCTGGTCTCGGGTCTGTGGCTTGTTGGCGCGCTGCCAGCCGGGCTTCAGGACGTCACGGGAATAGCGATCGAAGGACACCGGTCGAGGGTAGGCGCTGTGCACTGCACGCGCTCGGAGAAACGCGGGCAGCGGGTGAGCCGAACGCGTTCAGTCGCGCGACTCGGCCTCCGCATGCCGCTCGCGCAGGCGGTCGCGCACCTCGTCCGGGGTGTACGCGCGCCGCGCCCGCTCGTTGCGTGCGACCAACGCGCCGGTGGCGGCGACCGAAGCAACCCCGGCGAGGCCGAGCACCTTCCACAGCAGGGATCGGCGCGGCGGCTGGGGCTTGCGCGACTTGGCGGCGGGGCGTGCTGCGCGTCGAAAGAACATGGCCGCAGGCTAGTCGGCGCGGGGTGCGGTGAGCCGCGCCGGTCGGCCGCTCACCTGCAAGGATGACGCCATGGCGCCCTCCACCACACGTTCCTCCGCCCGGCCCCCGGTGTCGCTCGACGACGCCGTCGCCCACGCCCGCACCGGCGACCTGTGGATCTTCCGCGGCGACTCGCGGGCCGACCGCGCCATCCGTGCCGTGACGAACGCGCCGGTCAACCACGTCGGCATGGCCGTCGTGCTCGACGACCTGCCTCCGCTGATGTGGCACGCCGAACTGGGCCGCTCGCTCCGCGACCAGTGGACCGGCGACCACCACCGCGGCGTCCAACTCCACGACCTCCGGGCGGCGGCGCTGCGCTGGCACGACAGCTACGGCCAGCAGGGCTGGGTGCGTCAACTCTCCCCCGAGGTCGGCCGACGCCACGAGGACGCGCTCATGCGGGTCGTCGCACGCTGGGACGGCGCATCGTTCCCGTCGACCGCCGCGCTCGCGTGGCGCTGGCTGCGCGGGCGGCGCCTGCCCAGCGACCTGCCCCTGCCGGCCCTCCCCCGCCGCCACCGCGACGACGAGGCGGCGGCTCGAGCGGCCTCTGCGTACTGCGCGGAGGTCGTGGCCGTCACGCTCGAGCAGATGGGCATCCTGCTGCCCGGCAAGCCCGCCAACTGGTATGACCCCGGCCGGTTCTGGTCGGGTGACGAACTGCCGCTGGCGCCGGGCTGGGCGTACGGGCTGGAGGTCGGCGTCGACTTCACCCAGCCGACCGAGCCGACGGAGGTGTGGAGCGAGTAGGTGGCTTCGACTCGCTGGCGCTCGCTCAGCCAGCGTTTCCCGAGGCCTGCTGACCCCACCCACGTTCCCTGAGCGAGGCCGCCTGCGGCCGAGTCGAAGGGATCAACCCCACGTTCCCTGAGCGAGGCCGCCTGCGGCCGAGTCGAAGGGATCAGTCCAGCAGGTCCCGCACCACACCGTCGGCCATCAGCCGCCCCTGCAGCGTGAGCGCCAGGCGCCCGTCCCGCACCACACCCTGGCCCCGGTCGACGATTCCCTGCACCCGTGAGGATTCCGTGGGCGTCAGCACGTCCAGCGGCAGCCCGCGCGCCAGGCGCAGCTCGAGCAGGACGCGCTCGACGCGCCGGGTCTCGGCGTCGAGGACCTCGCGGGCGTAGGCGGGGCTCCTCGACTCGCTGGCGCTCGCTCGGAGAACGTCAGGGCCATCGGCGCTCGCTCGGAGAACGTCACGGCCATCGGCGCTCGCTCGGAGAACGTCACGGCCATCGGCGCTCGCTCGGAGAACGTCAGGGCCATCGGCGCTCGCTCGGAGAACGTCAGGGCCATCCGCGCTCGCCCGGACCTCGTGGGGAGCCAGCCGCCCCGCGTACGCCACCGGGTGTTTCACGTTCCAGAACCGCGTCCCGCCGATGTGGGAGTGGGCGCCGGGGCCGACGCCCCACCAGTCGCGCCCCAGCCAGTACGCGAGGTTGTGCCGGCACTCGTCGTCCGGCGTGCGGGCCCAGTTCGACACCTCGTAGGCCGCGAACCCCTGCCCCACCAGGAAATCCTCGGCGGCCAGATAGAGGTCGGCGTGCAGGTCGTCGTCGGTCATCGGCAGGCGCCCGCGCCGGATGTCGGCGGCCAGCCGGGTGCCGTCCTCCACGATCAGCGCGTACGCCGACACGTGGTCGGGCTCGGCCTCCATCGCGACGGCGAGCGTCGACTTCCAGTCCTGCAACGATTCCCCGGGTGTGCCGTAGATCAGGTCGAGGTTGACCGACTCGAACCCCGCGGCCCGCGCCTCGCGTGCGGCCTCGATGGGCCGGCCCGGTGTGTGGACTCGGTCGAGGGTGGCCAGCACGTGGGGCGAGGCCGACTGCATGCCGAACGAGATGCGCGTGAACCCCTGCTCCCGCAGGGATTCCAACCCGCGCGCGTCGATCGACTCGGGGTTCGACTCGGTCGTCACCTCGGCGCCGGGGGCGAGCCCGAACGCGTCACGAACCCCCTGCACCAGTCGGCCCAACTCAGCCGGCGGCAACAGCGTCGGTGTACCCCCGCCCACGAACACCGTCGACACCGCCGGCGCCCGTCCGTCGAGCACCCGCGCCGCGAGCTCGAGCTCGCGCAGGGCCGAGTCGACGTAGTCGTCGTGCGACGCCCCCGGCCCCAGTTCCGAGGCGGTGTAGGTGTTGAAGTCGCAATAGCCGCAGCGGGTCCGGCAGAACGGCACGTGGAGATACACCGAGAACGGCCGCTCCCCCACCTCGGCCAGCGATGCCGCCGGCAGCGACCCGTCGTCGGGGACCGGGTCGCCCTCGGGCAGCGCCGACGGCGTCACGGCAGCTCGAGCGGCAGGGTCATGCCGTCCAGCACGCGGCGGCACGCACAGCTGGCCTCGTCGTCGCCCTCTGCGGCCGGCATGTCGTCGATCACGCGCAGCAGCAGGCCCTTCAACCGGTCGATGTTCCCGGCGAACACCTTCAGGACCTGCTCGTGGGTGACGGCCTCGCCGCCCTCGACGCCCGCGTCGTGGTCGGTCACCATGCACACGGTCGTGAAGCACATGGCGAGCTCGCGCGCGATCGTCGCCTCGGGGACGCCCGTCATGCCGACGACCGACCAGCCCTGCGCGGCGTGCCACTGCGATTCGGCGCGGCTCGAGAAGCGCGGCCCGTTGATGACCACGAGCGTGCCGCCGTCCACCAGCGGGCCCGACGCACCGTCGGCGGCGTCCAGCATGACCTGCCGCCCGCGCGGGCAATAGGGGTCGGCGAATGCGACATGGATGACCGGCGCCCTCACCTCGTCATAGATCGTGTGGCCCCGTCCCCAGGTGCGGTCGACGAGCTGGTCGGGCACGACGAACGTGCCGGGCCCGAGTTCGGGCTTGAGCGACCCCACGGCGCACGGGGCGAGGACCTGGCGCACGCCGACCGCCCTCAGGGCCCACAGGTTCGCGCGATAGTTCACACGGTGAGGCGGGAACTGGTGGTGGTCGCCGTGGCGCGGCAGGAACGCGACCGTACGCCCGTTCACGTCACCGATCGCGACCTCGTCCGACGGGGCCCCGAACGGCGTCTCGACCTTCACCTTCTCGGGGTCGCTGAGGAACTCGTAGAAACCCGATCCGCCGATGATGCCGATGTCTGCACGCATGGGAAAAGCCTATGGCCTGGACCGACTGTCGCCCGCATTCCCAACCTGACTAGGGGTTTCGTTGACGCGTAAACCATCCCGGATGTGCACGCCCACCTACAAGTTTCAACTATGCTCGCCCCATGTCGACATCCGTACGCCCCGGCACGCGCGCCCGGGCCCGTCGCGAGGCGGTCTCCGCCTGGGCACTGCTGGCGCCCAGTCTCGTCGGCATCGTCGGCTTCCTGCTGCTGCCCATCCTCGTCGTGCTGTGGCTGTCGCTGAACCAGTGGGACCTGCTGTCCCCCATCCGTTTCGTGGGCCTGGACAACTGGGCCTCCGTGCTCTCAGAGCCTGTGTTCGGCCACTCGTTGCTCGTCACGCTGCTGTTCGTGGCACTCGTGATCCCCCTGCAGACCGCGCTCGGGCTGTTCGCCGCCGTGCTGCTGTCACGTGGGCTGCCCGGGTCGGCGCTCTTCCGCGTGATCTATGTCATCCCCTGGATCTGCGCCCCACTCGCGCTCGGCGTGGTGTGGAAATGGATCTTCGCCCCCTACAACGGCGCCCTGAACACCCTGCTGGGCCGCAACATCGACTGGCTGACCAATCCCGACCTCGCCCTGCCCGCCGTGGCCGCGGTGAGCATCTGGTCGCAGGTCGGCTACACCACCCTGTTCTTCCTGGCGGGCCTCGCCGGCATCCCCGGGTCGATCCTCGAAGCGGCCTCGCTCGACGGCGCGTCGGCGTGGCAGACGTTCTGGCGCGTGAAGGTCCCGCTCCTCGGCCCCACGCTGTTCTTCGTCCTCGTCACGGGCGTCATCTCGAGTTTCCAGGCCTTCGACCACGTCTATGCGCTGACCCCCAACGGCGGCCCGCAGGGCGCCACCGACGTGATCGCCGCCCGCATCTATCTCGAGGCCTTCCAGGGCGGCTTCAACCTGGGCCGTGCCTCGGTGATGTCGCTGGTCCTGTTCGCGATCCTCGTCGCCATCACCCTGCTGCAGCAGCGATTCTTCTCGAGCCGGGTGACCTATGACCTCAGCTGACGCTCCTCGTCTCGCTGGCGCTCGCTCGGAGAACGTGGGCCGGTCCACCCCGCGCGCGGCCGGCGTACGCCGCTCCGTGCTCGCCGACGTCGCGACCTATCTCGTCCTCGTGCTCGGCGCCCTGCTCACCCTCGCGCCCTTCGTGCTGTCGTTCATGACCGCGTTCAAGTCGCCGGGCCAGATGGCCTCCGAACTCGCGCTGAATCCGCCGAACCCCTGGACGGGCGAGAACTTCTCGAACCTGTTCGGCACCAGCGGGTTCATCTCGCCGATCATCGTCACCGCCCAGGTCGTCGTGGTGATCCTCGTCGGCCAGATGGTGTTCTCGATCATGGCCGCGTACGCGTTCGCCAAGATGACCTTCCGCGGCAGGGACGCCCTGTTCTGGGTCTATCTGGCCACGCTGATGGTGCCGCAGGTCGTGACCGTCATCCCGCTCTACACCATGTTCACCGCGGCCGGCCTGGCGAACACCTTCTGGGCGCTGGTGCTGCCGTTCTGCTTCGGATCACCGTACGCGGTGTTCCTCCTCCGCGAATATTTCCGCGGCGTCCCCGACGACATCGTGGCCGCGGCCCGCGTCGACGGCGCCGGCACGTGGCGCATCCTGTGGCTCATCATCGTGCCGATGTCGCGGCCGATCATCGCCACGCTGACGATCATCACGATCGTGTCTCACTGGAATAACTTCATGTGGCCGCTGATTATCACCACTGGCAGGGACTGGCAGACGGTGACCGTGGCGACCGCTGCGCTGCAGGGGCAGTACAACGCGAACTGGACGCTGGTCATGGCCGCCACCACGGTGGCCATGGCTCCCCTGCTCCTGGTGTTCGTGGTGTTCCAGCGCCACGTCATCAACTCGATCTCACTCACGGGGTTCAAGTGACCGACCCGTGGGTGACCAAGTGACCGGGGGACCACCCCCACGACCGAGGAGTGCCATGACCACCACCTTCAGCCGCCGGACGGGCCTGACCGCCCTTGCCGGACTCGCCGCGACCGCCATCGTCACCGCCTGCTCCCCCGCCCAGCAGCAGGGACGCACCGAGCAGACGGCGGGCGGCCAGACCACCGTCACGGTCCGCGTCTGGGACGAGCAGGTCGGCAAGGCGTACGAGCAGTCGTTCGCCGAGTTCACCAAGAAGAACCCGAACATCACGGTGAAGGTGACCCAGGTCCCCTACTCGAGCTATTTCGACAAGCTCCGCACCGACGTCGCCGGCGGCCAGGCCGACGACATCTTCATGATGAACGGCTCCTACATCGAGCCCTACATCAAGAACAAGAACATCTTCGAGATCGGCCCGGAGTTCGCGTCCCAGAAGGGCGAGTGGGTGCCGGCGGCGGTCGAGCAGTACACCTACGAGGGCAAGCTCATGGGCGTCCCCCAGCTCACCGACGGCGGCATCGCGCTGTACTACAACAAGGCGCTGCTGGAGAAGGCCGGAGTGAAGCCCGAGGACCTCGCGAACCTCACCTGGTCGCCCGACGGCACCGGCGACACGCTGACGGCGATGGCCAAGAAGCTCACCACCGACGCCGCCGGCAAGCGTGGCGACGAGCCCGGGTTCGACGGCTCGAAGCCCGGCACCTGGGGCTATTCGGCAGCCCAGGACCTGCAGGGCATCTACTACAACTTCATCGGCTCCAACGGTGGCGAGTTCCAGGACAAGCAGAACAACTTCACGTTCGCCTCGCCCGAGTCGACGAAGGCCTTCGAATACATCGTGAAGCTGATCAACACCGACAAGGTCGCCCCGGCCGCCGCGAACACCAACGCCGACGGCGACTTCACCCGCGACCAGTTCCTCCAGGGCAAGATCGCGCTGTTCCAGTCGGGCGTCTACAACCTCAAGAACGTCGCCGACGGCGCCAAGTTCGAGTGGGGCATCGCCCCGCTGCCGAAGGGCCCGAAGGGCGCCGTGTCGGTGGTGAACTCGGTCGTCATCGCCGGCAACGCGGCCACCAAGCACAAGGAGGCCACCGTCAAGGTGCTCCAGTGGCTCGGCTCCGCCGAGGGCGCGAAGTTCGTCGGCTCGTCCGGCGCGGCGCTGCCGGCCGTCTCGAGCGCCCAGTCGGCGTTCCAGGACTACTGGAAGGGCAAGAACGTCGACCCGACGCAGTTCGCGAAGGCGGGCGAAGGCATGACGACCCGCGCCCCGGCCGGCCCCAACTACTCGGCGGCGTTCAAGGCCTGGAAGCCGACGTTCGACGAGATCTTCCTCGGGCGTACGCCCGCGGCCCAGGGCCTGCCGAAGGCCCAGGAGGCGGCGAACAAGGCGATGCAGGGCTGACAGACCCTGCGGTGAACGACGCGGCGGCGGTCGCCAGCGGCTGGGCTCAGCTGCTGGGGGCCGCCGCTGCGTTGCGTCGGTGGATGCGTACGCCGACCGCGCCCGACGACGTGAACCGCCACGCCCCTTCATGAGAGGATGACGTGTCCACCGCCCGATCGATCGACTGGAAATCCATTGGCACCGACCGTTCCCAGCGCCGGCAAGACCGACCCGGCGATCATCCGGAACTTCTGCATCATCGCCCACATCGACCACGGCAAGTCGACGCTCGCCGACCGCATGCTGCAGCTGACGGGGCTCGTCGATGATCGGACGATGCGGGCGCAGTACCTCGACCGCATGGACATCGAGCGCGAGCGCGGCATCACGATCAAGTCGCAGGCCGTCCGCATGCCGTTCGAGGTGGGTGGCCAGGCGTACGTGTTGAACATGATCGACACCCCCGGCCACGTCGACTTCACCTATGAGGTGTCGAGGTCGCTGGAGGCGTGCGAGGGCGCGATCCTGTTGGTCGACGCCGCGCAGGGCATCGAGGCCCAGACGCTCGCGAACCTCTATCTGGCATTGGACGCCGACCTCCACATCATCCCGGTGCTGAACAAGATCGACCTCCCGTCGGCCAACCCCGAGAAGTACGCGGCCGAGTTGGCCGGCATCATCGGCTGCGACCCGTCGGAGGTGCTGCGGGTCTCCGCGAAGACCGGCGTCGGCGTGCAGGAACTGCTCGAGGAGATCGTCACGCAGGTCCCCGCGCCGGTCGGCGACGCCGATGCGTCGGCGCGCGCGCTGATCTTCGACTCGGTCTATGACACCTATCGCGGCGTCGTGACCTACGTCCGCGTGGTCGACGGCGAGCTGTCCCACCGCGAGAAGATCCTGATGATGTCGACCAAGGCCACCCACGAGGTGCTGGAGGTCGGCGTGATCTCCCCGGAACCGATGAAGGTCGACCGGCTCGGGGTCGGCGAGACGGGCTATCTGATCACCGGCGTGAAAGAGGTCCGCCAGTCGCGTGTCGGCGACACCGTGACGACGTCGAACAAGCCGGCGACCAAGATGCTGTCGGGCTACAAGCACCCGAACCCGATGGTCTATTCGGGACTGTTCCCCATCGACGCCAACGACTTCACGATCCTGCGCGAGGCCCTCGACAAGCTGCAGCTCAACGACGCGGCCCTGGCCTACGAGCCCGAGACGTCGACGGCCCTGGGCTTCGGCTTCCGCGTCGGCTTCCTCGGCCTGCTCCACATGGAGATCGTGCGCGAGCGCCTCGAGCGCGAGTTCAACCTCGACCTGATCTCGACAGCGCCGAACGTGGTCTATCGCGTCGTGATGGAGGACGGCTCCGAGCGCGTCGTCACCAACCCCTCGGAATATCCGACGGACGGCAAGATCGCCGAGGTCTATGAGCCGGTCACGAAGGCGACCATCCTCGCGCCCAGCGAATACATCGGCACCATCCTCGAGCTGTGCCAGCAGAAGCGCGGCGTACAGCAGGGATTGGACTACCTGTCCGAGGACCGCGTCGAGATCCGCTACACGCTGCCGCTGGCCGAGATCGTGTTCGACTTCTTCGACGCGCTGAAGTCGCGCACGAAGGGGTACGCGTCCCTCGACTACGACGAGGCCGGCGAGCAGTCCTCCGACCTGGTGAAGGTCGACATCCTGCTCCACGGCGACCCGGTCGACGCCTTCTCGGCGGTCGTCCACAAGGACAAGGCCTACCAGTACGGCGTCGCGATGGCCGGCAAGCTCAAGGAGCTCATCCCGCGCCAGCAGTTCGAGGTGCCGATCCAGGCCGCGATCGGCGCGCGCGTGATCGCCCGCGAGACGATCCGGGCGATGCGCAAGGACGTGCTCGCGAAGTGCTACGGCGGCGACATCAGCCGCAAGCGCAAGCTCCTCGAGAAGCAGAAGGAGGGCAAGAAGCGCATGAAGATGGTCGGCCGCGTGGAGGTCCCCCAGGAGGCGTTCGTCGCCGCGCTCTCGACCGGTGAGGCGAAGTCGGACAAGAAGGAAGACAAGAAGTGACGCCGGTCGAACCCACGAAGCCCCTCGTCATCGTGGCCCACCGGCTCGAGGCGGCATACCTCCCCGACGACGCCGACGTCGTCCTCACCGGCATCGGAATGAGCCGGGCCGCGGTCGCCACGACCCGCGCGATCCTCGAGCGCTGGCCCACGCCGGAGCAGCGCGCGGCCGGGCTCGTGGTCAACCTCGGCTCGGTCGGCTCGCTCCGCGACGGCCTCGGCGGGCTCCACCGCCCGTCGCTGGTGATCAACCGCGACGTCGATGAGGAGCTCATGCGCGCCATGGGCAGCGACCCGTCGAACCGCATCGAGCTGGGCGGCGACGGCCCGGTGCTCGGCACGGGCGACTCCTTCGTGGCCGGGGGTGCCGCGCGCGACGCGCTGGCGAAGCGGTGCGACATCGTCGACATGGAGGGCTATGCCATTGCGTACGCCTGCGGCGAGCTCGGCGTGCCGCTGACGATGATCAAGCACGTGTCCGACTCCGCCGACGAGGGTGCGCTCGACTGGGACGCGCTGGTCGACATCTCGGCGAAGGCGCTGGCGGAGGCGTACGCGGCTCTTTAGCCGCATGGGCTTGACTTTTCGCTCATCAGTGCACATCTCGAGTCTCCAGATCGCCTCGAGATCGTCACTGATGAGCGAAAAGTCGCACTCATGGCCGATTCACAGGCCCGCGGCCTTGGGAATCGCCGCACAGCACGGACAATGGGTCCATGACGACCACGCTCCCCACCCCGCGCCGCTCCACGCTCGAGACGCCGAAGGGTGCCGGGCTGTTCATGCTGGCCGTCGCGGCGCTGCTGTGGGCGCTGGAAGGCATCGACACGGTGCTCGGCAACGCCCTGGACGCGTTCGGCATCAGGGCATGGGTGCCTGACGGGCTGGTCGGTATCCTGTTCGCGCCGTTCCTCCACGGCGGCTTCCAACACCTGATCTCGAACACCGTCCCCCTGCTGGTGTTGGGCTTCGGCATCCTGGTCGGCGCCGGCGGCGTACGCCGGTTCTTCGCCTCCACGTCCATCAGCGCGCTGACCTCGGGGCTGGCCGCATGGTTCGGCTCGCTGCCAAACACGATCACCATCGGCGCATCCGGGGTGATCTTCGGGTGGTTCACCTATTCGGTGATGCGCGGGTTCTGGGCGCGCGACTGGCGCTCGATCGTCATCGCCGGCGTCGTGCTGTTCCTCTACGGCGGCATCATCTGGGGCGTCGTGCCGAGCGAGGCCGGTGTCTCGTGGCAGGGCCACCTCGGCGGGGCCATCGGCGGCATCATCGCCGCGTCGCTGCTGCACCGACGCGACGTGCGGCGCGCCCGGCGCCACTGATCGACACGCCCCTGACTCACAAGTCAGGACGCCTCCCTGACCGTGTGGACGCGGGCATGCCCGCACTGATAGGCATTTCCCATCGGGCGATCGGCCCGTGAGTCGAGCCTGACACGAAAGGATCTCCATGACAGAGCTGGGATCGCGCGAACATATCGAGCTGACCGAGCAGTGGGCCGCCCACAACTACCACCCGCTGCCCGTCGTGCTCGCCTCCGGTGAGGGCGCGTGGGTGACCGACGTCGAGGGCAAGCGCTACCTCGACTGCCTCGCGGGCTATTCCGCGGTGAACTTCGGCCACAGCAACCCCCGCCTCGTCGCGCGCGCCCAGGAGCAGGTCGGCCGCCTCACGCTGACCTCGCGCGCCTTCTACAACAACCAGCTGGGCCCCTTCGCCCGCGACCTCGCCGAGCTCGTCGGCAAGGAGGTCATCCTGCCGATGAACTCCGGTGCCGAGGCCGTCGAGACCGCGCTGAAGGTCGTGCGCCGCTGGGGCTACCAGAAGAAGGGCGTCCCGGAGGACCAGGCCAACATCGTCGTGATGGCCGGCAACTTCCACGGCCGCACCACGACGATCATCAGCTTCTCCGACGACAACGTCGCCCGCGACGACTACGGCCCCTACACCCCCGGGTTCCGCGCCGCGACCTACGGCCACCTGGCGTCGGTCGAGCGTCTGATCGACGAGCACACCGTCGCCGTGCTGCTGGAGCCCATCCAGGGCGAGGGCGGCGTCGTCATCCCGCCGGAGGGCTTCCTCACCGGCGTCCGCGAGCTGTGCACCAGGAACAACGTGCTGATGGTCGCCGACGAGATCCAGTCGGGCCTCGGCCGCACCGGCAAGCTGTTCGCCTGCGACCACGAGGGCGTCGTGCCCGACCTCTATTGCATGGGCAAGGCGCTGGGCGGCGGCGTCGTCGCGCTGTCGGCCGTCGCCGGCGACCACGACGTCATGGACGTCATCACGCCCGGCTCCCACGGCTCGACCTTCGGCGGCAACCCACTCGCGTGTGCCATCGGCCACGAGGTCGTCCAGATCCTCAGGACCGGCGAGATGCAGGACCGCGCGGCGACCCTCGGCGCGCGACTGGCGGCGGGGCTGGAGAAGCTCGTCGGCCACGGCGCGCTCCGCGTCCGTGCCCGCGGCCTGTGGGCCGGAGTCGACGTCGACCCCGCGCGCATGACCGGCCGCGACCTGTCTGAGCGCCTGCTGGCGCGCGGTGTGCTGGCCAAGGAGACCCACGGCTCGACCATCCGCCTGGCGCCGCCGATCGTGGCGACCGAGGACGACATCGACCGCATCATCGCCGCGTTCACCGAGGCCCTCGAGGCCTGATGGTGCTCGCTCGACGGTGAGGCACGGGGCGGCGGCGGATTTGGATCCGTCGTCGCCCCGCTGCTAATCTTGACCGTCGTGCCGCGCATCGGCGCGGAATCGATCATTTTCTCAACGACCAAGTAGAGGCTTGCCCAGTGGCGAACATCAAGTCCCAGATGAAGCGGATCAAGACGAACGAGAAGGCTCGTCAGCGCAACAAGGCTGTGAAGTCCCAGCTGAAGACCGCGGCTCGTCGTTTCCGTGATGCCGTCGAGGCCGGCGACACCGCCAAGGCCACCGAGGCCGGTCGCGCCGCGACCCGTCTGCTCGACAAGGCCGTCTCGAAGGGCGTCATCCACAAGAACCAGGCCGCGAATCGCAAGTCGAAGATCGCGTCCAAGGCTGCCAAGCTCTCCTGAGCCCCAGTCCCCTGCGCCCCGACCTCGGTCGGGGCGCTTTTTTCTGCCCGTACGCGGGTTCGCGCGCTCGGCCGGCCGATGGGTCAGGCACGCCGCGCGCGCGACACGGCAAGCACGCACTTCTCCAGCGCGAACTCGGCGTTGTCGGCGGCGCCCTTGATGTCGGCGTCGGCCTGGGCCACGGCGCGGATCGCCCCGGCGATCGAGGGCTGGTCCCACCCCCGCAGCTGGACCCGCATCGACTTGAGTTTCCACGGCGGCACGCCGATGTCACGCGCGAGGTCGTTGTCGCCCATGCCGGAGCGGTTGGTCGCGAGCTTGCCGAGGCCACGCAGGCCGTTGGCGAGGGCCGAGGTGATGAGGACGGGGGCGACGCCGGTCGAGAGCGCCCAGCGCAGCTGCTCGAGAGCCTGCACCGTCTGGCCGGCGAGGGCCTTGTCAGTCACCGCGAAGCTGGTGACCTCGGCGCGGCCGCCGAAATAGCGCCGGACGAGCTCGGGGTTGACCTCCTCGCCCTGCGAGTCGGAGATGAGCTGGTCGACCGCCCCCGCGAGGGCGCGGAGATCGGACCCGACGGCGTCGATCAGGAACTGGGTGGCCTCGGGGCTGATGCGCCCCTTGTGGCGGCGCACCTCGTTGGCCACGAAGCCCGGCAGGTCGCGCGGTTTGAGGGCCGAACAGTCGATGACCTCGGCCTTGGCCTTCTTGACCTTGTCGAGCAGGCCCTTGCCCTTGTTGCCGCCGCCGTGGACGAGGATCAGCGCGACCTCCTCGAACGGGTCCTGGGCCATCGCCGCGACGGTGTCGGTCAGCTCGGCCGGCAGGTTCGCGAGGTCGCGGATGATGGCGACCGCGCGGGTGGCGAACAGCGACCCCCCGGTCATCGAGGCCAGCGCGCCGGCGTCGAGGCGGATGGCCTCGATGTCACTCACTTCGGCCGAGGCATCCTCCTTGCGGGCCGCAGCCACCAGGCTCTCGACGGCGCGGTCGGCGAGCAGCCCTTCCGGGCCGCTGACGAGGACGACGCGTCCGAACGGGGAGCGTTGAGCGGCTGGCATGCGCCCAAGCATGCCAGCCCGGACCGACAGTTGCGGCGTACGCTGTCACTTCTGCTCGATGAGCGCCGCCCACAGTGACACCTGCCGAGTTCATGAGTCACGTGACCGTCGGCTACCAGCGTTCGCCAGGTGGATCACACCGAAGGACGACATGGGAAAGTCAGCATCACAACTCTCACCGACGGTTGTCCATTTCAGGTGAGACATCTGCCCCTCTCTCACAGTCTCACACTCTCACCAAGGAGCTACGCCATGCCGCTCGATGATCGATCCCTGCGAGCCTTGGACTGGTACCGCAGCTTCAACCTGCTCGGTGGAAGGCGAGTCAACGATCCAGCCACCCACGACGCAATCGCCAAGGCCCGAGCATTCACTCAGGTGAAGTTTGGAGTGCCGGTCCCCCAAGATCTCTTCGACGTGTGGTCGGTCTGCAACGGGTTCGGCGGCAATGGCTTCACCTTCTGGAGCATCCATGAGATCACCGGCCACCCCTACAACGACGGCTACATCGAGAGCAACATGATCGTTCAGGCCCCGCCTGGTCTCCTTCTCCTAGGTACATGTGGGGACGAGTACCTCGCCTACGACCCGTTGACGGGCCAGCTTCCCCTCGTCGACGGTGTCTCTCGCGACGTGAGGAAGTTCTTCCCCAACATCACTCTGGCGATCGAGCACATCATCTGTCCCAACTACTCAGAAGACCTCTGAGTGTCCACTCCGGGCGTGGGACGCCGGCGATCTCCCCACGCCCCACGCCTGCATCTGCCACTCAGGCGGGCACCGCGGTGACCACGAGGTTGTCCCGGTAAGCCCTCCTCCCCTCGCTGGTGATGACCGGGCCGGTGCAGGTAACGACGACAAGGCGCTCGGGTCCGATGGCTCGCGTCAGATCTGCGGGGAGCGCGTCCGCGCGGTGGACGTCCAGGCGTACGGCCTTCCACCTGCGAGTGCCGCCGGGACTGGTGGTGATCAACTCGGCGCCCGGCGCGAGGGTGTGCAACGGCCACAGCGACCCCCGCTCGCGGCCGACGGTGACGTGACCGGCGACGAGCAGTACGCCGGGGCGCGGCGCCAGCCGGGCGGCGAGGTCGCCGCCGCCCGGACGATAGGCGCCGACCGCCCCCGGGTCGCGGGGAACGGCGTACTCCCCCGCGACGACGTCGGCGGCGACCACACGTGCACGGATGGCGAGCGAGGGCACCTCGAGCGCCGGCGGCCCGGCCCGCGGACCGGCAGTGGCCGGTGTCCTGGGCGCCGGCGGAGCCGCGGTCGCCCATCCCGCCGGAGCCGCGGGGGCTGCCATCTCGGGCTCGACGATGTCCGGGGCAGATGTGGCGCCCCCATCCGCAGCGGGAGGGGGCGCTGGCGTGTCCGCGGTCGACGGCGTCGGACTGGATGTGGACGCCGTGGCCGCCGCAGGCGCGGCGAGCGCCGAGGGGGCATGCTCTGGCTGGTTGACGCCACGCACCACCGCGAGAGCCACGGCCAGCACGATGGCGAGTCCCACCCCCATCGGGACGGCGAGGCGCCTCATGCGGGCTCACCCGACCTGATGCGCAGCGGCGGGGCCGGCTTCTCCTCGGGCAGTGGCTCGGGCTTCGCCTCGGGCAGGGGCTCGGGCACGGGCGGTGCAGGTTGCGGGACCGGAACAGGAGTGGCCGTGTGGCTCGCTGTCGGAATGGGGCTCGGTGTCGGAATGGGGCTCGGTGTCGGAATGGGGCTGGGTGTCGGGATGGGGCTCGGCTTCGGAGTGGGCTTGAGGGTCTGCGTGGGCGTCGGAGTGGGCGACGGTGTGGCGCTCGGAGTCACCTTCGGGGTTGGCGTGGGCGTGGGTGTCGGTTTCGCCACAACCTGCGACGTCTCCTCGACCACGCCGCACGGCGTCGTCACGGCCTCGGCCGCCTCGCTGGCAGGCAGGAACTCCTGCCAGACATAGAATCCGGGCGCCTTCACCGCCACCCCTGGCGTCGTGTAGGTCCCGTCACCGGCGATCGCGAACTCCACCTGCCCCGCGACAGGGTCGCCCTTCCGGCAGTCCTTCGCGGTCGGGCGCTGGGCGTAGGGACCCCACAGGGTCGCCGTCACCGATACGCGGTGGCCGGCTGCGCCCTTCACCTCGACCCGATCGGTGAGCGTCGCGCCGACCTCGACCCGGACGTCCGAGGTCACGGTGGTCACGACCGGACGCTGCGGGGTGACCCGCCATTCGGTCTCGGCGCGCAGGGTCTCGCGGGGAGCGGCGGACACCATGCGCTGGATGCGGTGGTCGGGGCTGCGGGGGTCGTCGAATCGCTCTGCGACATGGAGGATGGGTCGCGACGCCACCACCTGCGTACGCGCCTGAACACGATGGTGGCCGACCCCTGCGGGCAGTGGCACCTGGGCGCGACCGTCCGGGCCGGTCTTCACGGTGGTCGGGCGCCCGTCGAGTTCGACTACGACCTCCTGCGCCAGCGGGCGCCCGGCGCGGCTGCGCAGGTCGATGTCGAGCGCTCCGGGCCTCGTGGCCGTCGGTCGAGCAGCGACCGCGACCTTGAGGTGGTGGGGACCGGCCTGCGCCACATCCCGCGCCAGCCCGGCCAGCCGTGCCTCGGCACCGTGGTGGGCCCGGCGTACGGCGTCCCAGCGCGCGGTCATGCGGCCGCGCTGGGCCGCGTCACCGACGGTGCGCAGGCGGATGAAGTGGTCCACCACGGCGGCGTCGAGGTCGTCACGTACGCCGCTCCTGGCCCAGTCGAGCACCCAGGCGACCTCGGCGAGCTCGGTGTCGGTCATCACGGGTCCGGTGAGGTCGGAGCGTCCGCCGCGATCACCGAAGTCGTTCTGCTTGCGCACGTCCGTCGCGGGACCTCGGCGCCAGCCTGTCGCGCCCGCCGGCCCGAGGGAGTTCAGGTCGATGCACCACGTGACCTCACGACCCAGGTGATATTGGCCGACCTCGGCCAGTCCCCCGGCCGCCTGCACGCGCAGACCTCGTGGGCCGAAACCGTCGATCGAGCGCCCGTGGGCGGGCACGAGCCAGGCCAACCCGAGCACAGCGATGACGGCGAGGACGACTCCGGACCGGAACAGTGCGCCGCGGGACGGCAATCTGCGCGGCGGGTGGGCGGTGGGATGAGACATGAGTTTTTCCTTCCAGGGTGGGTGATGCAGGTCAGCGTTGGGTGGTCAGGACGAGGCGGTCGGGTGGCCCGCCGACGGCGACGGCCCCCTGACGGTCGGTGCGCAGCACGGTCATGTGGTGGCGGGCGAGCAGGCGCAGGGCCGCGGGCGCGGGGTGGCCGTAGTCGTTGTCGGCGCCCGCGCTGGCGACGGCCACCTTCGCGCCCGTCGCCCGCACGAAGGCCTCGCTCTGGCGCGACGACCCGTGGTGGGCGACCTTCAGCACGTCGGCGCGGAGGTCAGCCCCCGACGCGAGCACCGCGTCCTGCGACGACGGCTCCGCGTCGCCGGTGAGCAGTACGCGTACGCCCGCGACCTCGGCGAGCGCGACGATGCTCGAGTCGTTCTCCGCCGAGCTCTCACCGCCTCGCGCGGCGGGTGCGGCTGGCTCGGGCACGCGGACCGGGCCGACGGTCGACCAGCGCACCGCACCCACGCGGATCCGCTCCCCCGGCCTTGCCACGCTAAGCGAGGCCCCGGTCGCGGCCGCTCGACGGCGGACGTCCAGCGCCGCTCCCGCGGGCGAGTCGAGCGGCGAGACCAGCACGTGCCCCACGGGCACGTGACCCCAGATGGCGGCGAGCCCCCCGATGTGGTCGGCGTGGTAATGGGTCAGGACCAGCAGCGGGACCCGGCGTACGCCGACGCTGGCCAGGCAGGTCGCGAGCGACCGGGGCTCGGGCCCGGCGTCGACGAGCACGGCCTCGCCTTCGCCGGCGCGCAGGAGCACCGCATCGCCCTGACCGACGTCGCAGGCCAGGACGGCCCAGTCCTTCGGCGGCCAGCCCGGCGTGATCGGCGCCCGAGCGAGCACCGCGACCACGACGACGGCGACGCCCAACGCGATCCAGCGGCGTGCCAGCAGCGGTCCCATCAGCACGATGAGGGCCAGACACCCCGCGGCCACGAGCGCGACGCCGACCGGGCCGGCCGGCCAGCGCCAGGACGCACCCGGCAGGGCGGCGCCGGCGTGGGCGACCCACAAGATGCCCTGGGCGCACCAGCCGGCCAGCCAACCGGTGAAGCCGGCCAGGGGCGGGCAGACGACAGCGATGGCGGCGGTCGCGAACCCCAGGACGGTCGCGGGCCCGACGAGCGGACCCGTGAGCGCATTCGCGACCAGACCGACCATCGAGACCTCACCCGAGATCGCCGTGACGACCGGCTGGGTCGCGAGCTGCGCCGCGAGCGGGACCGTGACGGCCTCGGCGACCGGACCGGGCAGCCATCCCATGCGAGCCCGCCAGGCCGACGCGCACGCGATGATGCCACCCGAGGCCAGCACCGACAAGGTGAACCCCACCGATCGGCCCAGCCACGGGTCGAGCAGGAGCAGCGCGAGCATCGCCCCCGCGAGGTGGCGCAGGCCCTTCCCCGAGCCGGGGTTCCCACCCAGTGCGGCGAGCATCACCAGCCCCATCGCCGCCGCCCGCAGAACGCTCGGCTCAGCCCGACACAACAGGACGAACATCGCCACCGTGGCGATCCCGACGACCGTGAGCCAGCGCCCGCGTACGCCGGCCCAGCGCGCCCCGGCGAGCAGGAACGCCAACATGATCGCGAGGTTGGCGCCGGAGACCGCGGTGAGATGGGTGAGCCCGGTCGTGCGGAAGTCGCGCTCGAGCTCCGCGCTCATGCGGGAGGTGTCACCGACGACGAGCGACGGCACGAGTGCGCGCGGCTCGTCGGCACTGGTGGCCATCGCCGTACGCAGCCCCGCGCGGACGTGTTCCGCGGCTCGCAGGGGTGCGGGGGCCGGGCCGAGCGACTGCGGGTGCCCCATCAGCGTGGCGAAGGCCGCGCGATGGTCGCCCGGCTCGGTGGGTCGTAGGCGTACGCTCGCGCGCCACCTGCTGCCGACGGGCTGCGCCGCGAGTTCCTCGAGCCGGTCGCCGGACGACCGGATCAGCACCGCGTGGCTCACACCCCACCGGCGCCCGCGTCCGTCGACCGCCGTGACCGTGGCGGGCACGGACACGGCGTCGCCGAACCGGCCCTCGGTGCGGCGGGGGTCGCCGTCGACGCGATAGTCCAGCGTGACGAGCGCGCCGGAGCGGGCCAGCGTACGCAGGGGCGACGCGTCGAGCTGGTGGGCGCGGGCGGCGCCGGTGGCGAGACAGACCAGGGCGACCAGCGCGGCGGCCACGATGAGCAGGTCGCGGCGAGCCCAGCCGATGAGGCAGACGACCACTGCGACGACGGCTCCCGTGCCCCAGAGCCAGATGTTGCCCGAGGTCGCCAGCCACATGGCGACCCAGGCCGACAGGGCGGCGACGACGAGCCTGAGGTCACGAGGTTCGGCGTCCTTGCGTGGGACGTCACGCCCGTCCGCGCCCATCAGACCGTCACCATCGGCTCGAGTTCGGCGTACGACTTCGGCCCGATGCCGGGGACCTCCTGGAGTTCGGCGACCTTCGTGAAGCGCTGGTGTTCGGTGCGCCACGCGATGATCTTCTGGGCCGTGACCGGCCCGACACCGGGGAGTGCATCGAGCTGTTCGACGGTCGCGGAGTTCAGGTTCAGCTTCGCCTTCCCTCCGGGCGCAGCCGCGGTTCCCGAGCCTCCCGGCGCCGCGGGCGCACCCGGAGCCGACGCCTCCCCACCGCGCACCTGCCCACCCGGGCGCCGGACGTCGCCGACGACGACCTGCTGCCCATCGGCCAGCGGCGCGGCGAGGTTCAGGTCACCCGGGCGGGCCTGCTCGGTCAGCCCACCGGAGGCGTCGATCGCGTCCTGGACGCGGGCACGGGCGGGGAGCGTGACGACGCCGGGCCTGCGTACGGCTCCGACGACGTGCACGCGGATCGGGTCGGGCGTCGGCGTCGGCCGGGCCGAAGCCGAGGACGCCACCGACGGCGGGGCGGACTCGACCGCCACCGGTGCCATCGGGATGGCGCGGGCCCGGGTGAGCGCATAGAGCGCGACGAGGACGCCCAGCGCGAGGATGCCGGCCACGACCATGAGGTGGCGCTTGGTGAAGGCGGGACGGGATGACACAGGAACCGGGAGCGGAGTCTCGGGCGCGGGTGGCACCGCCGATGGGGCCAGCGCCGGGTGTGCGCGCTTGACCGTGGCGTCGTCATCGAACCCGAGCGCCGGCAGTGCTCGTCGCGGCGGGGTCTCGGCCAACAGCGCGTCGAGGCGCGCCCGCACATGGTCCGAGAGGACCGGCGGGGGCGACTGACGTGCGGGGGCGCCGAGGGGCATGTCCGCACCTTGGCGGCGAGACGGCCCGGCGGTTCACCTCAGGAGCAATCTGTGGACAACTGTTGTCGGTCGGATTGGTCCTGTGGACAAGGTCACAGGGGGTGGCGTGGCGTTGGCTGAGCGAGGCCTCCTGCGGCCGAGTCGAAGCCCAGTGGCGTGGCGTTGGCTGAGCGAGGCCGCCTGCGGCCGAGTCGAAGCCCAGTGGCTTCGACTCCTTCGTCGCTCAGCCAGCGTTGGGCTCCTCGACTCGCTGGCGCTCGCGCGGAGAACGTGGAGGCGCGCTCGGAGAACGTCAGTCCTTCGGCAGGTGCACCATGCAGCCGCCCGGCACGAACGGCTCGATGTCGGCGTCCTCGCCCGCGAGCTCCTTCAGCAGGCCCAGGTGCACGTTGCAGACGACCTCCGGGTTCCGGCGCGCCGACGACAGCAGCGGGCACTGGGTGAGGCGTACGCCCTCCTCGTCGTGCACCGGCCTGAAACCCATGCCTGCAAGGGCTTTCACGGGCTCCGCCTCCGGGAGCGTACGCCCCCACGCGCGGCCCGCCTCGATGGCCTCGCCGCGCGGGTCGTCCGACGTGCGCCGGATGTGTCCGGCCAGCGCGTCGACCAGCGACACGTATTCGCGCGTGCCGTGCAGCGGCTCCGCGTCCTCGAGCACCGCGTACGTGATGGCCGGGCGCCCGCGCCCGATCGGCTTCGCGCTCTCGCGCCCGACCATGCCGAACTCGGTCAACGCCTCGAGGTGCTCGCGCACCGTGTTGGCGTGCTGGCCGCTGCTCGCGGCGATCTCCTTGACGGTGACGGGCCGCGCCGCGTCGACCAGGTAGGCCAGAATGGCCGCCCGCGCGCTCGACAACCGCGTCGCCGGATCGGCGACCGGCTGGGGCCCGAGCACGGGCTCAATGTTTTCCACGAATCCAGTGTAGTTAATCGATCACGGATTCGGGAAGAGGTCCGCGACCACGCATACTGGAGCGCGTGACCCGCCGCTCCGCCCTGATCGCCCTGCTCGTCGTCCTGGCCGTGCTGGTCGCACTCCCCTCCGCCGTCGCGACCGCGCTCGGAATGATTCCCCGGCTGCAGGTCCTCCACATCAGGTTGGCCCAGGCGTCGTCGTTCCTCCACTACGGCGGGCTGGGCTGGCTCGTCGCACTCGGCCTCGGCGGCGCCGCCTGGGTGCTCACCCGGCGCCGGGCCCTCCTGCTCGTCGTCGTGCCCGCGCTCGCCGGCGTTCTGTTGCACGCAAGCTGGGTCGCGCCCTACTACTACCCCAACCCCCAGCCGGCGCGCGCGCCGCTCGGCGTGACGGTCCTCAACGTCGAGTTCGGCAATGCCGACGGCGAGACCCTGGCCCGACGGCTCGCCGGGTCCGACGTGGTCGCACTGCTCGAGGCCACGCCCGAGACGATCACCGCCCTGACGAAGGCTGGGATGGACAACCGTTTCCCCCACCGCGTCGGCCGTGGCGCCCCGGGCGTCGCCGGGACCGTCGTCTACAGCCGCCTGCCGCTGACCGACCTCGGCCAGGGTCCGACCACCCTGGAGTCACGGCTGGTGCGCGTCCAGACGCCCGGGGGGCCGGTCCTGGTCGCAGCCGTACACCCCATCAATCCCATGTCTGGCCCAGGCCCCTGGGCCGTTGACGCCGCGCTCATGCACGACTGGCTCCGGCCCCACCTGGGCTCCGACCTCATCGTCGGCGGCGACTTCAACGCCATCGACCGCCACATCACGATGAAGCCGTTCTGGGACGCGGGCCTGCGCAGCACGGCCGACATCACGGGCGCCGGGTTCCAGCGGACGTGGCCGATGAACCGGAAGTTCCTCCCGGCGCTGATCGGCATCGACCACATCCTCGTGTCGCCGCGACTCACCGCCGAGCGCCACGAGGTGTTGCGGTTCGATGACACCGACCACGCCGGCGTGCGCGCGACGGTGGCGTTCGCTCGGTAGCTTCGACTCCTCCGTTGCTCAGCCAGCGCTTCGACTCCTCCGTCGCTCAGCCAGCGCTTCGACTCCTCCGTCGCTCAGCCAGCGCTTCGACTCCTCGTCTCGCTGGCGCTCGCTCGGAGAGCGTAGGTCGTCGCTCAGCCAGCGTCAGGCCGGGACGATGCTGACCAGCTTCGGCGCCCGCACGATCACCTGGCGGATGTCGCGCCCGTTCAGCGCCCGCTGTACGCCGGGGTTGGCCAGCGCCAGCTCGCGCAGCTCGTCCGCGGTGGCCGACGGCGACACGTCGAGCTTCGCCCGCACCTTGCCCTGCACCTGCACGACGCAGGTGACCGACTCGGCCACGAGGAGCGCCGGGTCGACGCTCGGCCACTGGGCGTTCGCCACCGACGGCGCGCCGCCCAGGACCTCCCACATCTCCTCGGCCGCGTACGGCGCGACCAGCGACAGCATGACCGTCAGGGCCTCAGCGGCCTCGCGTACGGCCGGGTCACCCGCGCCGCAGCCCGAGTCGATGGCCTTGCGCGTGGCGTTGACCAGCTCCATCAGCTTCGCGACGACGACGTTGAAGCGATAGGAGTCGAGCAGCTCGGTGGTGTCGGCGACCGTGCGGTGGGTGACGCGGCGCAGGGCCAGATCGCCGTCGGAGAAGGAGATCCCCGGCTCCGAGGTGACATCGCACGCGACGCGATAGGCGCGCTGCAGGAACTTCAGCGTCGAGCCGGGCGAGACGTCGGCCCAGTCGATGTCCTCCTCCGGCGGGCCGGCGAACACCACCGTGGTGCGGATCGCGTCGACGCCGTAGAGGTCGATCTGCTCGCCCAGGTCGACGCCGTTGCCGAGCGACTTCGACATCGACTTGCCCTCGTTGATGACCTGGCCCTGGTTCAGCAGGCGCTTCATCGGCTCGTCGAACTCGACCATGCCCATGTCGTGCAGCACCTTGGTGAAGAAGCGCATGTAGAGCAGGTGGAGGATCGCGTGCTCGACGCCGCCGACGTATTGGTCGGTCGGCATCCATCGGGCCACGTCGGCCGGGTCGAACGGCCCGCCCTCGAAGCCCGGGGAGCAATAGCGGAAGTAATACCAGGACGAGTCGACGAACGTGTCCATCGTGTCGGTGTCGCGCTCGGCCGCGCCGCCACACGTCGGGCAGGCCACCTGGCGCCACTCGGCGGCGTCGGGACCGGCCAGCGGTGACGTGCCCTTGGGCGCCAGCGCCGCGCCGCGCAGGTCGGGCAGCTCCACCGGCAGCTGGTCGTCGGGCACCGGCACCTCGCCGCACGACGGGCAGTGGATGATCGGGATCGGGCAGCCCCAGAAGCGCTGGCGGCTCAGCAGCCAGTCGCGCAGGCGGAACGTGATCGCGCCCTTTCCGGTGCCGCGCTCCTCCAGCACCCCGATGATGCGGGACACGCCGGATTCCTTGTCGGCAAGACCATCCAGTGCACCCGAGTTCACGTACGCGCCGTCGCCCGCCGTCGCCACGCCGGTCTCGGCCGGGTCGCCCTCGCCGGTGTCGACGACCATGCGTACGGGCAGGTCGTAGGCCTTCGCGAACTCCAGGTCGCGCGCGTCGTGGGCGGGCACGGCCATGACCGCGCCGGTGCCGTAGTCGGCCAGGACGTAGTCGGCCGCGTACACCGGGATCTTCTCGCCGGAGACGGGATTGGTCGCGTACGCGCCCAGGAACACGCCGGTCTTGGGGCGCTCGGTCGACTGGCGCTCGATCTCGGTGGCCTGCTTGGTGCGCTCGACGTAGGCCCGGAACTCGGCGCGCTGCTCGTCGGTGACGATCGCGGCGGCCAGCGCGGCCTCGGGTGCGACGACCATGAAGGTCGCGCCGAACAGCGTGTCGGGGCGCGTGGTGAACACCGTGACGGGCTCGTCCAGGCCGTCGACGACGAAGTCGACGTGGGCGCCCTCGGAGCGACCGATCCAGTTGCGCTGCATCGCCAGCACGCGGTCGGGCCACGCGCCCTCGAGCTGCTTCATGTCATCGAGCAGGCGGTCGGCATAGTCGGTGATCTTGAAATACCACTGGTTCAGCTGGCGCTTGGTCACCGCGGCGCCGCAGCGCTCGCACGCGCCCGCGACGACCTGCTCGTTGGCCAGCACGGTCTGGTCGTTGGGGCACCAGTTGACGAACGAGTTCTTCCGGTACGCCAGCCCCCGCTCGTGGAAGCGCGTGAACAGCCACTGGGTCCAGCGGTAGTAGTCGGGGTCGGACGTGTGCAGGCGCCGGCTCCAGTCGAGCGACAGCCCATAGCGCTTGAACGAGTTCGCCTGGGTCTCGATGTTCGCGTACGTCCATTCCGCCGGGTGGGCGTTGCGCTTGATCGCCGCGTTCTCGGCGGGCAGGCCGAACGAGTCCCAACCGATCGGGTGCATCACGTCGAAGCCGCGCAGGCGCCAGTAGCGCGCGACGACATCGCCCATGACGAACGCCTCGGCGTGGCCCATGTGGAGGTCGCCCGAGGGGTAGGGGAACATGTCGAGCACATAACGGCGCTCGCGAGAGCCGTCGTCGAGCGGCGCGAACGTCTGGTCGGTCTCCCAGAACGACTGCCACCGCTCCTGGGCCGCTGCGGCGTCGTAGGCGCGCGGCTCGCGCCCGTGCTCGGTCGGTGCCTGCTGGCTCACGTTCTCTCCCTGTCGCAATACGTCAGGCCCGGACGGTCGGCTCCGGGCCCAGTGGCGGAGTCTATCGGTTCTGTACGCGGGGTTCGCGCGCATTCCGAGGCCCCCGTGACCACGCTGGCTGAGCGAGCGCAGCACCCACATCACCACGCTGGCTGAGCGAGCGCAGCGAGTCGAAGCCCCGCATAGGCCTGCCTGACCTTGCTTGTGGCCCCCGCCCCACGGGCGCATCGTTGTCCCATGACCAGCAGCCGAGATGTCACCACCGCCGACCTCGCCGAACACGTGGCCGAGGAGCCCGCCGGCGACCTCGGAGCGAAGCTCAACTGGCTGCGCGCCGGCGCGCTCGGCGCCAACGACGGCATCATCTCGACCGCCGGGCTGGTCGTCGGCGTGGCCGGCGCCGCCGCGTCGCGCGAGCAGATCCTCGTGGCCGGGCTCGCCGGGCTGGTGGCCGGATCGCTGTCGATGGCGGGCGGGGAATACATGTCGGTGTCGACCCAGAAGGACACCGAGCTCGCCGTGCTGGAGAAGGAGCGCCGCGAACTCGCCACCATGCCGGACGAGGAGCTCGCCGAGCTGACCGCGATCTATGAGGCCAAAGGGCTGTCGCCCCGCGTCGCGGCCGAGGTCGCGCGAGAGCTGACCGCCCACGACGCACTCGCCGCCCACGCCGAGGCCGAGCTCGGCATCTCGTCGACCGATCACACGAGCCCGTGGCAGGCGGCGTGGGCGTCGCTGATCGCCTTCGCCCTCGGCGCGCTGCTGCCCCTGCTCGCGATGGCACTGACGCCCGGACCCTCCCGGGTCGTCGTCACCTTCGTCGCGGTGCTGGCCGCCCTGGTGCTCACCGGCCTGGTCACCGCGCGCCTCGGCGGCGCCGGACGCGCCCGGCCCGTGGTGCGGAACCTCATCGTCGGCACGCTGACGATGGGGCTGACGTTCGTCATCGGCAACCTCGGCCAGGCGGTCACGGGCGGTTGAGGGTCACCGGCGGCTGAGGGTCACGGGCGGGTGAGCGCGGCCTCCAGCTCGCCCCGCGTCGGTGGCTGCGGCCCCTGGCGCGTGCACACCAGGGCCGACGCGGCGATGCCGCGGTCGAGCGCGTCCTCCAGTGAAGCGTCGTTGGCGTACGACGCCAGGAATCCCGCCATGAACGTGTCTCCCGCGCCGACGGTGTCGACCACCTCGACCGTACGCCCGGGCCGGCGTACGACCCGCTCCCCCGCCGCCGCGGCCGCCCCGTCGGATCCGAGCGTGACCACCGACACCGCCGCGCCGACCTCGTCGCCCCAGCCAGCCAGCACCTCGACCGGATCGCCGTCCACCCCGGCACCGCGCGCGAGGAAGGCGACGTCGTCGTCGGAGGCCTTGAGCACGCCGCCGTGTTCCCCCACCGTCTCGAGCCACGGCCGCACGGTCTCCCAATAGACCCCCGGGTCGGCGATGACCGTCGGCCGCACGTTGATGTCGAGCGACACCCGCGCGGCGGTCGACCGCACCCACTCCAACAGCACGGGCGCGGCCGGCTCGACGATCGTCGCCAACGATCCGATGTGGAGCCAGTCGTCCTCGCCGAGCTCGGGCAGCTCGTCGCGCGTCCACCCGAAGTTGGCGGTGTTCGCGAAGTGGAAGGCATAGCTGGCCTTCTGGTTCTCGTCGAGGCTGACCGCCGCCAGCGAGGTCGGGTCGTCGGTGACGACCGCCAGCTCGAGCCCGACGGCGTTCGCCACGAGGTGGGACTGCAACTGGCGGCCGAAACGGTCGGTCGACAGCCGGCCACAGAACTCGACCCGCTCCCCCAGCCGCGCCAGGCCGACGGCCGTGTTCATGGGGCCGCCGGCCGACAGGGCCTCCCACGTGGTGCGGAAGGTGGAGGTCGCGGGCGTGCCAAACAGGTCGACGCGCTCGACCGGGGCCAGGTCGATCAGGGCCTCACCGCACACCACGAATCGTTGCATGGCGGCAAACTACGCCAACTCCTTCAGCTGGGCGCACAGGGAGTCCCACTCGTGGGGCGGCACCCCGGCGTCGCTGATGTCCTGGAGGATCGCCAGCAGCGAGAAGTCGGGCTCGGCCCTCTCGGCGCGCTCGATGCACACGTTCATCAGTGCCCCGTCGCCCGACGCCCACGCCGCGACACCCGCCAGACACACCGGGGGCACGTCGAACGGCGCGGCCGAACCACGCGCCACCTGGCTCCACAGGTCGACGTGGTCCTCGGCGTCGCGCCGCCGGATGCGCGTCAGGGCGATGTCACGCACCTGCGGGTCACGGACCAGCATCGAGAGCTCGGCACACTCGACGGGCTCGAGCAGCCGGGGCCGGGCCAGCCAGTCCTCGAGCACCAGCGCGAGCCGGTCGCGACGCTCCTCGGCCGCCCCCTCCGCGAGCGCCGGACCCTCCACCTCCTCATAGGCCCGCGTGACCACCTCGAGCGCCTCGCCGTCGGGCTCGCGCACGAGGTCGTGCAGATCGGCACGCGTGCCGGAGATGCGCAGCCCCGCCATGACGGCGGCCGCGGCGGCGGCAGACGTGGTGGGGTCGAACGGGGTGCCCCAGTGGTCGTCGCAGTAGGGATCGAGGCACCAGAAGTGGCCCTCATCGACCCGCCAGCCCTCGAGCACGTCGATCGCGGGGGCGACGAGGTTGCAGAACAGGTCGACGAGGTCGAGGGTCTGGTCGTGGTCGGAGGCGTAGGCCACCAGCACCAGGTGGTCGGCGCCGTTCTGGCGGGCGATGGCGCCGACGCGGGGCGCGTCGAACAGCGCCTGGGCGTCTAGGTCGAGGCGGGCGGTGAAGACGACCCGCGAGTCGGCGACAGCCACGACGACCAGGGATTGCTCGGGGTGGAACCCCAGCAGGTAGGGGATCAGCGAGAACAGCTCGGCGGGCTCACCCGCGCGTACGACCGAAGGATTCATGGCCGAAAGATGGCGGCGGAATCGTCCGACGGGTCACCTCGGGAGCCCGCCTGTGGATGACGCTTCGGGGTGGTCCGTGCCTGTGGACAACTTCGGCGCGGGACGCGTCAGCGGCGCGCGACCAGCCCTCGATAGATCTCCTCGAACGTGTCGATCGTCGCGCCCAGCGCGTGCTGGCTGACCATCTCGCGGCTGACCGCCCCCATGCGGCGACGCAACTCGGCGTCGCGCAGCAGCGTCTCGAGGTGACCGGCCAGCCCGTCGATGTCGGTCGGCTCGAACAGGAACCCGTTCTCCCCCTCGCGCACCAGGTGGGGCAGGGCCATCGCGTTCGCCAGCACGACCGGCATGCTCGCCGACATCGCCTCCAGCGTGACGAGGCTCTGCAGGTCGGCCACGCTCGGCATGCAGAAGATGTCGGAGCGGCCGTAGGTCGCGTACAGCTCCTCGTCGCTGATGAAGCCGCGGAACGTGACACGGTCGGTGACACCGAGCCTCTCCGCGAGCTCGCGCCACGGCTGGGCCATCGATCCGCTGCCGACGATCTCGCAGCGTCCCGGCAGGTCCTTCGGCAGCCGCGCGAACGCCTCGATCAACTCGTTGACGCGCTTCTCCTGGTCGAGTCGGCCGACGAACAGCACGACCGGTTCCTCGCCGTGGACCGCCGACTTCGCCGCCGTCTCGTAGGTGTCGATGTCGACGCCGTTCGACACCGGGATCGCCGGCAGCCCCGTCGCCTCGGTGAGCAGCTCGACCGCGCGCGGTGTCGGCGAGGTCAACACGTCGGCCAACTTGAACACGCGGCGCACGTCCCACCACAGCAGCCGGGCGCCGTGCTCGCGCCACGCCACCGGCAGGGGCACGTGGTCCCAGAAGTTCGACGGCACGAGGTGGTTGGTCGCGACCACCGGGATGCCGCGCTTGCGGGCGGCCACCACGAGCCGGCCTGCGAGCAGGAAGTGGTCCTGGACGTGCACGACATCGGGCTTCACCTCGTCCATGACGCGGCCTGCGGTGACGTCGGTGGAGCCGGGGATGCAGAGCGGGAACGTCTTGTACGCCGGCCACGCCACCGACCGCACGTGGTGGAGGGTGAGGCCGTCGGGGTCGACCATGCGTCCCGGACGGCCGTTCGGCGAGGGGCACACGACGTGCACCTCGTTGCCCCGCCGGGCCAGGGCCACCGCGAGCCGGTGGCTCGACTGGGCCGCGCCGTTGACGGTGGGCGGGTAGGTGTCCGTGCCGATCAGGATCTTCATGGGGTTCTCTCGGTTGCCGTACGGGGGGTGGTCAGGTGGGTCTGCGTACGCGCGGCCCGCGCGTACACCTCGGAGATGCCTGCGACGAACGCGTCCACGCCGAACATGGGGCGTACGTCCATCGCCGCGGCCGACGCGGCGAGGACCGGAGCGGGGTCGCCGGCGAGCGCGACGAGCCGGTCGCGCAGGACGGAGTCGGGGCCGAAGGCAGGGATGCCGGCGCGGTCGAGTCCCTCGGTGAGGACAGGATCGCAATAGACGCCGCCGCGCCCGGCCATGATCGACTCGGCGACCGTCATGGGCTGGTTGTCCCAGCCGACGGAGCTGAGGGCCGTGACATGGCTGCGCGCCAGCCAGAGCGGGACGTCGGCGTGGGGCTGGCGGCCGTGGAGGGTGATGCCGGGGCCTGCGGCGAGGCGGCCGGCCTCGGCGAACTCGGGACCTGATCCGATCAGGTCGACCCGCAGGCGATCGGGGCCGGCCGCGTCGACGGCCGCGCGGGCCGCGCGCACGAACGGGAGCACGCGCTTCTCGGCGGCGAACCGTCCGATCCAGAGCACGCGCAGGGGGCCGTCGATGGCGGTCACCGGAGCGGCGTCGGGGTTGTCCGCGACGGTGTTGGGCAGGGCGGAGACGCGGGCGAGGCCCGCGTCGCGCAGGCGCTCGGCCTGGTGGGCCGACGGCGACACGACCTGGTCGACACGGCGCGCGACGGCCAGCGTCATGTTGCGCAGGGCGGAGTCGCCGGGGCGTTCGGCCAGGCGTACGCCGCGGTGGGCGATGCCGGTGACGCCGCGGTGGAGCACCGGGCCGAGGAGCTGGGCGGGACGCTGCATCGTCGGACCCGCGGCCCAGAAGAAGGTGTGCACGGTCTGGATCACCGGCAGGCCGAGCGTACGCGCCGCAGCGATGGCCGCCGCGGCGAGACCGAACTCGGAGTGGAGGTGGACCACCTCGGTGCCGTGGTCGCGGAAGGCCGCGACGAGGCGGGCGCGCAGGCGGGGGGTGTTCACGATGACCGGGAAGCCCAACGAGTCGACAGTCGCGAGCGCGCGGATCGGGAGGGTGCGCACGCCGAGCTTCGTGAGCCTGTCGCTCGGTGGGCCCACGGCCAGCACCTCGGTGTGGGTCGCGAGGGCGCGGGCCTGGTCGTGGTATGCGTTCTCGGCCCCGCCCAGTGTGGCGAGGCTGTAGTCGCTCACCAGCGCGACCCGCGGCAGGGAGGGGGTCATGCCCGGGACGGCTCCCGGGCAGCGGCGGCGGCCTCGCGTCGCTGCAACACCTCGGGGTGATATTTCGACAGGACCAGCGCACCGGCGACCGCGAGCGCGGCCGCGGCGACCATGCCGAGGTAGGCCCACCACGGGATGGTGACGCCCTCGCCGAGCACGAGGATGCCGAACAGCACCGCGACCACCGGGTCGACGGTCGTCAGCGAGGCGACGACGATCTCCGCGTGGCCCACGGCGTGGGCCTGCTGGATGAACCAGCCACCCACCGCGTACGTCGCGATGATGCCGACCACGGGCAGCAGTACGCCGACCGACAGGATCGGGTGGCCGGCCTCCAAATATTTGAACATCGTCTTCATCAGCGCCGAGGCGAGCCCGTAGAGAATCGCTCCTCCCGACGCGAGCGCCACGCAGCGGAAGGCCGCGGGCGCCTTCTGGCCGAAGAGGGCGAGCGCGAGTCCGGCGACGGCAACGCCGATCGCGCTGACGACGATCAGGGTGGGCCGCAGCTCGCTGTGCTCGCTCGCGAACCGGGCGGACAGGAGCGTGAAGGCCACGATGCCGACGACGGTCATGGCGACGCCGGCCCAGACACCGGAGTTGTTGCGATAGCCGTGGATGCGGCTCGAGAGGAGCACCGACCAGGCAACGGCCAGGATGCCTACCGGCTGGATCACCGTGACCGGAGCCATGTTCAGCGCGACGAGGTGAAGGGCGGCTCCGAGGCCGATGAGGGCCGTCGATCCCAGCCACCGCGGGTTCCGCAGCAGCGACACGACCTGGCCGAACGACATCGCCTGGTCGTTCCTGCTGGCGTCCTCGGCGGAGCCCTTGGCGTGACCGACCGCGGAGAACTGGCCGACCGCACCGAGCGCGAAACACACCGATGCGATCACGACCAGCCCGATGGCCAGCGGGATGTTGTTCGACAAGTCGCTCCCCTCACAGGTCGGCGCGCGGGGTTCGGCGCCCACGGGGAGTCTAGCGACGGAGGTGCCTCTCGCCGGGTGAGCGAACCCGGGCAGGGCCCTGATTCATCCCCCGGTCGTACGCCGGGGCGCGGCTATGTTGGGTGAGTGAGCCAACGCGAGCCTGCTCCCCCGCCACCTCGGCCGGTGGCACCCCGGTCAGAGGGCCCCACAATCCTGTATCGGGTTCGCCTCGCCCCGTGGTTCCGCGCCTATGTCGGCGCTATTTCCGCGGTCGTCGTCGGGATGTTCGGGTGGGGTCTGGTGCGCACGGTGACCGGCGGCCAGGGACAGGTTCCCGTGGTGGCGGCGCTGTGCGTGGCAGGCATGCTGGCTGGCGCGGCTCCCGCAGTCATGGGACTGCGCATGGCCTTCACCGTCACCACCGACGGCCTCGAGGTCGCGACGGCGACCCGCACCCGCCGCATTCCCTGGCCTGAGGTGGGCGTCATCCGGATCAGCCGCGCGACCTTCAGCCGCGGCGCGACCGAGGTCGTCACGAAGGACGGCCGCAGCATCGTGGTCCACCTCACGGCGGCTCGCGCCGCGATCCGGCGAGGTGAGCGCACCTCAGACCACGGCCACGACCTGCTGCAGCCCTCACGGCCCACCCGTGCGGCGATGGACGCCCACACACGCCATCTGCGGGGCGAGTTCGGCGGTCAGCGGTAGACGATCACCTTGTCGCCCTCGTTGACCTGGCCGAACAGCCAGGCCACGCCCGCCCGGTCGCGCACGTTCACGCATCCGTGGGAGCCGCCGTTGTAGCCGCGCGCAGCGAAGTCGGCCGAGTAGTGCACGGCCTGGCCGCCGGAGAAGAACATCGCGTAGGGCATCGGCGTCTTGTAGATCGTCGAGATGTGGTCGCGCGACTTCCAGCCGACGTTGAACGAGCCCTCGCGCGTCGGCATCTCGTCGGTGCCGAAGCGGACGGCCAGGGTCTGCTTGACCTCGCCGTTGACCATCCAACGGAGCTTGTTCTGGGCCTTCGAGATGCACAGGACGCGGCCGGTCATGCAGCGCGGGTCGATGCCGGCGGGCACGGCGGGCTTGGCCGCGGGAGGCCCGGCCGGCGTGGTCGCCGGGGCGGGCCTGGGCTCGAGGCCGAGGTCGGCCCTGGACGGGGTCTTCGTCATCGCGACGAGCTTGTCGAGGGTGGCCTGGTCGACCTCGCCGGTCGTGGGGAGCCCGCGCTTGGACTGGAACTCCGTGACCGACCGGGCGGTCTCGGACCCGTAGTTGCCGGTGGCCTGGCCCTCGAACCAGCCGAGCTGGGCGAGTCTGGCCTGGAGGTCGCGCACGCGGTCGCCGGTGGCACCGCGGCCGAGCAGGGCCGGGCCGGCGACCGGACGGTCGGCGAGCTCCGCGGCCGAGGGCGTACGCGTCATCGCCCGCAACGCGTCAAGGGTGCCCCTGTCGATCGCGCCGGTGGGGACGAGCCCGCGCTTGCCCTGGAAACCCTCTACGGCCGCGGCGGTGCTGGCGTCGAAGCGACCGGTGATCTCTCCCTCGAACCAGTCGAGCTGCTTCAGGCGGGCCTGAACCTCACGGACCTGGTCTCCGCTGGTGCCGCGGGCGAAGAGGACGGGACCCGCGACGGGCCGCGGGGCCGTGGAGGTGGGCGCCTGGGTCGGTGCCGACGTCGGGTCGGGGGCGGCGGAACGCCGAGGCAGCTGGGGCGTCTGGGGCGCCGGAGTTCCGGCCGCCTCGGGCGTGGGAATGCTGCCGGCCTGTGGCGTGGGTTCCGGTGTCGACACCTCGGCGGTCGCGGCGGGGGCGGGCTCCGGGGCGGGGGCCGCCGACGGTGTCTCCCACGGCACGGTCGGCACGGCCTGCAGCCCCGGGCGGGCACAGCCGGCCAGGGTGAGGCTCGCGGCGGCGAGGGAGATGACGACGGCACTGCGGGGCGCAAGCATGGATGGTCCTTCGTTGTCGGGGGAAGACGACCGGGACAGGCTAACGGGGTGGTCAGGGACGCGGTCGGCGACGCGCGGGACCGCGACCGAACCGTGATTTCCGTCGGGCCAGCGACCGAGCGCCGGATGGTGGCGGCTGCGACCGTGGTCCCCTCCATGATCCCTGCCTACGACCCCCGTCCTGCAGGTGCTCAGGATCCTGTCGAAACGCCCCGGGCCTGCCAAGAATGACTGCATGGACACCACACCCACCGCAGCGCTGCCGATGGACCTGGCGCCGACCGAGACGCGAGACCCGACGACGACGCCCACGGGCCCGCACCTCCGCGTCGGCGACGACGAACGATCCGCCGTCTGCGAGATGCTCGCGGCCAACTTCACGCTGGGCCGCCTGACACCCGATGACCTCGACGAACGCCTGGCCCGCGCGCTCAACGCGACCAGGCGGGCAGACCTCGACGAGCTCATCGACGACCTGCCGCCGCTGCCGCCGGCCCCGGTCGCGCCACCGCAGTCCCCGCTGCGCACGATGTTCGAGGCCGCCGGGGTCCTGTCGGCGCTGGGGGCCATGGGCATCGTCGGTCTGATGATCGTGGGCAGCCTGTTCCTGGGGGTGGGCGTCTGGTTCTTCACCCTGGTGGGCGGCACCCTGACGGCCTATTTCACTGCAGTCCTGACCCGTTCCTACTACCGCTCGCACCCGCCACAGGGCGCACCGCGTCCAGGAGGGCCACGCGCAGCGGGCGGGCCCGCTCGCTGAACTCGCGCTGCTGGCGCACATAGTCGGCGCGCCCCTGTGGCGTCTCGACGGCGACCGGGGTGTGGCCGAGCGACGACACGTCGTAGGCGCTCGCCCGCATGTCCAGCACCCGGATCTCCCGGGCGAGTTCGAAGCAGTCCACGACGAGCTCCGACGACACGAGCGGGCTGAGCTTGTAGGCCGACCGATAGAGGTCCATCCCGACGTGCAGGCAGCCCGGCTGGTCCAGCTCCAACTGGTTGTCGCGCGTGGGAGCGTACGCGTTGGCGGGCCGCGCCCGCTCGGTGAAGAAGCGGTACGCGTCCACATGGGTGCAGCGCAGACCGCGCTCGGCGACGATGTCGGCGGTGCGCTCGGGGCTGAACCTCAGGCCCAGTTGGGGATGTCGGGTCTGTTCGGGGCGGTGGCCGAGCACCATCGCCCACTCGTGCATGCCGAAGCAGCCGAACGACGGGGCGCGGTCGAGCGTGGCCTCGAGCAGCGCGACGACGCTGCGGACGGTGTTCCCGCGGCGGTCCATGATCGCGTCGACGTCGACCTCGAGACCATCGGGCGTACGCCGCCACTCGCGCGGCGTGCCGAGTTCGTCGGCGTCGGCGAGGACGACGCCGTGGCCGGGCGACCACCGCCGCAGGTGGGCGGGGCGATGGGAGTAGTACTCGAACAGGAAGTCCTCGATCGGGTGCTTCTCGCCGCGTGCCGCGCGCTCGCGGTGGCCCGCGATCACCGCGTCGACGCGGGCCTCGTGGGCGGCGCGGCGGGCGCGCCAGGCGGGGGCGTCGAGGATCGTGGACATCGGAGGGATTCTAGTCGGGGAGTTCCTGTGTCCCTCCGGGCAGCGTCGCGGCGACCGTCAGCCACCGGCGCCGATCGTCCACCAGGACCAGGTCGGCCCTCTCCCCCACCGCGATGGTGCCGCGATCGGCCAGCCCCGCGACGCGCGCCGGCCCCGAGGTCACCAGCCGCACGGCCTGCGGAAGCCCGAGTTCCCCGGCGGCGACGCTGACCGCGCCCAGGAGCCCGCTGGGCAGGTAGTCCGACGCGAGCGCGTCCAGACACCCCATCAGCGCCAGTTCCCATGCGGACACGTTTCCCGCGTGGGATCCGCCCCTCAGGACGTTGGGGGCGCCCGCCACGATGAGCAGACCGCGCTCACGCGCCCGCCGGGCCGCCTCAACGGTGGTGGGGAACTCGGCCACCTCGGCCCCCCGGGCCACGAGCTCGTCGACGGCCTCGGCGGAGTCGGGGTCGTGGCCCATCAGCCGGATGCGCCCCTCCCGCGCGAGCTCGCCCAGCCACGCGAGGTTGCGCTCGCGGACATGCTGGTTGGCCCGCGACTCCTCGCGCAGCTGCGCCACCTGGGACCAGGCGTCCTCCGGACTCGTCCCGTCGGCACCCACCATGTAGGTGACCAGGTGGCTCGCGTCCACATATTGCCCCTGCCCCGGCGTGTGGTCCTCATGGGACACCAGCGGAGGGGCCGCATCGCGCGGACGCTCGTCGAGCCAGGTGGACAGCGTCGTGGCTCCGGCCTCGCTCAGCACGTCGAGCCGGTGGAGGATGCGGTGGTCCACGCGCTCGTGGGCGTGGGCGGTGACCTCACGACACAGCTCGAGCGCGGTCTCGGGGTCGCGGCGGACGCCCCGCGCATGTTTGTGCTGGAACCCGGCCCCATGGAACATGGTGGTGATGCCGGCCGCCGCCAGTTTCGCCTCGAAGCTCGTCAGGGCGAACTCCCACGGCAGCACTGCCGAGGGGCGTGGCGCGCGCTCCTTCTCCAGCGCGTCGGAGTGCACGTCGACCAGACCGGGCAGCACCAGACGCCCCTGACCGTCGACGTCGCCGGACAGCGAATGGCCCACGATCTCGGCGATCAGCCCGTCGCGCACGACGATCGCGCCCTCCAGGATGTCATCGGGGAGCACGACGCGTACGCCGGACAGCACGTAGTCGGCGGGCGGGAGCGTGACCGGCCAGGGGCGTACGCGGGTGTCGGTCATCGTGCGGCCCGCCCGTCGACCAGGTCATCGGTGAGGTGGTCGGCGAGGGCGCCATGTTCCTGTGCCAGCACGGATTCCGGCGTCCCGTCGGCCACGATGCGGCCGTCCTCGACCACGAGCAGCCGCCCCGCCAGCCGACGGATGATCTTCATGTCGTGATAGACGGCGAGGACGGACACGTCGTGGGCGCGCAGGTCCTCGATCAGCAACAGGGCCTTCTCTCGGTTCGCCGGATCGAGGGCCGAGACAGGCTCGTCGAGGAGCAGCAGGCGGGGTGGGCTGACGGTGCCTGCGGCCAGATTGACCCGCTGGCGCTCACCTCCCGAGAGGACGGTGCAATCCACGTCCCACAGGGGTTTGTCGATCCCCAGTCGGGCCAGCGCATCACCCGCGACCTCGCGGGCGGCGGACGGGTCGAGCCCGCGCCTGCGGGCAGCGCGGACGACGAGCTCCCAGGGGCCGACCCGCGGGGGGGCCTGCAGGAACTGCGACACATAGCCGAACTCGCGCCCGCGCAGGCGTGCCATCTGGCGATCGGCGAGCCGCGTCAGGTCGACCGGCCCGGTCGGGGTGTGGAGCACCACCGTGCCGGAGTCGGGCAGGTAGGTGCGGTGAAGACAGCGCAGCAGACTGGACTTCCCGGCTCCTGAGGCCCCCGCGACCGCCACGTGCTCCCCCGCGCCGACGTGGAAGGACACCCCGGCGAGGCTGGTCACCCTGCGCCCACCGACGGCATGCAGGGTGAAGGTCTTGACCAGGTCGGTGACGGTCAGGATCTGTGTCGTGGCAGGGGTTGCGGTCATGGCGTCCTCAGCTTCCGGCTGCGGCGACGAGCCGCTGGGTGTAGGGGTGGTGGGGGTCGGCGAAGAGCTGGTCGGTCAGGCCCTGCTCGACGATGCGGCCGTTGCGCATGACGATCGCCCGATCAGTGAGCGCCGAGATGACACCGAAGTCGTGGCTCACCACCGCGACCGCGATCTCCCGCTCCGCCAGGAGCTCGCGCAGCAGGTCGAGGACACCTGCGGCGACCGACGCGTCGAGGCCGGTGGTCGGCTCGTCGAGGAGCAGCACCTGAGGATCCCCGGCCAGCGCCTTCGCGATCTGTACGCGCTGCCGCATGCCGCCGGAGAACTGACCGACCACGTCATCGATGCGCGCCAGGGGGACCTCGACCCGATCGAGCAGGGCCGCTGCGCGCCGACGGATGTCGTGGTAGGAACGCCAACCCGCAGCGGTGAGCCTGTCCGCGATGTTGCCACCGGCGCTGATGCGCAGGTTCAGTCCCGCCGCCGGGTCCTGGTGGACCACGGCGAGGGTGTCGATCCGCAGCGCGCGCCGCGCTGCAGCGTCGAGGTCGAGGACGTTCGTCCGGCCGTCGTCGAGGTCGGCGAGCAGGACGCGCCCCTCCTGGGTGATCTCCTCCCCGATGATGCAGCGCATCACGGTCGACTTTCCCGAGCCCGACTCACCGATGATCCCGAGCGCCTCGCCGGGCGCCACGTCGAAGCTCACGTCGTCCACGGCGCGGACGGCGCTGGAGCCTCGGCGGGCCGCGTACGTCTTGCCCAGCGACTCCACCTTCAACGACCACTCCTCCCCCGGTGCCGTGCGACTGCGCGCAGCGCCCAACTCGAGCGATTCCTTGCCGGAAAGGGATCCCGCGGTGGCGCGCACGCGGCGAGTGGGATCGGGGAGCCAGACGAGCGGTGCGATGATGCGGTGGTCGTCCGCGTCCACGTCGCCGTCCCGCACCCGCGAGCACCATTCGACATCGGAGCACAGCCAGTCCCCCGTGCGCGTCTGGACCAGGTAGGTGTCAGTCGACCCGCACAGCCCGCACGCGGCGCCCGACTCGTGTTCGACCTCGAACGGCACGTCGTCGAAGGTCAGGGGTTCGACGTGCGTGTGGGGGGGAACGGCGTACAGCTTCTTGTCGCGACCGTGCGACAGGAGGGTCAGGTGGTCAGATCCGTTCAGGCGCGGCACATCCCAGCGCGGGATGGGGCTCGGCGCCATCAGGTGGCGGTGGTGGACCATCACGGGATAGCCCGCCGCCGCGTTGACGACACCGCCGGTGACGAGGTCTTCATACATCGCGACCCACATGCGGGAGTAGTCCGCCTCCCCGTGCATGCGCCGGCACTCGCGCACGCTGCGCTCGACGGGACGCAGGGGCTCGGACTGCGGCACCTGGAGGACGACGATCTGGTCGGACCGCAGGCGATCTTCCGGGATCCTGTGCCTGGACTGGATGATCGACGCCTCACGGGTGTCACCCGTGGTGCCGCAACCCAGCGTGCCTCGGATCAGGCGGCGCAGGTTGACCGCGTTCACGCCCTCCTCGTCGCCCTGGTCGATGACCTTCACCGTGTCGTCGGCACTGCCGATGGCGACGGTCACCTGGAGCCCACCTGACCCCCAGCCGCGGGCCACCGGCATCTCTCTGGACCCGAAGGGGACCTGGTGGCCGGGGATGCAGACGGCCGACAGGCAGGCCCGACGCACTTCGCGCTTGCCCTGCTCGTCGAGGACCGTGGGGCGATCCGGGCCGGACGCCAGCCGGGCTGCGAGCTCCGCGACGCCGAGGTCGGGGGTCTCAGTGGTCATGGTCGCACTCCTCGTCGTGGGCGTGGCGTTGCTGGGGTGTGGCGGCTCTGTCTTCCTGTCCGGCGGCCATCGCCCGGTCGACCATGGACCGGAACGTCACATAGTGGGGCAGCTTGAGGTGTTCGAGGAATCCGTTGCTGGCAAGGCCGTCGGTGGTCATCATGATGATCTGCTGGAGCGCTGCTCCCTCATCGGTGGAGCCATAGCGGTGGGCGGCGAGGTCGAGGATGGCCATGGAGATGGCCTTGCGCTCGTTGTGACCGACTGCCATGCCGAAACCGACGTCGAACTGCGAGGAGTCCTCGCCGCGTTCGTCCAGGTGGGCGATCGCCTCACATTCGCTGGTCTCGATCTTCCCCACCACCACAGGGTTTCCGGTGTGGGGATGGATCACGCGCACGGGCAGGCGACCGTGTCGCACCTCGCCCAGGGTGACGGACTCGTCGGCATAGCCGTCAGGGCCGAGGATGCTGCGATACCACTGCGCGACGAGGCCTCCGGTCTCGGCCATCGCCATGGCCGACAGGAGGGCCGAGCGGGGTGCGGGCCATGTGACGTTCTCCAGGGCGAGGTCGAACGGTTCGGGATCGTCGTCCAGGCTGCGGTCCATCACCAACCCGCGTTCGGCCAGCCACTCGCTGTAGCGCCGCGGAGGCGTGTCGACCCCGGGAGCCGTGGTGGCGACAGGCTCGTCGCCCGTCTGCGCCAGCGGGTCCGGCGCGCCGGGCTCGCGCACCAGCCGCGCGGTGTAGTCGACCGTACGCCCCAGGAGCTGGGGCCCGTCCGGGCTCCGGTGAGCGGGGACGATGCGGCGTACGAGCTCGATCTCATCGGGGTCGACGGGCTCGCTGACGGCGAGTCGCGGCAGCGTGGATCGGTGTGCACGCAGGAGGTGCACGGCCTCGGGCAGGTCGCCCCGCGCCTGCACGAAGGCGACGGCCGCCAAGCGCCGATCCCACAGCGAGGCCTCCCCCATCAAGCGATCGAGCGCCTCGCCGAAGGTGCGCTGGACCTGGTCGACGTCCACCTGGTCGACGCCGTCGCGAAGCCGCGCGTCGTCGTGGACCAGCGCTTCGGCCGCCAGGATCGCCGAGGTCCCGCCACGATTCGTCCCGGCGTAGCTCATCGCGCCTGCTCCATCACCGTGGTCCGCGGCAGCCCGAGGACCCGGTGGTCATCAGTGACGCACAGCAGGTCGAACCCCTGCGGATAGTCGGCCATCAGACGGGCGCGCTCACGCACACAGCCAGGAGCCAGTGAGATGGTGATGCGCAGTTCGTCCCGGATGCCGGGGCCGGTGACGACGTAGTCGGGTCCGCCCGCGTCCAGCGACACGGGCACCACGACCACGGCCCCGAGCTGCGGTTGCTCGTCGGTCCCGCGCGGCACGGTCCGCAGCAGGTCGGGGCTCAGGTCGTCACCGGCCAGGAGCCAGCGGGCGTCGCTCACCGCGGACAGGGGCGCACGGGTGAGGCCGGCGATCTCGTCGATCGCGCGCCGGGTGACCTGCGCGCCGCCGAGCGCCGCGACGGGGGTCATGAGATCGGTCAGGGCGAGCAGCGGAAGGCGTGCCGCGTCGTGGCGGTGGCAGCCGAGGTCATGCACGGTGCCGGGGCGGGCGAGGGCGTCCAGGCACGCCCGGAACACCTCCTGGCGTTCGGATTCGTCCAGCAGGACGGTACGCGGGGCTTCGGTGACGCTCACGGGATCTCCTCGAACTCGACGACGGTGGGGGCGAGCCGCTCCCATTCGGCGGCCCGCTCCATGCGGGCGGTGGACGCGACATCGGCACAGGCCCGGCGCAGCCGGTCGGCGCGTTCGCCGCCGCGCTGCAGTTCGGCCTCGCAGACGGCCTGGGCCAGGACTGTGGCGGGATCAGCACCGGCGCGCATGGCCCAGCCCGGCGTGCCGCCGAGGGTGACCTCGGCCGAGGTGACCAGAACGTCGACCAGCAGGAAGCGGGTGCCGGCGACCGGCTCACGCACCTGGGTGGCGACGGTTCCCACCTCCGGCCCTCGGACGACCTCCAGCGGCGCCGTGGCGAGGCATTCATCGGCCACGGCCATCAGTGTGGCGGGTTCCAGCAGTGACAGCTGCTCGCACAGCTCCTCGCGGGTGGGGTTGTCGCGGATGGGGGTGTGGTTCACGGCGTCCTCCCTCTCTCGCCCCCAGCATCGCCAGCAGGGGTGGCGATGCCAGGTGGGGCAGGCGAACGCAGGGTTACGCCCGTGTGAAGACGCCCACGGGTTGTCCGGCGTACGCTCCACCATGGCCCTCATTCGACAAAGGCTCAGAGCTCGCAGACGAACCGGACGAGGTCGATGCGCGTCCAGTTGGCGCTGAAGAACAGAGGACGACCCGTCCCCTCGTCGACGTTGAGGCTGCTCACGCTCCACGCATGGGTGCCCGGTGGGAGGTCGAGCCGCTCGCACACGTCATCGGGTGGGCAGTCCACGGTCACGCGACACCAGTGGCGCAAAGGGGTGAAACCCGACCCCCGAAGGAGTTCCTCCACGGAGTCGATCACGCTCACGCCCACCGCGAGCTCGTTCACGACCCCCTCGGCGAACCACTCCTGCAGGAACGTCGTCACCTCGTCGTTCATGTAGGCAAGGCGTTCCAGCCGCATCAGCGGACCTACGGCTTCCAGCCGGTCGGAGATCTCCTCCGGTGGGTCGACGCGCCGGGCCGACAGGACGAACGTGCGGGCGCGGCCGCCCGACGCCTCGATCGTGCGGTGCAGCGACGGCCTCTTGGCGCGGGCGATGCCGTAGTCGAGCCGCCGGTGCACGAATGTCCCCGCCCCCTGACTCCGACGCACCAGGTATTGGTGCTCGAGGAAGCGCAACGCCCCCCGCGCCTCCGCCCGGGAAACGTCGAAACGCGCCATCAGCTGGTGCTCGCTGGGCACGCGTGTCCCGGTGGGCAGGTCGCGGATCTCCTCGGCCAGGATCGCGGCGACCTGGCGACTGCGGGGTTCGGTCACCGGAGCGCCGCCACGAGGGCCGCGACATCGGCCGCCCGATCGAGGATCGCGTGGTGCGGACAGGCCTCTAGTTGGGCGCGCGTGCCAGCACCGGTGAGGACGCCGAAGCCGAGCGCGCCGGCCGCCGCAGCGGCGTCGAGGTCGGCCGCGGTGTCGCCCACGGCCCACACGCGACCCGGGTCGTCGACCCCCAGGTCGGCCATGGCGCGCCGGATCATGTCGGGCGCGGGCCGTCCGGCAGCGACCTCCGTGGCACAGACGACCGCGTCGACCACGCCGTCGGTCCAACCGAGCGAGGTCAGCAGGTGGTCGGCCGTGGGGCGGTCGAAGCCGGTCGTCAGCGCGATGCGTACGCCGGCGGCCCGCAGCGCGTCGAACGCCTCCTCGATGCCCGGACACGGAATGGGCGGGGCGGCGGCGTAGCGTCGGGAGAGCTCGCCCGTGAACCGGGCGTGCACCGCGTCGACCCGCGCGGGGTCGTCGGTGGCGAGCAGCGCCGCGACGGCCGCGCGCTTCTCGGTGCCAGTCCAGCGGGCGAACATGGCGTCGTCGTAGTGGGCCCCGGCCGCGAGGGTCACCTCGCGCAGGGTGGTGTAGACGATGTCGTGCTCGTCCACCGTTGTCCCCGCCATGTCGAACGCGATCAGGCCGGGCTTGCTCGTCTCGTCCATCACCACCTCCTTCGCCGAAGGTAGGCTTCCGTCCCCTCGCGCGGGCTACGGGGCGGTGAACGGTACGTGAATGCTGGAGCAAGTGGGCGTACGTTCCCCGCGACACCCGTGCGGGCCGCAAGGATCGGGGACATGACCAGCGCAGACCTGATCATCGTCGGGGCCGGCATCGTCGGCCTGAGCCACGCCTGGGAGGCCCGACGCCGGGGGCTGAGCGTGCGGGTGATCGACCGCGACGCGCGGGCGGTCGGTGCCTCGGTGCGGAACTTCGGCCACTGTTGCCTCAGCGCACAACCGGATGACCTCGACGCCCTCGCGGTCGCGTCGCGCGAGGGATGGCTGGCGGCGGCCGCCGCGACGGGCGTGTCCGTTCGCACCCACGGCGGCATGGTGGTGGCGCGCAGCGACGCCCAGCGCGACCTGCTCGAGGAATTCGCGGCGCGCCGTCCCGAGCGGACCCGGCTCCTGTCAGCGGGCGAGATCAGCGACCGCCTCGCCGACGGCACGCGCGACCTGCCCGGCGTACGCGGGGGCGTCGAGCTCACGCAGGACCTGCGGGTCGACCCTCGGACGACGGTGGCTCACCTGGCTGCGCGCCTGGCCGACGACGGGGTCGAGTTCAGCTGGCGCACGTCGTGTCTGGGTGCGGATCACGGCACCGTCCAGACCTCGCGCGGCGCGATGACCGCCGAACGGGTCCTCGTCTGCGTCGGTCACGACCTCGACCTCCTGCGCCCCGACGTGGCCGACGCGGCCGGGATGGAACGGTGCGCCCTGCAGATGGCGTTGGTCGACAGCCCCGCTGGGTTCACCACCCACGCGGCGGTGCTGACGGCCACGTCGATGCTCCGCTACGGCGGCATGGCGTCCATGCCGGCGGCGGACCGCGTCCGCGCGGAGGTGGCGCCCGAGCTGCTGTCCATGGTGGCCAACGTGATGTTCGCCCCGCGGCCGGACGGATCCCTGCTGGTGGGTGACTCCCACACCTACGACCTCAGTCACGAGCCGTTCCTCGACGAGGGTGTGTCCGACGTGCTCCTGCGGGAGGTGGCCGGCGTCCTCGGGGTGGAGGCACTGCGCGTCCGCCAGCGCTGGCAGGGCGTCTATGCGTCCAGCCCGCTGTCCGACCTGCTCGTCGAGCAGCTCGACGCCCGCACGACCGCCGTCGCGGTGACCTGCGGCGTCGGCATGACCCTCAGCTTCGGCCTCGCCCGCCGGGTGCTGGACGAACTGGGCGCCTGAACCGGCCGCGAGGCCCTTACTGAACCGCTTTCCGCACGAACACGGCCAACGCCTCCACGAGCAGGACGGTGGCGAGGATGAACAGGAGGATGGTCGTGACGACCTCGAACTCCTGAACACGTGCGGCGTTGAGGAGGAGGAAGCCGACGCCGCCCGCACCCACGATGCCGAGCAGGGTCGCCGAGCGGATGTTGACGTCCAGCAGATACATCACGTGGGCGACGAACGCGGGCAGTGCCTGCCGAACGGTCGCGCCGAAGAAGACCTGCAGGGGTGAGGCGCCCGTGGCGCGAAGGGCCTGCTGGACCGCGACGTCGGTCTCCTCGAGCGAGTCGGCGACGAGTTTGCCGAGCAGGCCGACTGCCCCGATCGCCAGGGCCAGCGTGCCCGCGACGCCCCCGAGGCCGGTGACCACGACGAAGATGATCGCGATGATGAGTTCAGGGATGCCACGGATCACGACGATCAGGAGGCGGAAGCCGGTCGACACGGCCCGGTTGTGCACCACGTTGCGCGCCGCCAACACACCGATGGGCACAGCCAGCACTGCGCCGAGCAGGGTCGCCGCGAGTCCGATCTGGATCGTCACGAGCATGTCGGCGGCGATGTCGTCGAGAATGTCCATCCCGCCGGGCGGCCAGAAGAGGTCGGCCGTCGGCAGGACCCTCCCCGCGCCGCGCGCGACGTCGTCCCAGGTGACCCCCGCGGCGATGCACGATGCGACGACCAGCACGAACACGAGCGCGATCCCCCCGAACCGTCCGCCCCGCGCGGCGTCCCACGGGGGCGTCAGGCGCGCCGGGCGCGACGACGCCGGCGCGGTCGTCGGAGCGGTGGCCGGTGTGGTGGCCGGTGCCGTCGGGCGAACCCCGGCGACGCGGCGGGTCACCCGGTCCGCCCAGGTGGGGCGCGACGAGGTCGCCCCGGTCCGGCTCATGATGGCCGTGCGGATGGCCCCCGAGACGAGTTCGACGACGATGCAGAGGACCAGCACGGCGAAGGCGTACGCCATTCCGCGCTGATAGTTCAACGAGCGCAGCGAGTCGGCCATGGCGAGGCCGACCCCCTCGACGCCCACATAGCCGAGGATCACCGAGGTGCGGAGGTTGATGTCGAAGCGGTGGAGGGCGGTGGCGATGATCTGCGGCATCAGGGGCGGGATGATGCCGGCGGTGATCTGTTGCAGCCGTGAGCCGCCGGCGGCGCGGATGGCCTCCTGCGGGCCGTTGTCGAGCGATTCGATGGCGTCGGCATAGAGCTTGCCGATCATGCCGACCGAATGCAGTCCCATGGCGACGATGCCGGGCAGGGCACCCAGGCCGAACACCCGCAGGAAGAAGATGGCGAGGATGAGGTCGGGGATCGCGCGCGCCAGGACGATGACGCCACGGCTGGTCAGCCGGGCGGCGGGATGGATCGTGGTGTTCCAGGCCGCGAGCAGCGCCACGGGGATGGCGAGGACGACGCCCAGCAGGGTCGCCAGCAGGACGATCGCCAGCGTCTGCAGGATGACCAGCGCCAGCTCGGCGGCCGGAGGGAAGTCGAGCGGGAACATGCGCGCCACGAAGCGGCCGGCGTTGTCAGCGGAGTCGAGGAACGACGCGACGTTGATCCGCAGCTCCGCGGTCGCCCAGACCGCCGCGGCCAGCAGCCCCACCATGATCACGGTGGCGGCGATGGATCTCGGGCTCGGAGCCGGACGCCTGGGCCCGGTGACCTCGGCCGCCGGACGGCGCACCTGTGTGGCGGTCACCGCATCCCCGCGGGGGTGGTCAGCGGGGCGCCGGCCGTCGGCGCCGCAGGAGCCTGCGGGTGGTCGCCCGTGACCGCCCCCCGTTCGTCCCGGCCGGCGACGCTGGCATAGATCTCGTAGGCATCGCGCCGATCGATCTCGCTGGTGTCGCGGTCCAGCACGACCTTTCCCTGATGGAGTCCGACGATGTGGTCGGAGAACTCCATGGCCAGTTGCACCTGGTGGAGGCTGCACACCACGGTCAGGTCCTCCTCGCGGCTGATGCGGCCGATCAGTTCCATCACCTGATTGGCCGAGACCGGATCGAGGGATGCCACCGGCTCGTCGGCCAACAGGATCTGCGGTCTCTGGATGAGCGCTCGTGCGATCGCCACGCGCTGCTGCTGGCCACCGGAGAGGGTGTCGGCCCGTTGATGGGCGCGGTCGGCCAGACCGACCCGATCCAGCTGCTCGAGCGCGTCACGACGCACCTGCTTCGGATACATCAACAGGGACAGTCTCGGCCCGCGCAACGTGCCGAGGCGGCCCGTGCAGACGTTCTCGAGGACCGACATGCTTCCGACGAGGTGGAAGTGCTGGAAGATGAAGCCGATCCGGCGACGCAGTCTGCGCAACTCGGCCTCGTTGACACGATCGACACGCGTGCCGAGGACGTCGATCTCCCCCGACGTGGGGCGCTGGAGGCCGTTGACGTGGCGGAGCAGCGTCGACTTGCCCGAGCCCGACAACCCCAGCAGGACGGTGACCTGGTGGGCCCCGAACGAGACTGACACGTCGTCGAGGCCCTTCACCGTCGGGGAGAACCTCTTGGTGACGCCCCGCAGCGCGATGGTGGGCTCAGTCATGGTGTTCCTCCGGTTGCCGAGCCTCAGGCCTTGTTGCAGGCCTGGGACTTGGTGACCTCGCAGACCTTGCGGATGCCGTTGTAGGCCGAGTCGTCGATGGCCACGTAGCCGTACTTCACCTTGTCCGGCATGTCGCACTTCTCGGCCGTGCAGATGCCGGCCGCGATGAGCGCAGGGACGTTGGCCTTCTTCGTGATCGCGTCCTTGATTTTTGCCTGGGTGGCGGCGTCGAGCGTCTTGGTGTTCATGGCGAGGGGCGAGCCAGCGATCTGCTCCGACTTCCAGACCTGCTTGACGTCGTCGGCCTTGAGCTGACCCTTCGCCACGAGCTGGTCGATCATGGTGTCGTAGGCGAAGCCGACCTCGCACTGGCCCGACTTGATCGCCAGGAGCGAGGCGTCGTGGCCGCCGGCCATGACAGGTGTGACGTCCTTCTCCGGGTTGATCCCGGCGGCGAGCAAGCCGGCCGATGGGTAGAGATATCCGGACGTCGACGCCTTGTCGACGAAGCAGGTCTTCTTGCCCCTGAACCCCTCGATCGACGTGACCGGCGAGCCTGCAGGCACCCACCCCATGGAGTAGTAGCCGGGAGGGGTGTCCTTGGTCTTGACGGGCGAGCCGACGGGCTCGACGGGCACACCGCCGTCCCTGGCGATCTTGTAGGAGAACGGACCGTAGCCGGCGAGGTCGATCTTCCCGGCGCGCTGCCCCTCGATCACCGCGGCGTAGTCGGTGGCGTTCTGGAAGGTGACCTTCTTTCCGGTCTCCTTCTCGATGAGCTTGATCACGTTCTCGTACTGCCCCTGCAGGCTCTGCGACTGCTCCGACGGGACAGCGGCGAGCACGATGGTGTCCTTGGAACCGGCGGGACCGGAGGCGGCGCCGCCGGCCTGGCTCGCCGACTGACCGCAGGCCGACGCGGCGAGGACGAGGATGAGGGCCGAGGTGAGGCCGAGGGCGCGGACGGTGGTGGTCACGGGTGCTCCTTGGGCAGAACGGAACTGACGTGGCCACTCAAGGCGAACGGTGCGAAGCGGGCCCGCTGCGCGGGTGAACGGGGGGCGACGAACGGTTGTGCAGTTGGATTGGATGGGCGACAAGTGGAATCCGCGGTGGGCCACCCGCGCCACCGTCGATCACCAGTGATCACTCCACGCGGAAGGGCGGCGGTTCTGAGTCGGTTCCGTTGTAGAGCTGGATCAGGTCCGTCGCCAGGGTCAAGCCGTAGGAGTTCTGTGCGGCGTACAGGATCCGCTCCCCCACCAGGTCGGTCACGACGCGCGAACGATGGCCGCGCGCCACGCAGTGGAAGCCGCTGAGGAAGCGGATGCGTACGTCGCCGATGACCACCACGGGCTGCGGCCCCGGCTCCGCCGCGGTGACGGCGTGCCCGATCAGGTGGGCCCAGCGGGTGTCTGGGGGCGGGGCACAGGCGTGTAGCACGCGGGCGATCTCGCGCAGGAACTCGGAGGCAGTCAGCCCAAGACCTCCATAGTCACACGCCTGCTGGCGCCAGCCGATGACCTCGTCGAGCTCGGCCTCGTCGAAGCGCGCGATCAGGCGCTCGACCTCGACGGGGACACGTGTGCAGACCACCGGGCTGGCCCCGAACGAGTCCACGACGAGGTCGCGGAAGTCGTCGTAGTCGTCGCCTCAGCACTGGTAGATGCACCCGAGCAGGTTGGCGAGGTCGGGATAAGCGTCCCACACCCGGTCACGCCCGGCGCGCAGGGCGTCCGCGTCGGCCGGGTCCGGCAGGTCCCCGAGCGCCCGGATGAGGTTCAGCACAGAGCCAAGGTAGATGGTCGAGGGGGCGGCGTACGCTGGCGGCCATGAGCGAGCCGCGCATCGCGACGCTCACCATAGACCCGGACGAAGGTTTCCCAGGCCGTCGCGGTAGCCGCGGTGGCGTACGCCCTGAGCTTCGGCGGGTTCAACGCGAAGCTCCCCGTGCAGACCCCGGAGGCGCTGACGCGATCCGCGCGGTGGTCAGGCTGGGCCCCGCGGTGCTCGGCATCATCGGCGCCCTGATGTTCCTGGCCTATCCGCTGACCGATGCACGGTTCACCGAGATCGTGGCGGAGATGCGGACGCGCAAGGAGGCGAAGGGGTCGGCGGCGGTGGGCTGATATGGTCCTCGACCCAGATCGTGAAGCCCAGATCGTGAAGCCCAGATCGTGAAGCCCCAATCGTGAAGCCCCGATCGTGAAAAGTGCACACCTGCGCCCGAATCGCTGCCCGAGACCCTCGGCGCCCAGCGTGTCGGGCGCAGGTGTGCACTTTTCGCGTGCCTGACACTCACCTGACGAGCAACTCCGGCCACCCCCCTTGACGGCCAGCAAGGCATTGAACGGGCGCGGGCGCATGGCGGCGGCGACCCGCGACCGCGTACGCGCGGTGGCCGACGAGCTCGACTTCCGGCCAGATCCGCTGGCGCGCTCGTTCGCGACCGGCCGCGCGGAGCTGATGGGGCTGCTGTCGCGCGACGCGCTCGAGCCCTTCGCGATCCCTGTTCTGGCAGGGGTTTCACTCACGTTCGGAGAGGACGACCGCGCCGTGCTGATGCGCGACGCTCGCGACGACGCCGCCCGGCTTCGTGACCACGCGCGTGCGCTCGCCGCCCGTCGCGTCGACGGGGTTCTCGTGTTGGGCAACGGTCCGGGGAGGCTGATGCCGTCGGTGACGCCGACGTTCCGAGCGCCTGTTGTTTATGCCTATGAGCTGAGCGACGATCCCGAGGATGTCTGCTTCATCCCCGACGGCGTGCAGATGGGCGGGCTCGCGGCCGAACACCTGATGGACGTGGGATCGTGGGCACCGGTGCACATCACAGGAGCCGCTGACGACCTGTCGGTGCAGGAGCGCGAGCAGGGCTTCACTCTTGGGTTGACGGGGCGGGGGGTCGACCTCGCCGAGCCCGTCCTCCACGTCGACTGGACGGCCGCCGGCGGCTATCGCGCGGCCACGTCGCTCGTGGAACGCGGGGTCGACTTCGACGCGATGTTCTGCGGCAACGACCAGCTCGCGCTGGGCGTGCTGGCGTGCCTGACGGCGCACGGGGTCGACGTGCCGGGATCGGTGCGGGTGATGGGCGTCGACAACGTCGAGGACAGCACGTCGGGGCGCGGATTCCTGACGACGATCGACCGCGAACTGATGGAGCTGGGCGGGCGGGCGGCGCAGGCGCTGACCGACCTGGTCGCGGGCACGGGACGCCTCAGCGGCGTGCAGCGTACGCCGTGTCGGCTGGTGCAGGGACACACGACGGTGAGCCGCGACGGGAAGTGGTGAGCTCCCCCGCCGTCACCAGCGGACGCTGACCGCCAGATCGGGGCGGGAGTCGGACCCGGCCACGGCGTCGATGAGTGTGGCCATGGTCCACGCAGCCGTGTCGGAGTTCGCGATCGGCGCGGTCACGGGCCACTCGAGCACCGTCGACAACGTTGGAATTCGGTCTGCGGCAGTGAGAAATCACGCGGGTTCGTCGCGGCGAGTGCGACGAGATCGTTCGCCAGCGACGCTGGCTGGGGCGGGCCGAACCGGATGATGCGGTTGGCCTGCACGCGCCGCTGCACGAGGGAGGCGAGGTGATCGGGGGGCAGGTGGTTGACGCCGATCGTCGCGGTCAGCGCGTGGTCGCCCACCGTGTTGCCGTCACCGACCCAGAGGGGGCCGCCGAGGTGGCGTGCGGGGCGGATCGTGTCCCGTGGCAGGTAGGCGGACATGGCCGACAGGTGTGGATCGCCGACAGCGTTCAGCACGTCCAGGACGCACGCGATCGCTGCCTGGAAACAGATGGACGAGTCCGCGCGGTTCAGGTCGAGGTCGAGCCTGACGTCGAGGGTGCCGTTGTGGGCGCCGACGCCGGAGGGGTGAACTCCGCACGCGCGATCCCCCAGCCCACGGTTTCCGGGGTGAGGTCCAACGCCAGCGATCGGTCGAAGATCAACCCGTGGGCGTCCTCGGTGAGGCGTGCGTTGTCGACGCCAGGGGCGAACTCTGTTCGGAAGAGCAGTGCGCAGGTGACGAGGCGAAGCGGGCTCATGGGACCAGCCTAGGCGTCATCGCTGTGAGCACAGGGATTCCAGCCCCACACGCAGCGACGGCGCGTACGCGAGCGCAGCGCCCTCCATCCACGCACCTGTGAGCGTTCCGTGGGTCAGCGCCCACGAGCGTCGGGCGTGGTCGGCGTCCCCGCCGGGGCACTGGCCCCAGAGATCGAGCACGCGGCCGAGCAGGCGCGCGTGCAGGCGTACGCCCTGGTCGTCCTCGGTCGTGGCGCCCAGAAGCTCGAACAGGTGGGGTTCGGCGGCGGCGTACGCGACGTAGCGCTCGGCGATCTTTTGGCAGGTCACCGGGCCCCTCAGGTGGGAGATGAACTCGTCGGCGACGCGATCATGGACACCGGCCAGCAGCTTCGCCCGGCCCCCGAAGGCTGTGTAGACGCACATCGTCGAGCGCCCGGCCGCGGCCGCGAGCTGGCGTACCGACAGGTCACTGGTGCCGCCGGAGCGGATGTGCTCGCGTACGCCGCGCAACAGCTGCTCGGTGACGGTCGGGTCGTCCTTGGGCAGCCAGCACCCTCGTGCTCATCATCGGCACCCTCAAGCGAGGCGGCGTCGTGCCGGCCGTGCCCGTCACCCAGCTGATCGCGCCGTTGGGCCAGGTGTTCGGGATCCTCCTGATCATCGGCCTGTTCACCGCCGTACGCCCGCTCGGCCGCATCGGACGGGCCGTGGGGGTGCTCTCGGTGATGAGCCTCACGCTCGTCGTCGGGGTCGAGTTCATCCTGAACCTGGTCTTCCCCTACCTGCCGGTGGCGACGATCGCTGCGCTGCGCCAAGGGCCGCTGGGCCTGGCGCTGACCATCACCTCGCTGCTGTTCCTGGCCACCACGACGGCGACGGCGATCACGCTCGGGCGCGTGGCGGGAAGTCCTCGGATTGCCCTTGCTGCGTACGCCTTGGGCGCGGCCGTGGTCGCACTGCGGGCGTTCGTCTCCCCCACGATTCTGGTCGTCGGACTCACCGTGTTGACGATGGGTGCGGCCGCACTGTCGGTGTGGCTGCTGCGAAAGTCGATGGCGGCGGCCGAGGACGTACGCCGGGTCGACGAGCGGGAGCCGGCACTGCAGGGGATGTGAGCATGGACGATGTGCAGAGATCGGACGCCAAACTGCTCAAATGGCGGCCAACTCCTCGATTTCTGCACATCGTCCATGGGCCGTGCAGGGACGGGCCGATATCCCGACCTGCGCAGCTCATCACGGGTGGCCTGCAGCCCCCTCCCCCACCACGACGGCACCGTCCTGGACCACCTGACGAGGCGTCCCCGCCGCCAGGATCTCCATGTCCTGCAGGGGATCCCCGTCGACGATCACGAGGTCACCCCTGGCTCCGGCAGTCAGCACCCCGAGCTCCCCCTCGCGCTGCAGCAGCCGGGCCGCCACCGTCGTCGCCGACCGGATGACGTCGATGTTGTCGACGTGCTCGGCGCGGATAGCGAACTCGCGCGCCTGGTGGCGCTGCATGCCGCCCAGCAGGTCCGACCCGTACGCCGGGATCACCCCGGCCGCGTGGGCGAGCTTCAACGCCTCGACTCCGCCCGAGAGCACCGCCTCGATCTTCGCGTACTGGTCGGCCGGCAGACCGTGCTCGCGGCCCTCCTCCTGCAGTGCCCAATAGGTCACGAGGTTCATGGTGACGAAAGCGTCGTGCTCCTTCAGCGCATCGACCACGGACTGGTCCATGAGGTTGCCGTGCTCGATGCTGCGTACGCCGCCCTCGAGCGCCCGAAGGATCGCCCGTGCCGTGTACGCGTGGGCCGCGACGTAGCGGTTCGCGGCCTCCGCTTCCTCAACCACTGCACGGATCTCGTCCATCGAGTATTGCGTCGAGTCGATCCGATCGGTGGGCGAGGCCACCCCACCGCTCACCATGATCTTGATGTGGTCGGCCCCCTTCCGCAGCTCGTCCCGCGCGGCCCGGCGCACCTCGTCGACGCCATCGGCCAACCGCGAGATGCTGGGGCAACACGCGTGGGCGTCGAACTGCTGGCGGCCACGATGACGGGTGTCGCCGTGCCCGCCGGTCTGCGAGAGGGCTTTGCCGCCGAAGAAGAGCCGCGGGCCGCGGACCAGACCCTCGGCCTGGGCGGACTGCAGGCCGAAGTCTCCGCCGCCCACGTCGCGCACGGTCGTGAAACCACGGTCCAGCATCTCCCCCATCGTCCGCGCGGCGGCGAGGGCGACGTAGTTCGGGGACATCTCCCCCACCGCCCCCAGGTCGGCGGTGGCGGCGGCCAGCACGTGGACGTGGCAGTCGATCAGACCGGGCAGGACGAACCGCCCACTGGCGTCGATCCGACGTGCGTCACTGGGGGCGTCGCCACCGGGAACCACGACGCCGTCACGGATCGCGACGTCTCGGGTCTCCCAGGAGCCCGACACCGGGTCGAGAACCGCTCCACCCGTGACGACGAGGTTCTGCCCGCTCATCGCGCGTCCCCCTTCGCCAGTTCGTCGCGCACGGCGTCGACACAACCCGCGGCGATGCGCCGCACCTCGGTCGCCGCGGCGGAGGTCAGCCCTCCCTCGGGTGTGAGGATCGAGAGTGCGCCGATCACCGCCCCGCCGTCGATCACCGGGGCGTTGGCGATAGCGCCACACCCGAGGCTCTCGATCAGGGCGTGGTCGGCGAAGATGCACTCCACGTCCCCGGGCGTGAGCCCGAGGAAGACCTCACCCCGCTGCACGCACGTCTCCACCCATTCGGGAGCGATGTCGACGCTGAGGCTTTTGCGTCCCCCAAGGGGGTACGCCTCGAGATCGCTGGAGTGCAGGCGGACGACCTCGTCGCCGCTGATGCCCAGCACGGTGAACAGGCGCACGTCGTAGAGGCGTCGCGCGGCCTCCTCCGCCTCGGCCAGGTTCGAGAACTGTTCCATGTCAGACCCTTTCGTTCGTGATGTGCTCCAGCGAGCGGCCCTTCGTGGGCTTCGCGAAGAGCAACGTGCAGACGATGCCGACCGCCAGGACCGCGGTGGTCATGCCGAAGACGCCCACGAACCCCCACTCGGCGGCGAAGATGCCGATGATCATGGGCGCGGTGATGGAGCCGATGCGCCCGAAGGATGAGCTGAGACCCACGCCCGTCGCCCGCAGCCAGGTCGGGAAGACCTCCGGCGTGTACGCGTAGACGCCGGCGTACGTGCCGTTGAGGAAGAACGACAGGGCGATGCCCGCGGCCGTGATCCAGACCGGATCGGTCATCTGGCTGAGCCAGTAGGCGCTGATCGCCGCGCCGAACAGGTAGGACGCGATGGTGTATTTGCGGTCGAACCGCTCGTTGAACCATGCCGCCGAGAAATAACCGGGGATCTGGGCGAGGTAGATCAGGATCGAGAAGTTGAACGACTTGGTGACCGTCAACCCCTTCGACACCAACAGCGAGGGGATCCACGAGAAGAATCCGTAATAGGCGAACGTGATCACGAACCAGATGAGCCACGTCACGGCCGTGGTGCGCCACATCTGGCGGCTCCACAGGTGTTTCAGCGCACTGCCCATCGTGAACTTGCGCGGCTCGGGCTCGCCCGCGTGGTTCGGATCGACCGGCGGGAGCGCGGCGTTGGTCGCCGTCCTGACCCTGTCCTCCAGCTGGGCGACCACCGCTTCGGCCTCGTCCTTGCGTCCCTCGTTGAGCAGATAGCGGGGCGACTCGGGCAGCGAGCGACGCCACCAGAGCAGCATCACGATCGGCAGGAAGGTGATGACCTGGGCCCAGCGCCAGCCATGCGGGATGGTCGGGACCACGAAGCGTCCGATCAGCGCTGCCATGACGAATCCGAAGGAGAAGAAGCCGGACAGCGCGCCGACGAACCACCCGCGTCGCTTGCTGGGCACGAATTCCGACAGGAAGGGCGCGATGATCGCGCTCTCGGCGCCGGCGCCGAAGCCGGCGAGGATGCGCATGGCGAGGAAGATCGGGAAGTTCCACGCCGCCGCGGCGACGAGGGACGCGATCGCGTACACGACCAGCGCGTACATCATGACCTTCTTGCGGCCGATGCGGTCACCGAGGTAGCCGGCTGTCACCGCGCCGAACAGGAAGCCAAACGGCGCCGACGACGCGACCATGCCGAGTTGGGCGGGGCCGAGCTGGAACACCTGCTTCACGTCCGGCAGGAGGAAGGCCACGATGGCGCTGTCCATGCCGTCGAAGGTGTAACCGAGGCCGCCGATCAGCAGCAGCGCATAGTGGGGCCTGCTCAGTGGCAGGCGATCGAGACGAGCCGAAAGGGACACGGGAACTCCTCTGCTCTGGGATGCCAGAACAGTAAGTGGCCCGATCTTGCAGGTCAATGAATTCTGCAAATCTGTTTGCATGTCGGCTCACGACTGTCCCTAGACTGCAACCATGGCGAGACGCGACGTGGACCAGTCCCTGCACGACTGGCTGGGCTCCCTGGTGGGCGCGGACCAGTTGACCGGGCGTACGGGGCAGGCGTTCCGCGAGATCGTCGCCAACCCCGGCCGCTCGAGCTATTCGCCCGCCGGCGCAGTGGCGGCGGCGGCAGGGGTGAGCGTGTCGGCGATCACGCGCCTGGCCCAACGACTGGGGTACGCCGGCTGGCCGGACTTCCAGTCGGACCTGCGCGCCCACTATGTCTCGCACCTCTCGGTGGTGGAGGTGGCGACCGAGCACGGACTCCGGGAGACGCCCTTCCACGACTCCGTACGCCGGGACGCTGAATCGACCGCGGAAGTGCTGCGCCGCATCCCCGACGCCGACGTGGTCCGGGTCGCCGAGCGCATCGCGGCGGGGCGTTCGATCTTCGTGACCGCTCAGGGCAGCTTCGCGGCCGTCGGTCACGCGTTGAGCCACAATATGAGGCTGGCCGGTTTCCCTTGCCACGAGCTGTTGGATCGCCCGGCCTCGATCTCGAACGCTGTGGCGTTCATGCAGCCCGACGACGTGCTCATCGTGTGCTCGTACTGGCGGCTCTATCAGAGCTCGGTCACCGCGGCCCAGACCGCGCACGACAAGGGGGCGACGGTCATCGCCCTGACCGACAACCTCACCAAGGCGCTGGCAGACTGCGCCGACGAGTGCCTGATCGTGCCGGCCGAGGGGACGTCGTTCTTCCCGAGCCTGGCGCCGGCGATGTCGGTCGTGCAGGGACTGGTGGCGACGCTGGCGTCGCTGGATCCGGAACGTACGCTGCGGTCGATGCGCGCGGTCGAGGAGTCGTGGGGCACGTTCGACCTGCTGCACCGATCGGTGCGGGGGCAGGGGTAGAAGCCGGTCCCCCACTCTGTGGTGGTGCTGGCTCATGGACGATGTGCAGAGATCGGGCACCAAACCGCCGGGAAGGCGCCAAAGTCTCCGATTTCCGCACATCGTCCACAGGTGAGTCCAGAACGCAGATCAGGGCGGACCCGACCGGGTCCGCCCTGAGATCTGTGGAGCTAAGGGGATTCGAACCCCTGACCTCTTCCATGCCATGGAAGCGCGCTACCAACTGCGCCATAGCCCCGCATTCGCGCCGGTCTCCCGGAAATCGCGACCAGAGAAAGGTAGCGCATCCCCTGCCCCGCCACCAAATCCTCGAGTCCCCTCCGTACGCTGGCCGCATGACCGCCCGCGACGACATCCTGACCAACTGGCGTACGCAGCTGACCGCCATGGACGAGGCCGACACCTCCGCCCTCGCGGCCTGCTTCACGCCCGATGCGACGCTCGTGCACATGACCGGCTATCGCCAGCCCCTCGACGAGTGGATGGACGGCATCCGAGCCCGGCAGTTCGTCTATCACCGGGTCGTGGAGAAGTCCGTGGAGGTGACGATCCAGGACGACGACAACGCCAAGGTCAGCGGGCACATCCTCACCGGCGTCACCGACGACGGATCCGGCCAGACCTGGCCGCTGGACGTCGCGCAGGACTTCGTCCGCATCGGCGACGCGTGGCTCTGCAGCAGTTCCCGGGTGACGATGTGGTGAGCGAGAAGTCCCGCGACTTCTGGGACTCGATGGCAGGCGAGTACGACCGGCGTTCGGCCCGGCTCGAGCGCCGCTTCCTCAACCAGGGCAGGGTTTGGGCGTGCTCGCGCGCGACGGGCGATGTGCTCGATGTGGGCGTGGGGACGGGCGCGAACCTTCCCCACCTGCCGGCCGGCGTACGCATCACCGGGCTCGACCAGAGCCCCGCGATGGTGGAGCAGGCGACGCGGCGAGCGCGGGAACTCGGGCTGGACGCGACGATGCGGGTGGGCGACGCCGGCGTACTGCCCTTCCCGGACGCGAGCTTCGACACCGTGCTGAGCACGTTCGTGCTGTGCTGCGTGCCGGACGAGGGTGCTGCGTTGCGCGAGATGGTGCGGGTGCTGCGGCCGGGCGGGCGACTGGTGCTGGCCGATCACGTGGAGTCGACGAACGGGGCCGTACGCGTGGGCCAGCGGGTGCTCGAAGCGATCACCGGGCCCGGGCAGGGGGAACGGTTCACGCGGCGGCCTGCGGGAATCGTCGCGGAGATGGGCGAGTTGAGCGTCGTCGAGGGCGAGCGCCGGGCGTTCGGGGTGCTGGAGCAGGTGTGCGGGGTGAGGAACTAGCTCCTCGTCTCGCTTCGCTCGCTCGGAGAAGGTTGCGGTGGCTTCGACTCGCTGGCGCTCGCTCAGCCAACGTGGGGCTCCTCGTCTCGCTTCGCTCGCTCGGAGAACGTCAGCCTGGGCCCACGTTGTACGCCGCGATCCTCCATGGGTGGCTCTTCTGGTGGCTGCGTTCGATGACCACGCAGTGGCAGTTGTCGATGCGGCCGAAGCTCTCCTTGATTCCCGCAGGCACCCCCACCAGCTCCAGCGAGCCGACCTTGCCGGCCAGCCCGTGCATCACCACGGCCACCACCGCTCCGTCCGGGGCTGCCTCACCGATCTCCGCCAGCGCCTGTGACACCCGGCGCTCGACCTGGCGTACGGACTCTCCCCCGCCGCGCACCACGTCCTCGCCGCGGGCCTCGCGCTCCATGACGTCGGCGAACTCCTCCATGAGCTCCTCGACCTTGCGGCCCGACCAGTCCCCCACCGAGATCTCCCGCAGCCTGCGGTCGACCTTCACGGGCAACCCGGTGACCTTCGCCAACTCCTCGGCGGTGTCCCGAGCGCGCGACAGGTCGGACGCCCAGATCTCCGTGATCCCCAACCCAGCAACGAAAGGAGCGGCAGCGCGGGCCTGCTCACGGCCCGTCGCGTTCAGCGGGATGTCGGACTCACCCTGCCAGCGCCGCTCCAGGTTCCAGTCGGTCTGGCCATGCCGCCAGAGGACGAGCCGGGCGGCTGTCACTCGGCCGCAGCCTCGGGCGGCGTCGGGAGGTCGAGCGGAATGCGCGGGCAGTCGTGCCACAGCCGCTCGAGCGCATAGAACTGGCGCTCCTCGGAGTGCTGCACATGGATGACGACGTCGAGATAGTCGAGCAGCACCCAGCGGTTCTCGCGGTCCCCCTCGCGGCGCACCGGCTTGGCCGCGTGGTCCTCGCGCAGCTTCTCCTCGATCGCGTCGACGATCGCGCCGACCTGCCGGTCGCTCGACGCCGACACGACGAGGAACACGTCGGTGATCGCGAGCTGTTCGGAGACGTCGAACGCGACGATCTCCTGGCCCTGCTTGTCGTCGGCCGCCAGCGCGGCCGCCCTGGTCAGTTCGAGCGCGTGGTCGGTTGCGGTCATAGCTCCCTCTCGGCGGCCTCGGGGACATAGAGGCCGCGCTTCTGGATGTGTTGGACGATGCCGTCGGGCACCAGATACCAGATCGGATCGTTGTGGGCGACGCGCTCGCGGCACGCCGTCGAGGAGATCGCCATGGCCGGGATCTCCAACAGGGTCACGCGATCGGCCGGCAGGTGGGCGATGTCGGGCGCGTCCAGTTCGATGCCGGGGCGCGACACCCCCACGAAGTGGGCCAGGTCGAACAGCTGGTCGGCGCCGCGCCACGTCAGGATCTTCGCCAGCGCGTCGGCACCGGTGATGAAGAACAGGTCGACGTCATCGCCGCGCTCGGCCCGCAGGTCGCGCAACGTGTCGACCGTGTAGGTGTCACCCTCGCGTTCGATGTCGACCCGACTGACGGTGAACCTCGGGTTGGAGGCGGTCGCGATGACCGTCATCAGATAGCGGTCCTCGGCCGGGGACACGCGCCGGTCCTTCTTCTGCCACGGCACGCCGGTCGGCACGAAGACCACCTCGTCGAGCCCGAAACGGCTCTGCACCTCGCTCGCGGCCACGAGGTGGCCGTGGTGGATGGGGTCGAACGTGCCGCCCATCACTCCGAGGCGATAGCGCTGGCCCGCCCGGTCGCCCCGGCGGGCCAGTCCTGTCAGTTCACTCATAGAAGATCCGTACGCCGGCTCAGGCGTGCGGTCGGCTCTTCCCGATGTTCAGCACGAACATGAGTCCGGCGATCAGGAGCGCCAGCGCGATCAGGCCGAAGCCCCACGCCGGGATCGGCAGGTGCTTCAGGCCGTCGTGGGCGGCTCCGCCTTCGAGCAGGGTCATGCCCTGGAGCAAGGTCATCGTCATGGGCGGCAGCCTACCGTCCCCGCCGCGCCTGCGCGCTCACCCGCGTACCTGCCCGTCGCCGGTCACCACATATTTCGTCGACGTCATCTCGGGCAGCCCCATCGGCCCGCGCGCGTGGAGCTTCTGGGTCGAGATGCCGATCTCGGCCCCGAACCCGAACTCCTCGCCGTCGACGAAGCGGCTCGACGCGTTCACGAGCACCGCGGCGGCGTCCACCTCCGCGGTCCACCGGCGTACGCTCCCCTGGTCGCGCGTGACGATCGTCTCGGAGTGGCCCGACGAACAGCGGCGCACGTGGTCGAGGGCCGCGTCGATCGAGTCGACGACCGCGGCTGACAGGTCGAGCGAGAGCCACTCTTCGTCGAAGTCGCCCTCCTGCGCGGGCACGACATCGGCCGCGTACGCCGCGAACCGCGGTTCGGCGTGGACGGTGACCCCGTGCGTACGCAGGGCCTCGACCGCCTTGCCCACAAAGGATTCGGCGATGTCGGCGTGCACCAGCAGGGTCTCGACGGCGTTGCAGACGCTGGGTCGCTGGACCTTCGCGTTGAGCAGGATCTCGAGCGCCATGTCCTGGTCGGCGGACGCGTCGACGAACAGGTGGCAGTTGCCGGTGCCGGTCTCGATCACGGGCACCTTCGCGCCCTCGACGACGGCGTTGATCAGGCCCGCTCCCCCGCGCGGGATCAGCACGTCGACGACGCCGCGCGCGGACATCAGAGCGGCGGTGACCTCGCGTCCGCCGGTGACGAGCTGGATGCAGTCGGCGGCAGGCCGGCCTCCTCCAGGCCCGTACGCAGGGCCGCGACCACCGCGGCGTTCGACCGCGCGGCCGAGCTGGATCCCCGCAGGAGCACGGCATTGCCGGACTTCAGCGCGATGCCGCCGGCGTCGGCGGTGACGTTGGGGCGCGCCTCATAGATGATCGCGACGACGCCGAACGGCACGCGGACCTGGCGGACCTCGACGCCGTTCGGGTTGGTCCACCCGCGCACGACGTCGCCGACGGGGTCGGGCAGCCCGGCGAGCTGGCGCAGGCCGGCGGCCATGCCGTCCAGGCGCGCGTCGGTGAGGCGAAGGCGATCCACCAGCGACTCCGGCGTGCCGGTGGACCGGGCCGCCTCGACGTCCGCGTCATTCGCGGAAAGCACGTCGGTGCGCGCCGCGAGGAGCGCGTCGGCCATGGCGTGGAGGGCGCGATCCTTGGCGGCGCTACCGGCGGTGGCCAGCGTACGCGCGGCCTCGCGGGCGCGGGCGCCCTGCTGGGCCAGATCGCCTGCGAGGGCGTCCCGGTCGGCGCGGGTGTCCGCGGGGAGCTCGTTCATGGGCACAGGATAGGGCTCGACGCGCGGCGTCAGGCCACCTTCCAGACCGCCTTCTCGTCCAGCGAGTTCTCGTATTCGAGCTCGGTGACCTTCGAGGTCGTGTCGACCACCTTCGCCGCCACCAGGCCCTCGCCGCACTGCCCCACCCCGAACTTGGTGTCCACCGGGAACGTGGTCGGGCCCACGCGTACGGTCTGGGAGACCGGCGTACGCCACCCCGTGGTGCGGGCGCTCCAGGACTCCAGGCCCATGCGTACGCGGCCGTCCTCGGTGCCGGGGACCTGCGGGATCTTCACGACGCAGACCTTGAGCTGGTAGGTGAAGTCGTCGCCCTCCTGGCGGAAGTTCGACAGGGTCACGGTGAAGTGCTCGAACGACGCGGTGGTGCCGGGGGCGAGGGTGGAGCCCCCGGAACGCGGCGGCGCGGGCGACGTCGTGACCGGGGCGGGCGTCGCGACCGGGCCGCCGGGCTGGGCATCGTCCTGGCCGACGACGCCGAAGACGACGCCGCCGCCGATGACCGCACCGGCCAGCGCCGCGGCGACCGGGACGAGCGCCGGCGCGCGGCGGCGTACGGGATCGGCCGGGGTGTCGAGCACGGTCTGGAGCATCAGCTGCGGGTTGGGCAGCGGTCGTTCCTCGGGGAGCTTCATGAGACCCCTCCTTCGTCGTTGCCGGCCAGCAGCTCTGCCGCCGGGGAGTCGGCCAGCGTACGCCGGGCCCGCGAGAGGCGGGAGCGTACGGTGCCCTGCGAGATGCGCAGGGCCGAGGCCGTCTCGCCGACGCCCAGGTCGGCCCAGCACACCATCTCGATCACGTCGCGCTGGCCCTGCGGCAGCAGGTCCAGCGACTGGTGGATCGCCTGCATCGTCGCCTCCGACTCCACCCACTGGTCGGTGTCGTCGGTCGAGGTCTGGGTCGCGGGACCGACCTTGTCGACGAGGTTGAGCCCGCGCATCGTGGAGCGCACCTCGTTGCTGCAGGCGTTGCGCGTCATCACCAGCAGGATGCCGCGGGCCGAGTCGTTCTTGAGGCGATCGACGCGGCCTCCGAGGCAGCGCTGCCAGAGCTAGGCGAACACCTTCTGGGTGACGTCCTGGGCCTGGTCCCAGTCGGCGAGCCGCCGGAACGCGTGGTTGTAGACCGCACCGCTGTGGCGGTGGAAGATCTCGGAGAACGCGTCCTCGTCGGCCTCGAGGAGCCGACGCCACAGGTCGCGGTCGGACGGTGCTTCGGTCAGGGTCATCTCGCGGCATCGGGTCGGGGGCTGGGTGCTACGCGAGAGTAGCCGATCGAGGCCCACACCTCCCCCGATGGCGTGGGCCTCGACGGTGATCATTGGTCAACCGTTCATCTTCGCTGGCGAATTGACGGTCAGTTGTCCAGGTTCCAGACGAACGTCTCGTCGAAGCCGTTGCGGTAGACGACCTGCTTGGTCGGGACGTTCTCGTCGGCCTTCACGAAGGCGACCTTCCCGGTCGCGCACTCCCCGTCGCGGAGGTTGCGCTCGGCGTTGTGCTGGCCGTTGTGGGCGGCGCCGTCGCCGTACGGGTAGGTCATCTCGGGCGTGCCGCCCTCGAACATGCCGGCCCGGGCGGTGCGGTGGCGGCGAAGGCGGCGGCGGTGGTCTTCAGGGTCTTGGCAGTCATTCTGGGGGCCTCTCGGGATGGTCGGACTGCTTCGGACACCAACCTGATTCCGGCGGGAGGTGAGGTGTTCCACGAATCAAGGAGAAAGTTGGTGCGGACCCCGACCTGGGTGTTGGGCGCATGCAGCGGCCGCGCGTGATGGCAGCCGTCGCCCCGCCCGGCGCGGGGGGTGGGGCGCTCACCACGTCAGGCATCCTGCACCTCGTGTTCGGCGTCGTGGGATTCCTCGGCATGGGGGCTGCGGCCATCATCGCCCGCCCTTGGCTCGACCGTCGCCGACCGCACGGAGGGCCGCTTTCGCTGGCTGCGGGCCTCGTCATCATCCTGGCCTTCCTGCTGGGCGGCGCCCTCTCGGCCTTCCCGTTCGGGGTCGGCCTCATCTGGCTCGCCGTCCTGGCCATCTGGGGGTGGTTGGGACTCGCCTCGATCACCGCGTATCGTGCGATCCCCCATCCCCTCGTGGAACGCCGATGACCCAGGTCCGGTCGTCGAGTTCGGGAGACGGCTCTGGAGAGGGCGAGGTGCCCAACCAGTGCCGTCTCCATCCTTCGATGGAAGTACGCGGGTTCGTCCCTTCGCCCGTCGCGGCCGGGGGTCCGCGAAACCTAGCGTCGTTGGTGAGCAGATCGCTCACACGATGTCAGGAGTCCTTCGTGTCACCCACCCCCTCGGCGCCCTTCGCGCCACCGCTGCCCACCGGTCGGCCGGGATCGCCCGGTCCCGACCACCCACCCGCCCTGCAGCTCGTCGACGTGCGCAAGGCGTACGCCCAGGGTCCCGACGCCGTGATCGCCCTGCGCGGCATCGACCTCACGCTCTCGCGCGGATCGTTCACCGCTGTGATGGGGCCGTCGGGCTCGGGCAAGTCCACGTTCCTCAACTGCGCGGCGGGGCTCGGCACCCCGACGAGCGGGACCATCCACGTCGGCGACACCGAGCTGAGCGGGCGCTCGGCCGACTTCCTGACGAAGTTCCGCCGCGACCGCCTGGGGTTCGTCTTCCAGGCCTACAACCTCGTCCCCCAGCTCACAGTCGCCCAGAACGTCGGGCTCCCGCTGCTGCTGGCGGGCCGACCGGCCGACCACGCGCGCCAGACCGAGCTGCTGGAGGCCGTCGGCCTCGGCGGCATGGAGCGGCGTACGCCCGGTGAGCTGTCGGGCGGCCAGGCCCAGCGCGTGGCTCTCGCCCGCGCCCTCATGACGACGCCGGAGGTGCTGTTCGCCGACGAGCCGACCGGCGCGCTCGACAGCCGCACGGGCGCGCAGATCATTCGACTGCTGCGCAGCGCCGTGGAGTCGAGCCTGCAGACGATCGTGCTGGTCACCCACGACCGGTCGTCGCCGCGGCGGCCGACCGGGTTCTGTTCCTCGCCGACGGCCGCTTCGTCGGCCACCTCATCGAGCCGTCCGCGGCCGAGGTCGCAGCCCACCTGACCGAGATCGGCGGGCACTGACATGTGGCGCCTCGCAACGTCCACCGTCCGGGCCAACCGGGTGCCCTTCGCCGGGACGTTCCTCATGATCGCCCTGGCGTCCGCCCTGCTGTCGGGGGTCGGCGTACTGATGGAATCAGGCCTGCGCGCGGGCCGCGCTCCCGGAGGCTTCGGCCCCGGCGCCGGCGACCAGCTGACCACGCTCGCCGGATCGGTCGCCGGGGTCGCCCTCGGCATCGTCATGATCGTCCTCGCGTCCACCATGGCGCTGGTGGTCCAGCAGCGTCGCCGCGGATTCGCCCTGCTGCGGGCGATCGGCGCCACCCCGGGCCAGCTGCGGCTGATGCTCACCCAGGAGCTCGTTGTCGTCGGCTGCATCGCTGCACCCGTGGGTGCCGTGCCCGGGGCGTTCGCCGCCGTGGCTGCCCAGCCGCTGCTGGTGGCTGCCGGGGTGATCCCGGCGGGGTTCGCCATCACGGCCTCGCCGTGGCCGATCCTCGTGGCGGTGGCGGTGGTCGTCCCGGCAGCCCTCATCGCGGCGGTGCTCGGCGCGCGTCGCCACCTGGCGATCGCCCCGACCGACGCCCTGCGGCAGGCGGCCATCGAGTCGCCGGCCCTGTCGCGCGGCCGCATCGTGGGCGCCTGCGTCTGCGCCGTGGCGGGGCTCGTATCGGCGTTCTCGCCGTGGGTGCTGCCGGGCGCGCTCGGCGGAGCGACCGCCGGGGCCTCGGCCCTGCTGTTGATCACCGCGGCGGGGCTCGCCGGACCGCTCCTGGTCGACCGGGCCTTCGCGCTGGCGGCCCACGGGTCGGACCGGACCCGCGGGGGTGCCGGCGTACAGCTCGCCCTGGCCAACACGCGCGGATTCTCGCGCCGCCTCACGGCGGTCGTCGTGCCGCTGGCCCTGGTGGTGACGCTCGGCACGGTGCAGAACCTCGTCGGGGCCACGCTGGGATCTGCGGCGACCGCGCAGCTCAGGACGGGCTTCACGCCCGACCTGATCGTGGGCGACGGGACCGGCGTTCGGCCCGAGGACGTCGCCCGCCTGCGCGCGCTGCCCGGCGTACGCGAGGTGGCGCCGACCAGCACCATCCCCGCGGAGGTGCGGTCGGACCACGACGAGGAGGATCCCCTCCCGGGCGACCTGGCCCTGGAGTGGGAGCCGGTGCCGGTGCTCGCGGTCCCGTCGGACATCTCCCCCGGGCTGCTGGACCTCGGGGTCACCGAGGGCTCGCTGGCCGAGCTCGCGCGCCCCGGCACCATCGCGATCAGCCGCGACGCCCGCATCGAACACACGCTGGCGCTCGGATCGACCGTCGACGTGCGCGCGGCCGGCGGCACGGTGACCGCGACCGTCGTCGCGGTCTATGACCGGGGCCTCGGCTTCGGTGCGTTCGCCGTCGGCGAGGGCTCGGCGGCGGCGCTGGCGCCAGGCGGTTCCGCAGGAACGGTTCTGGTGGACGCCGAGCCCGGCCGTGCGGCCGAGGTGGAGGCAGGCGTACGCGGTCTCGGGCTGGACCTCACCGACCGGGATGCCCACATCGCCGCGGCGGTCCGGGCGGAGGGACAGTCCCAGACGGTCTCGCTGGGGGTGCTGCTGATCCTGCTGGCCTTCGTCGCGGTCGGGGCGCTGAACGCGTTGGCGATGACGACACTGGGGCGACGCGACGAGTTCACGCTGCTGCGGGTGATCGGCACGTCGCGGGCGCAGATCCTGCGTACCGGGGCGGTCGAGGCCGCGATCGTCGCGGCGGCGGCGATCGGGCTGGGAGTGGTGACGGTGCTGCCGGCGGTGGCCGGGGTGACCCTGGGGTTCGCCCAAGCGGTGGTGCCCACGCTGAGCTGGCCGTTGGTGGCGGGGCTCGTGGTCACGGCGGCTCTGGCGCCGGTGGTCGGGATTCCCCTCGTGGCGGCGGGCATGACGCGCACGTCACGCGAAGGGCGGCGGGCGCGGACGGTCGCGTCGGCCGTCTGAAGGTGGGGCACCCCGTCGTTGCCGCTGGCGCTCAGGCCGCGGCGACCGACGGGGTCTCGCGCGCGGCGCCGGCGGCGGCGCGGATGAGGTAGAGGACGACGTTCACCACGTACGCGAGGCCGATGACCGTGGCGACGATCGTGACCGACGGCTCGTGGGTGGCGAGAGCCCAGGCGAACCACGTGGCCTGGGTGAGCACCTGGAACAGCAGCGCGCTGAGCGAGACGCCGGTGACGTGGGTCGACCGGACGAGGTCGACGGCCTGGGCGATGAGGCCGATGAGGCCCGGCAGGAAGGCGGCGACGGCGAACGCGACGGGTCCCCAGGCCTGGCCGATGGCGAACATGAGCGCGCCGACCGCGGCGACCGGGGCGTACGCGCGGACGAGGCCCACGCTGCGATGCCGGGCGATCAGGCCGACAATGGTGGCGGCCGACAGCATCAGCACGAAGTTGGGGACGACGATGGTGGCGTTCTTCAGGACCCCGCCGTGAAGCGTCCAGCCGAGGCCGCACGCCGCGATGGCCTGCCAGGAGACCAGCGAGAGGCCGGCGGCGGTGCGTACGCGCACGAGCCGCAGGAGCTGGGGAAGGTTGGCGAGGATGGACAGCGTCGCCGCCGCCCAGGAAAGCACCACAACGAGCACGGAGAATCCTTCGACGAGGGGGCGGGCGCCCCGGGGACCAGCGTACGAGTGGGGTGACCGGGCGGTCGAATCGGGCGCACGCGTGGCCGCTTCGGCCCAGACGCCGGATCCTGCGTAGCCATCGTGGCGCGGAGCCCCGCGTACCGCTGTCGCGTGTGCGTGTGTTGGGTCGACACGCCGCGAGCGAAACGCAACTTGTGCAGCGGTGTGCACAAGTTGCGTCCGAGGCGGAGCCGAGGGCGGGTCCGAGGCGGAGCCGAGGGTGGGTCCGAGGCGGAGCCGAGGGTGGGTCCGAGGCGGGCCGAGGGTCAGCCGCGATGCTCCAGTGGCTCGGCGACCTGGTCGGACTTCGGCGTCACCTTGCCCGCCAGGATGTCCTCGGCGTAGTGGCATGCCACGCGGCGGCCCGGCTTCACCTCGCGCAGCTCAGGCACCTCGGAGTCGCACTTCGACTCCTGGCGCCACGGGCAGCGCGTGTGGAAGCGGCAGCCCGACGGCGGGTTGGCCGGCGAGGGAAGGTCGCCGGTGAGCAGGATGCGCTCGCGGGTGTCCTCCACCTCGGGGTCCGGCACGGGGATCGCCGACATCAGCGCGATCGTGTAGGGGTGGAGCGGCTCGGCGTACAGGTCGTCGGAGGAAGACTCCTCGACGAGCTTGCCGAGATACATCACGCCGATGGTGTCGGAGATGTGGCGCACGACGGCGAGGTCGTGGGCGATCACCACATAGGTCAGCCCGAACATCTCCTGCAGCCGCTCGAGCAGGTTCAACACCTGAGCCTGCACCGACACGTCGAGCGCCGAGACCGGCTCGTCGGCGATCACGAGGTCGGGGTTCAGGATGACCGCGCGGGCGATGCCGATGCGCTGGCGCTGGCCGCCCGAGAACTCGTGGGGATATTTCTCCAGCGCCGAGCGCGGCATGCCGACGAGCTCGAGCATGCGGACCGCCTTGGCCAGGTAGGCCTTGTCGGAGTTCGCCCCGAACTCCGCCTTGTCGGCGTCGGACAGCCCGTGGACCTTCAGCGGCTCGACCAGCAACGACTGGATCGACTGGCGCGGGTCCAGCGAGCTCATCGGGTCCTGGAACACCATCTGCATGCGGCGGCGCAGCGTACGCAGGGTCTCGCCCTTGAGCGCGGTGATGTCGGTGCCGTCGAACGTGATGGTGCCGCCCGCGGTGTCCTCGAGGCGCAGCAGGGCGCGGCCGAGGGTCGACTTGCCGCAGCCGGACTCCCCCACCAGGCCGTAGGTGCGGCCGCGGGGGATGTGGAGGTCGACGCCGTCGACGGCCTTCACGTGGCCGACGGTGCGGTCGAAGAACAACCCCTGCTTGATCGGGTAGTGGACCTTGAGGTCGTCGACGACGAGGAGCGCGGGGCCGTCGGCGGCCTCGGTGATCTGGGTGTGGGTGCCCTGGGGCTCAGCGGCGTGGGCCGGGGTCATCGGGCCACCTCCTCACGGATCGGGGCGTCGGCCGGGTGGACGCAGCGCGCCCGGTGCTCGAACGCCATCTCGGCCAGCTCGATGTCGGGGGTCACGCAGTCGTCCTGCGCGTGCATGCAGCGGGGTGCGAACGCGCAGGCCTTCGACCACGAGATCGTGTCGCGCGGCGTGCCGGGGATCGGGGTCAGCGGGGCCCCGCGATCGCCGTCCAGACGGGGAATCGAGTTCAGCAGCCCCTCGGTGTAGCGGTGGCGCGGATGGGCGAACAGCTCCCGGCGGGGGGCGTATTCGACGATGCGGCCCGCGTACATCACGTTGACGTGGTCGCACAGACCGGCCACGACGCCGAGGTCGTGGGTGATCATGATCATCGCGGTGCCCATGTCACGCACGAGCTCGGCGAGCAGCTCGAGCACCTGGGCCTGGATGGTCACGTCGAGCGCGGTCGTCGGCTCGTCGCAGATCAGCAGTTTCGGCTTGCACGCAAGGGAAACCGCGATGAGGGCGCGCTGGCGCATGCCGCCGGACAGCTGGTGGGGATATTCGGTGAACCGCCGCGCCGGGTCGGGGATGCCGCAGCGGTCGAGCAGCTCGATGGCCTCCGCCTTCGCGTCCTTCGCCGAGATCTTCTGGTGGGCGTGCAGGACCTCGGTGATCTGCTGGCCCACGGTGCACACCGGGTTCAGCGAGCTCATCGGGTCCTGGAACACCATCGCGAGTTCCTTGCCGCGGAGGCGGGTCAGCTCGCGCGACGACAGCGTCAGCAGGTTCTTGCCGCGATAGAGCGCCTCACCCGACACCTGGACGCCGCGGCGCGGCAGCAGGCCCATGATCGCCATCGACGACACCGACTTGCCAGAACCGGACTCCCCCACGATGCCGACGACCTCGCCGGGGCGGACGTCGAACGAGACGCCGTCGACGGCCTGGAACGGCGTCTGGTTGCGTCGGCCGAACGACACCGACAGGTCCTTCACGTCGAGCAGGACCTCGGCGCGCTCGCCGCCGGCCTTGGCGTGGGATTTGGTGCCGGAGGTCGTCTGGGCCCCGTGGGAGGTGTCGCGCTTCGGCGCGGCGAGGCGCTCATCGGGCGTCTCGGGCTGGGGGTTCTGCGGTTCTGCGCTGTGGGACATGGAGTTCTCCTGGCCCGTCACTTGCGGGACTTGGGGTCGAGGGCCTCGCGCATGGCCTCGCCGAGCAGGGTGAACCCCAGCGCGGTGATGGCGATGCAGACGCCCGGCAGCAGGGTCAGGTGGGGCGCCGACTCGAGGCGCTCCTGGCCCTTGACGAGCATGCGGCCCCACTCGGCGACGGTCGGGTCGGGAGCGCCCAGGCCGAGGTAGGACAGGGCGGCGACCTCGATGATGGCCGTGGCCAACATCAGGGTGGCCTGCACGATGACCGGGCCGAGTGAGTTCGGCAGGATGTGACTCATCACGATCGTGCGGTGCTTGAGACCGAGCGAGGTCGAGGCCAGCACATAGTCCTGGCCACGCTGCTTCAGCATCGACGCGCGGAGCAGGCGCGCGAACACCGGGATCTGGGCGGCCGCGATGGCCACCATCAGCGCCTCGGGCCGGCGGCCCATGATCGCCGCCACCGACACCGCCAGCAGGAGCGCCGGGATCGACAGCAAGATGTCGACGAAGCGCATGACGAGGGTGTCGACCCAGCCGCCGAACGCGCCGGCGAGGCCGCCGACGATCGCGCCGCCCAGCAGGCCGAGCAGCGTCGAGACCACACCGATGATGAGCGACTGGCGCGCGCCGTAGATGAGCTGGGTGACGAGGTCGGAGCCGAAGGAGTCCAACCCCAGCGGGTGTTCCGCGGAGAAGGGCGGGAGCGTCGTCGGAGTGATCTCGTTGGCCCACTCGGTGCTGGACGGCTTGAAGGGCGCCAGCACCGGGGCGAGCAGCGCGACGAGGATGAACACCGCGACGATGATCGCGCCGATGATCGCCGACGGGTTGCGGCGCAGGCGCTGGAAGGCGCCGGCCCACAGGCTCGTGCCGGTCTCCTGGGAGTCGGCCTGCGGGCCCATGGCGTCGATGAGGGCCTGGGGACGGCGGGACTGGATGTCGATGCTCCTCGACTCGCTTCGCTCGCTCGGAGAACGTTCGGTCATGACGCACGCATCCTCGGGTCGAACACCCCGTAGAGCAGGTCAACCAGCAGGTTGACGAGGGCGTAGATGATCGCGATGAACAGGATGAACCCCTGCAGCACGGCGTAGTCGAGGCTGGAGATCGCCTCGAACAGGTAGGAGCCGATGCCGTTGAAGGCGAACACGCCCTCGGTGAGCACCGCACCTGATAGCAGGTGGCCGGTCTGGAGACCGATGGTGGTGATGATCGGCAACATGGCGTTCTTCAGCACGTGGCGGCGATTGATCAGGCTCTGGGCGAGGCCCTTGGCCGTGGCTGTGCGGACGTAGTCCTCGCCCAGCACGTCGAGCACCGAGGCGCGGGTCATGCGAGTGACAGCGGCCAGCGGGATCGAGCCCAGCGCGATGCCGGGCAGGATCAGGTGGACGATCGCATCCCACGCGGCGTCGAATTCCCTGGTGAGGAAGCCATCCAGGACATAGAAGTTCGTGATGTGGGTGGCGTCCAGGCGTACGTTCTGGCGACCCGACGTCGGCAGGACGGCGAGGAACTCCAGCCCGGGCAGGCCGATCGCGAAGACGACCTTCAGCAGGTAGGCCAGCACGAACACCGGGATCACGACGCCGATGAGCGAGTTCGTGACGGCGAGGGTGTCGAGGAAGCCGCCCGCACGCTTCGCGGCGAAATAGCCGAGCGGGATGCCGACGACGAGCGCGAAGAGCAACGCTGCGGTCGCCAGCTCAACGGTGGCAGGGAATCGGTGGAGGAATGTGCCGACCACCGGCTCGCCGGTGCGCGGTGAGTTGCCGAAGTCGCCCTGGATCAGCTGGGAGACGTATTTCACGTACTGCACGAGCAGGGGCTGGTCGAAGCCGTACTGGGCGTTGATGCGCGCGACGGCCTCGGGGGTGGCCTTGTCGCCGAGCAGCGCCGACGCCGGATCTCCCGGCAGGGCACGCAACCAGGCGAACAGCAGGACGCTCAGCCCCACCAGCACCGGCACCATCAGCAGGAGCCGACGCACCACGAATCTCAACATGGGATGTCCTCACGTGCGTGCCGTGGACGGGAGCCCTGCGGCCCCGTCCACGGCACGGTGTTGTTCAAGCGGTGATCTTCAACGTGGCTTGGATTCTCAGCGCTTGACGGTGACGGTGTTCCAGACCTCGTCCTGGACGGGGCTCGGGGTGTAGCCCTCGACGCCCTTGCCGAACGCCAGCGACGGCGCGGGGTGGGCCAGCGGCACGCCCGGGATGAAGTCGGCGATCTGGGCGTTGACCTTCTTGTAGGCCTCTTCCTGCTCGGCCTTGGTCGACAGCTGACGCGCGTCCTGCAGCGCCTTGAACAGCTCCGGGTTGTCGAAGCCCCACTCGAGGCCCTTCTTGCCGAAGAACACGCCGACGAAGTTGTCGGGGTCGTTGTAGTCGCCGGTCCAGCCGAGGAAGTGGATGTCGCGCTTGGTGACGCCGTCGGCCTTGCGGGTCATGTCGAGGTAGTCAGGGCTCCACTTGGCCGTGACCGGCTCGACCTTCACGCCGACCTTCTCGAGCTGGCCCTTGATGGTCACGAAGGAGTTCTCGGGCGTCGGCATGTAGGGACGCGAGACGCCGGTCGGGTAGGCGAACTTCAGGGTGAGGTTCTCCTGCCCGGCCTCCTTCAGGAGCTGCTTCGCCTTCTCCGGGTTGTAGTCGTATTTCGTGACCCCGGCGTTGTAGCCCACCACGTTGTCGGGCATGAACTCGATCGCGGGCTTCGTGCCCTCCGGCAGGCTCTGCTTGACCAGCGCCTCCTTGTCGATCGCGTAGCTCAGGGCCTCGCGTACCTTCTTGTCCTTCAGGGCAGGCGTGGCCTGGTTGAAGGCGAGGTAGAAGATCGTGAACGGCGGGCGCGCCTTGACCTGCAGGCCCTTATCCTTCAGCGCCTGGATGTCGGACGGGGCGACCAGGTCGTAGGCGTCGATGTTGCCGGCGACGAGCTCCTGCGTGCGGGCCTTGGGGTCGGAGATGATGCGGACGATCGCCTTCGAGATCTTGGCCTTCTGGCCGTGGTAGGCGTCGTTGCGGTCGAGGACGACCTGCTGGCCGCGGTCCCACTTCGCGAACTTGAACGGGCCGGTGCCGGTCGGGTGCTGGGTCGCGTACGCCGAGAAGCGCGGGTCCTTCGCGTCGCCCTGGACGTCGTCGGCGTTGAACTCCTTCATCGCCTTCGGCGACTGCATCGCGAACGCCGGCAGGGTCATCGCGTCGATGAACGCGGCGAAGGGCTTGTTCAGCTTGATCGTGACCTGCTCGGCCGACTTGGCCTCGCAGCCCTCGTAGATGCCGGGCGTGCCGCCGGCCTCCGGGGTCTTGAAGCCCTGGAACAGCTTGCCGTAGTAGTAGGAGATGTTCTCGTTCTGGTTCAGGCCCTTCCAGTTCGCCCAGCGCTCGAAGTTGGCGCAGACGGCCTCGGCGTTGAAGTCGGTGCCGTCGTGGAACTTGACGCCCTGCTTCAGCGTGAAGCTGTGGGACTTGCCGTCGGTCGCCGACTCCCACTTCGTGGCGAGCAGCGGCTCGACGGTCGTGGTGCCGGGCTGGGCCGAGACGAGACCCTCGAAGAGCTGGCGCGAGATGCGGAACGACTCGCCATCGGAGGCGAACGCCGGGTCCAGCATGACCGGGTCGGACGAGCCCGCGAAGATGAAGGTGTCGTTGGCGCCGGACTTGGCGTCGCCGCCGGTGCCGGCGTCGCGCTTGGACTCGGCGCAGGACGCCATGGTCCCGGCGAGGGCCACGGCCGCGAGGGTCGCGATGCCGCGGCGAAGGATGTGATTCTGCACGTTGCCTGCCTCAGAACTCGTTGTTTCCCGGGTGATCGGGTGGCGGCGACTCTAGTACAGGCCTGTGGGACCTCGAACGATCACGAACATCACAATCTCCGTTACATTTCCAGCGAGGCCAAGGTCTGGGACGGATCTTCTCGCGATGTGGTCAGGCGGAACGCCCTCACGTTCTCCGAGCGAGCGCAGCGAGACGAGGAGTCAGCGCAGCACCGTCAGCACGTCGCGGTGCACCGCCTCGCGCTCGAACTCCGGCCCGAACTCCGCGAGGATCGCCTCGCTCGAGCGGCCCCTGATGCGGTCGAGGTCGGCGGCGTCGTACGCCACCAGCCCCCGCGCGATCACCACCCCGTCGGGCGCGACGAGGTCGACCGGCTCCCCCGCGGCGAAGTCGCCGCGGACGGCCGTGACGCCGACGGGCAGCAGAGAGGCCTTGCGCTCGGCGACCGCGCGGACCGCGCCGGCGTCGAGGACGAGCGCGCCGGCCGCGTGGGTGGCGTGGGCGAGCCACAGCAGCCGGGTCGGGCGGCGCTTGCCGGTGGGGTGGAACAGGGTGCCGACGTCGTCACCGCGCAGGGCGTCGGCGGCGCGGTCGGCCGAGGTGACGATCGCCGGAATGCCCGCCTGGGTGGCGATCTGTGCGGCCTCGACCTTGGTGGCCATGCCCCCGGTGCCGACCCCGGAGCCCACGCGCGAGGTGTCGGTCGCGGCGAGGTCGGCGGCGGAGCGGACGTCGGTGATGCGCCGGGCGCCCGGACGCGCAGGGTGGTCGGTGTAGAGCGCGTCCACGTCGCTGAGCAGGACCAGCGCGTCGGCGTGGACGAGGTGGGCGACGAGCGCCGCCAGCCGGTCGTTGTCGCCGAAGCGGATCTCGTCGGTCGCCACGGTGTCGTTCTCGTTGACGATGGGGGTGACACCGAGCTCGAGCAGCCGGGCGAAGGTGCGGTGGGCGTTGCGGTAGTGGCCCTGGCGCGTCACGTCGTCGACGGTCAGCAGGACCTGGCCCACCGCGTACCCGTGGGTCTGGAAGCGGCGCGTGTAGTCGGCGACCAGCAGGCCCTGGCCGACCGACGCCGCGGCCTGCTGGGTCGCGAGGTCGCGCGGCCGCCGTGCGAGGCCGAGCGGCTGCAGGCCGGCGGCGATGGCGCCGGACGAGACGAGCACCACCTCACGACCCTCGGAGCGCACGGCCGCGAGCGCGTCGACGAGCGCGCCCAGGCGCGCGGGGTCGATCGCCCCCGCGGGCGTCGTCAGGGACGAGGAGCCGACCTTGACGACGACGCGGGGCGCGTGGGCGATGGCGGTGCGGGTCACGTCACCCATCGTCGCGGGTGGCGTCGTCACCGACCTCGTACTCCCACGGACCGGACGCGTAGGAGTCCGACACGTCGGTGGTCGTGCCGCGTGCGTACCCGCGGCGCATGCCCTGGGTCTCCACGGCGTTCTCGTCCTTCTCGGCCTGGTAGGTCGCATCGCGCTCGCGACGCCGGATCGCCGCCGGGCGCTCCTCGTCGAACCGCTGGTCCTCGCCGCGGCGGCCGAGCATCTCGGCGCCGGTCTCGAGCTGCGGGTTGAAGTCGAACACGACGGCGTTGTCGCCGCCGATGGCGACGGCGTCGCCGGTGCGGGCGCCCTCCTGGAGGAGCTTGTCCTCGATGCCGAGGCGGTTGAGGCGATCGGCCAGGTAGCCCACGGCCTCGGGGTTGCCGAAGTCGGTCTGGCGCACCCACCGCTCGGGCTTGGCGCCGCGTACGCGCCACATCAGGCCACCCTCGCCGTCGCCGATCTGCTTGACGGTGAACTCGGCCACCTTGCCGCCGCGTACGCCCTCGGGCCTGATGACGATGCGGTTCGGGACCGGCTCGGGCAGCGTCGCGCGGCGCTCCTCGACGATCGCGGCCATGGCGAAGGTCAGGGCCTGCAGCCCCTCCCCCGACTTGGTCGAGATCTCGAAGACCCGATAGCCGCGGGCCTCGATCTCGCCGCGCACGATCTCGGCGAGGTCGTGGCCGTCGGGGATGTCGACCTTGTTGAGGGCGACCAGCCGGGGCCGGTCCTCGAGGCCGCCGTGGGCGGCGAGCTCGCCCTCGATCACGTCGAGGTCGGACGCGGGGTCGCGGCCGGGCTCGTAGGTCGCGGTGTCGATCACGTGCACCAGCGCGGCGCAGCGCTCGATGTGGCGCAGGAAGTCGAAGCCGAGGCCCTTGCCGACCGACGCGCCCTCGATCAGGCCGGGCACGTCGGCGACGGTGAAGGTGGTGTCACCGGCGACCACGACGCCGAGGTTCGGGATCAGCGTGGTGAACGGATAGTCGGCGATCTTCGGGCGCGCCCGGCTGATGGCGGCCACGAGACTGGACTTGCCGGCGCTCGGGAACCCCACGAGGCCAACGTCGGCGACGACCTTGAGCTCGAGCTGGATGTTGCGGGCCTCGCCGTCCTCGCCCAGCAGGGCGAAGCCCGGGGCCTTGCGGGCAGAGGTCGCGAGGGCCGCGTTGCCGAGGCCGCCCTTGCCGCCGGCCGCAACGACGAGCTCGGATCCCGCACCCGTCAGGTCGGCGAGCAGCTCGCCGGTGTCGGCGTCGGTCACGACCGTGCCGTCCGGCACGCCCAGGACGATGTCGTCGCCCTTGGAGCCGAACTGGTGGTCGCCCTTGCCGGGCTGGCCGTTGGTGGCCTTGCGCTTGTGCTGCCGGTGATATTCGACCAGCGTCGTCAGGTCGGCGTCCACCCGGAGGATCACCGAGCCGCCGTCACCGCCGTTGCCGCCGTCGGGCCCGCCCAGCGGCTTGAACTTCTCGCGGTGGACCGACACGCAGCCGTGGCCGCCGTTGCCGCCCGCGACCTCCAGGGTCACGCGGTCGACGAAGGAAGGAATGGCCATGGTGCTCTTCTCTGCTCGGTTCGGAGGTTCAGTCTAGGACGTGGAAATGCAGCAGGGGACGGCCCCGAAGGACCGTCCCCTGCTGGGAAGAATGGATCACTCCGCCGCAGCGGCGACCTTGGCTTCGACCGGCTGGATGTTCACGACGCGGCGACCGCGACGCGTGCCGAACTCGACGTGGCCCTCACGCAGCGCGAACAGGGTGTCGTCGCCACCGCGACCGACGCCCTCGCCCGGGTGGAAGTGGGTGCCACGCTGACGCACGATGATCTCACCGGCGTTGACGAGCTGACCGCCGAAGCGCTTCACGCCGAGGCGCTGCGCATTGGAGTCACGACCGTTTCGCGTCGAGGACGCGCCCTTCTTGTGTGCCATCTGTCAGCCCCCTCAGGCCTTGATTCCGGTGACCTTGACCTGCGTGTAGCGCTGGCGATGTCCCTGGCGCTTCCGGTAGCCGGTCTTGTTCTTGTATTTCATGATGCGGATCTTGGGACCCTTGGTCTCGGCGAGAACCTCGGCCGTGACCGTCGCCTTCTCCAGCTTGCCAGCCTCGGAGGTGATGGACTCGCCGTCCACCAGGAGGAGCGGCTGCAGCTTCACGCTGGCACCGACCTCGTCGTTGACCTTGTCGATCTCGACAACGTCGCCCACGGCAACCTTGTGCTGGCGGCCGCCACTGCGCACGATCGCGTACACGCCTGACCTACTCTCTTCTACGTCGTCTGGACTCAGACCTCGCGCCATCAAACAGACGACCCGGCCTCGGTGAGGTGCCGCGATCGGCCGACAAGGGCCGGGACCGCTGAGCACCGAGGGACAAGACTACGCGGCGGTCGCCAGCCGGGTCAAACCGACGGCTCGGGGTCGTCGGGGCCGCCGATCGGGCCCCGTGGCAGGAGCGGCCAGGGAGATGCCGGGTCCATGGGCGGGGATGGCGGTGCGGCCGCGGCTCCGGGCAGCAGGGGCCAGGCGCTGGAGTCCGCACGGCCCCCGCGAGCAGGGGCGGCGGGGTCCGGCGTCGCGGCGTCATCCACCGCGATGTCGGGTGTCTGCCCCGCCGGCGTACCCACGCGACCGAACCGCGCGTACACCTCCGCTCCGAGCCGGTCGGCCAACTCGACCAGGAACAGGGCCTCGTCGTCGAACGCGTCGAGGGCCTCGGCGGGCGACGTGGCACCGGTGCGGACGTGGAGGAGGTGGCGGTCGCACACCGCGAGGTCGAGCGGGCGATGCGTCACGAGGAGGTCGCGTACACCACCCACGAATCCCCCCAGCCATTCCCGGGCGAACGCGGACCGGGGATCGCCGTGGTCGGTGGCGTCGACGCGATACATGAGGTCGAAGGTCTGGTCGCCCAACGCGACATCGTCCTCGACCCGGAAGCGCTGGGGCGAGAGGTGGAGGTGGGGCAACGACCCGTCGAGCTCGACGACGAGGACCCACGCCACGCAGCGCCCGGCCCGGTCGAGGGCACGCGCACCGAGGACCTGCCGGTCGCCGCGGGTGGTGGCCAGGACGTGCTCGTACGCGACCGCCTGCACCCGTCGCCGCAGTTCGCCGCGGACGTCGTCCAACGCGGCGAAGGCGTCGCCGCCCGGGGCGTGCGTGTAGCCGGGCGGCGGCGTGAAGCCGGTCCAACCGCGTCCCATGAAGCGCCGCGTTCTCACGGCCCCATGGTGGCAGGTCCGCGGGCGATCGTCCCGACGCCTCGGAGCGAGCGCACCTGGCCGCATGGGGCTACGGCCTGTCCGAGGTCGAGCAGATCGTCGTCGACGGCGGCAAGGCAGAAGCCGCCCGCCGCGCCGCTCAGGCCGACGCCATCCGAGGCACCGTCGCGGACGACACCACGGCCCAGGACGCCACCGACTTCGACCCGCTGAACCCAGCCAAGCAGAACCCCCGACAGGAGACAAGACCCCATGACCACGACGACCGGCACGATTTCCTCGCTCATGTTCGGCGAGTTCCACAGTCCCGCCGACGGGATCAGCGCCAGCACCCGAACCGTGACCGTGCTGCACCCCGACGGCCGCCAGGCCCCGACCGACGCCCGGCCCGCCGTGCGCCTGGTCACCCGCCCCCAGGTGACCGCCCTGCGCGGCGTCACCATGCACCATTTCGAGCCCGCCACCGGCTGCCCTCCCGACCGGGTGGGCTTCATGGCCTCCGGGGCGTGGGTCGTCATCGACTCCCCCACCGCCCGCGCCCTCAACATCACCCCGGCCGCCTACCCGCTGCACGACCGCAGCGAGACGTCCGCCCGCTACGCGGCACTCAGCGAGTGACCGCCACCACCGCCCCCGACCGACCCACAGCGACAGGACCCCTCATGCTCACCATCACCCACACCCACGAAGCCGGAACCCTCATCGACGGCACCACCAAGGGCGACGGCACCGCCGCCGTCCTCAAGGCCTCCGGGTGGCGCTGGGGCCACAGCATCGCGGCATGGTTCATCCCGAACAGCCGCGACCACCTCCCCCACGGCTGGAAGATCAACCGCACCGTGACCGCGCTACGCGCCGCCGGTTTCGAGGTCACAACCGAACTCAGCATGGAGCACCGCCTCGCCTGATCCCTGCACGCCCACAGGCGCATGGTAGGTCGAGCCACCGACAGGGACAGCTACAGCAGCGCCTCGAGCGACCTCGACAGGGCCCGGTCGGCCCGGTCGCCGTCGCCAGCCTGGCGCATGACGCTCGCCCCGTCGATCGCAGCCGCCAGCTCGGCCGCGCTCGTGACAGGGCTGCGCGAGCCCGCCGCCTCGAAGAGCCGGCGCAGCACCCCAGCACGCCAGTCACGATGTGCCAGCGCCACGATCCGCGCCGGGTGATCGTCCTCGCGGAACAGCTGCGCCGCGTGCAGCAGCAAGTCCGCTCCGGGCGGGTTCGACAGGCTCCGCACCGCCTCCGCCAGCGCCTCGACGGCGCCGAGCTCACGTGCATCCATCTTCGCGAGCTGGTCGACGGCGAGCTGATGCCGGCGCTCGAGGACGGTCGCCGTCAGGTCTGCCGACGACCCGAACCGCTTGTAGAACGTGGCTCGGCTCGTCGGCACAGTCTCCACGATCAGGTTCACACCTACCGCGTTGATCCCGTGCTCCACGAAAAGCCGATCGGCAGTCTCGATGATCGCCTCCCGAGCCGTGACGGGAACGTTCGGGTTCAGCCGCTCCACGGCTCGACGAACCATCGCCACCGGCTTCGGCTCCGGACCCTCGGCCGCCGCGTCGAGAGCGAGCTGCAACAGCCGCTCACGCTCCGTCGCCGGCCAGTCACGCAGCATCGCCGCGGGCGAGTCCGGGTGCACAGTGACAGTGACGCGGCGGCCGAGCCGCCGGGCGATGGGACGAGCCAGGTCGGCCCACTCCTTACCCGTCACCCCCAGCGCGCCGATCCCGGCGCTCTGCGCCTGACCACGCCGTTGCCGGTCGAGCCAAATCGAGTACGCGACGGCCCCGTGCGCAGGCAACGTGAACCGAGGAGGCAGGGTCAAGTACTCGCGAGGCACCGAGACTTCACGCGGAAGGCCGGCGGCTCGATCGGTCATGGGGGCATCGTCGCAGAGGGTCCGCGTCTGTCTGGATACGACGGCCTACCGGGTTCAGGTCGACAGGCCGCCGCAGCATCAGACGTCAATGGACACGAGTGGTCCGTGACGAGCAGGCGGGGTCTGGGCCTGGTCACACGCTAACGGCACTGCGGCGTTTTCGGGTCAACCGATTTAACCCTCTCCGCCCACAAACGATCGTTTACGGTGCACTCGCGATAGAGTGGTTTCGGCGGGCGTTCAATGTCTCGCGAAGGGCTGGCGTTGTCAAGGCCCTACCAGCAGGCTATCGAGGCCAGCAGGCTCTCGAGCAACACCATTTGATTGGAGTAGACATGAAAGCAGTAGTGTACGAGGGACCCCGTCAGGTCAGCACGAAGGACGTCCCGGACGCGAGGATCGAGCGACCCACCGATGTCCTGGTCAGGGTAACAACGACGAACATCTGCGGCTCGGACCTCCACATGTACGAGGGGCGGACGTCCTTCGAGGTAGGCCGGACGTTCGGTCACGAGAACATGGGGGAGGTCATCGAGGTCGGTAGTGGCGTGGAGAAGGTCAGGGTCGGAGACCGGGTTGTGCTCCCGTTCAACATCTCGTGCGGATTCTGTAAGAACTGCGAACGCGGCCTGACCAACTACTGTCTCACCACCCAGCCCGAACCATCATTTGCCGGTGCGGCCTATGGGTTCGCCGACATGGGTCCCTATGGCGGTGGCCAAGCGGAATTGCTCCGTGTGCCTTTCGGTGACCACAACGCGCTGCGCCTGGGCGAGGATGCGGAGGAGAGGGAGAACGACTACGTCATGCTCTCTGACATCTTCCCCACCGGCTACCACGCCACAGAGATGGCCGGCGTGATTCCCGGCGACAGCGTGGTGATTGCGGGGGCGGGTCCGGTCGGATTGATGGCCGCTCTGTCCGCGATGATCAAGGGCGCGGCAAAGGTGATGGTGGTCGATCGCCACCCTGACCGGCTCGCGTTGGCCGAGCAGATCGGCGCGATTGCCATCGACGATTCCAAGGTCGACCCCGTGCAAGCTGTTCTCGACGAGACGATGGGGCTCGGAGCTGACCGTGGCTGCGAATGCGTGGGCTACCAGGCCCACGATCCCCAAGGCAACGAGGACACGGCCGCCACGCTGAACATGCTCATTAACTCGGTCCGCTTCACAGGAGGAATCGGCACCGTCGGCGTGTTCGTCCCCCAGGACCCTGGAGCCAGAAATGACCTCGCCAGGCAGGGAAAGGCGGCCATCGATTTCGGCACGCACTGGTTCAAGGGTCAGACCATGGGTAGCGGTCAGGCCCCCGTCAAGCGGTACAACCGCCAGCTGCGGGACCTGATCGCCGCCGGCAAGGCGACCCCCTCGTGGATCGTCTCCCACGAGATCTCGCTGGACCAAGCCGCCGATGCCTACAAGAACTTCGACGCCAGGTCCAAGGGTTGGACCAAGGTCCTCATCAAGCCCGGGATGTCGACCGAGAAGCAGGCGAGCTGATATGACCGAGATGCTACAGGGCAGGAGAGTTGCCATTCTCGCCGCCGACGGGGTCGAGCGGGTCGAGCTCGAAAAGCCCCGCGAGGCACTGGAGCGGGCTGGTGCACAGACCGAGGTCCTGTCAATCCATGACGGTGAGATTCAGGCGCGTGAGAACGATCTGGATGCAGCAGGCACGATCACCGTTCATGGGTTGGTCGCGCACGCCTCTGTCACCGACTATGACGCTCTGCTTCTCCCCGGGGGTACGGTGAACCCCGACCAACTCCGGGTTGACCCCGACGCGGTCTCCTTTGTCCGCGAGTTCGTCGAAAGCGGCAAGCCCGTTGCGGCGATCTGTCACGGTCCGTGGACGTTGATCGAGGCCGGCGTGGTCGGAGGTCGCACCTTGACGTCCTTCCCGAGCATCCGCACGGACCTGCGCAACGCCGGTGCGGACGTCGTCGACCAGGACGTCGTGGTGGACGGGAACCTGATCACCAGCCGCTCGCCCGATGACCTGCCTGCGTTCTGCGATACGATCGTGGCGAAATTTGCGAGCAATTCGACCCAGGAAGAGGTGATGTCATGAGCGTGACAAAGGGACTGCTTGTCAGGGTGGAGGCACTGCCCGGCAAGGAAGACGAGGTACAGGAATTTCTCGGTATCGGGCGAGGGCTCGTCGAGGAGGAACCGGCCACCGTCGCGTGGTTCGCGATCCGTCTGGGCCCATCCTCCTTCGGGATCTTCGACGTGTTCCCCGATGACGCCGGCCGCGACGCGCACCTGTCCGGCGCCGTCGCGACCGCTCTCGGCGAGCAGACCGGCAAACTGTTCAACGAGCCTACGATCGAGAAGTTGGACGTCCTGGCCTCTAAGCTCCCCGCCTGAGACCACGACCTCGTCGAGCGTGCCGCGGTCCGATTCTCACATCGCACAGCGGCACGCTCGTCACGATGGGGTCACGTTGGTAGCTGCCTGCAGTGCGGCGGCGAGATAGCCCGCGGAAGCACCGACGCCCTTATCCGCGACATGGGCGGGCGTACCAGCTGCAACCAAGGTCCCGCCGGCGTCGCCCGCGCCGGGTCCAAGATCGATCACGTGATCGGCCACCGCGATAACGCGCATGTCCAGCTCCGCGGCGACAACCGTGTTGCCTGCATCGACCAGCGTCTGCAGATGCGCGACCAGACGATCCGTATCGGCGCAGTGTAGCCCTGACGTCGGCTCGTCCAAGACGTACAGCGTGTCTCCGCGCTGCGCCCGCTGCAACTCGGTCGCGAGCTTGACACGCTGCGCTTCACCCCCGGAGAGCTCGGTTGCCGGTTGACCCAGCCGGAGGTAATCGAGTCCGACATCCGACAAAGCTGCCAGCGATCGCGTGATCTCCTCATCGCCCACGAAGAACAGGTTCGCCTCCTCAACGCTCATCGACAACACGTCCGCGACCGTGTGCCCCCTCCACGTGATCTCGAGCGTTGATGCCTTGTATCGGGTGCCGTGGCAGTCGGGACATTCGGTGTACACGGAAGGCAGGAAGAGGAGCTCGACCATCACCGATCCCTCGCCCTCGCAGGTCGGGCAGCGCCCGCCGGCGACATTGAAGGAGAATCGGCCAGGCTTGTACCCGCGGGAACGAGCTTCCGGGGAATCTGCAAATCGACGACGGACATGGTCGAACAGCCCGGTGTAGGTGGCGACGTTGGATCTCGGCGTCCGGCCGATGGGCCGCTGGTCGATGACGACCAGCCGCTGTACACCGGTGACGGGCCCGGCGACGCGCCCATCGAGACGCTCCGGCGCATCCGAGAGGAACGACTCGTCGCTGACCGGCTCGTCATCGGCCCGGACAGCCCGGCCAAGGCGATCGCCAAGCAGCGATGGAAGCGCCTGGCTAACCAGACTCGACTTGCCGGCCCCAGACACGCCCGTAACTGCGGTGAAGACACCCAATGGGATATCGACCGTGAGGTCGTGCAGGTTGTTCCGCGTCACGTTCTCCAGGCGCAGCCAACTGCGTGCCTCACGGGGTGTGCGAAGAGGGAGACCGCGGCCACCGAAGAGGTATCCGCGGGTCACGGACTCCTCAATATCAGCGAGCCCGTCGGGCGGGCCGCTATAGAGCACGCGGCCGCCGTGTTCACCGGCGCCGGGGCCGATGTCAACCAGCCAGTCCGCGTGCCGCATCACAGCCACGGAGTGTTCGACGATGAACAGGCTGTTCCCTCGCCCCTTGAGTCCATCCAGGATCTCGAGGAGCGCCGCCACGTCCTGCGGATGCAGCCCCGCCGATGGTTCGTCGAGGACGTAGACGACCCCGAAAAGATCAGAGCTGAGTTGCGTCGCGAGCCGGAGTCTCTGTAGCTCGCCGCCCGACAGTGTCGGGGTCGTCCGGCTCAATGACAAGTAACCCAGCCCCAGATCGACCAGTGGCCGAAGCCGCTGCAACACCCCTGAAGCGAGCTGGACCGCAGCAGCACGCTTCTCTGGCGCTCGGCTTGCGGTGGGTCGCACATCGGGCGCAGGGGCAAGCGGAGCCTTGCCCGCAGCGCCCTGCCCTTCCCCCGCGGCACGCAGAGACGCAGCGTCGGAAGAGGCGGCCTCGTGGTCCTCCAAGCGTGCGACGACTCCCGACAGGGTCGTGGCAAGTTCCCGAATCGGCAGTCGAGAGAGTTCAGCGATGTCGAACCCTTCGAACGTGACAGACAGCGCCTCGGGCTTCAGCCGCTTGCCATCGCAGACGGGGCAGATCGCAGCGGTGAGGAACTGCGCGACGCGCCGCTTCATCGAGGCGCTCTTCGTGTTCGCGAACGTGTCCAGAATGTACCGGCGAGCCCCGACGAATGTGCCCGAGTAGCTCGGCTCCACACCTGCCTCGATCGCAGCTTTGGACTCAGAGAGCGAGAGCCGAGAGTGGACCGGAACGAAGGGGGTCTCATCGGTATACAGGATCCAGTCCCTGTCTTCTTTCGGCAGGTCCCCCCACGGCACATCGACGTCGTAACCGAGAGCAACCAGCACGTCGCGCAGCTGATGGCCGTGCCACGCGGTCGGCCAGGAAGCGATGGCACGTTCGCGGATGGTGAGCGAGGGGTCCGGGACCATCTGCTGCTCGTTCACCGCGTACACGCGTCCGATGCCGTGGCATTCCGAACAGGCCCCTTCGACCGTGTTCGCGGAGAAGTCCTCCGCATACAACATCGGCTGCTCGTCCGGGTAGTCCCCGGCCCTCGAGTACAGCATCCGCACCAAGCTCGACAACGTGGTGATGCTGCCCACGGTCGATCGGGCATTCCCGGCACCGCGCTGCTGCTGCAGGGCGACCGCAGTCGGCATCCCCGTGATCGAGTCGACATCGGGCACTCCCGCCTGATCGATCAGACGGCGGGCGTACGGTGCGACCGATTCCAAATAGCGTCGCTGCGACTCGGCGTACAGCGTCCCGAACGCCAGCGAGGACTTTCCCGATCCGGACACACCGGTGAAGACGACCGTTGCATCGCGCGGCACCGTAAGGTCGACATCCTGCAGATTGTGTTCTCGGGCGCCGAGAACGCGAACGTCGGGCTGCACCGAGAGCTTCGGCGGCACGACCGCAGAGGATTCAACCATGGTTGAATGTTAGCAACGTACGGAAAGGTCGGACGGGCTGCGGCCTGCGGCCTGGGTTCCACACCAATAACGGCGCGGTGTGCGGCAGTGGTGGCTCGCAGTGCGACACCGGCCAGCGGATCCCGACCTCGCTGGCGAACGCGATGCTGGCCGGGGTGCTGCTGACGCTGTGCGTGGCGCCCTTCGCGTCCCTGGCCAAGAACCCTGCCGCGATCGGCCCCGTGGTCGTGGTGTGGCTGGTTCTGCTGCGGGTCGCCCCGACGTGGGCCGTGCCCGCGGCGCTGGTCGCCGGGCTGGGCGTCATGGCCGCGACCGGCTCGCTGTGGCGCGCGGGCGACCCGCCGCTCCTCCCCTCCCCCGGCCTCGTGGCGCCGCACTTCGACCTCGCGGCGTGCGTGGCCATCGGCGTACCCCTGTTCCTGGTGACCATGACGTCGCAGAACATCCCCGGCGTGCCGTGATGAAGTCGTTCGGCTATCGGGTGCCGTGGCTGCCGGCGCTCGCGTACACGGGCGGGGCGAGCGTGGCGAACGCGTTCCTCGGCGGGCCCTGCATCAATCTCGCCGCCATCTCGGCGGCACTGGCGGCCGGCCCGGACGCCGGTCCGGACCCCGCGCGGCGCTGCCGCGCGGGCGTCGCGTGCGGCGTGACCTACCTTCTGCTCGTGCCGGCGTCGGCACTGGTGGTGGCGGTCGCGCAGGTCGCGCCGGCCGGCATGTTCGCGGCCATCGCCGGGCTCGCGTTGGTCGCCACGTGGGCCAACGCGACGGCGAACGCGCTCGGCGACGGGGCGCACCGCATGCCCGCGGCCCTGACCATGGTCATCGCCGCGTCGGGCTTCTCGGTGTTCGGCGTGGGCGCCGCGTTCTGGGCGCTGCTGGGCGGGCTCTTGATGTACGCGCTGCAGCACCGGCCCGCGCGTACGCCGGGCTGACGGGCGTCGGGTCAGCGCAGGTCGTGGGGGTTCGCGAGCGGCCCCGAGGTGGTGGTGACCGGCGGGACCCACGCGGCGTACCGCGCAAAGACCTCGTCAGGGATCCGGTCGGCGATGAGGGCGAGCTGGGTGCCGCGGTTCTGGGCGTACGCGACGGCCTTGGGCACGTCGCCGACCTTGGGCGTGGACACGAGGAAGCGACCGCGGATGCGCCACGCGAAGGCGACCTCCTTCATTTGGCGGACCACCGCCGGCGTGAGGATCGCCGAGACGTAGGCCCGGGACTCGTCGGTGTCGTCGTCCCAGCCCGTGACGTGGTAGAGCCGGTCGAAGTGGGCGTCCCCGGTGTCGTGATCGCCCCGGCGGTCGGCTTTGTGGGGCTCGCGCACGACGTCGAGGGGCGGCAGGGGCGAGCGCAGGGGCACCATCAGATACCACTGGCGCCAGCCCTCCGGGTCGACGTGCTCGAAGGCCACGAAGCGGGTGGGTTCGGCGTTGCTGGACCGGCGGGCCCCGACGAAGCCCTCGAGCCGGTTCTCGAAGTGGCCCGGGCCGAAGCCGTCGGGCGGGACGGTGTCGGCCCAGAGGTCCTCGATGCCGCGGGCCCCGGGGTCGAGCGTCATCGAGTCGGGGATGTGGCGCGTGATCGCGAAGATGTTGCGCAGGCGGCGGTCGCGACGCCGGCGACGCGGCGCCTTCTTCCGTCCTGACGGGAACAGCAGGTCAGCGAGCGCGTCGAGGAATGCGGCCATGGGGCCCATCCAAGCAGGCCCGCCCGCGTCAGGAACGCCGACGGCGCCCGGGTGTCCGGGCGCCGTCGGCGGTTCGTGCGTGGGGATCAGGCCTGGGCGTCGCCCTCGGCGGGAGCCTCGGGGTCGGCCTTGCGCCGGCGGCTGCCGCCGCGCATGCGGCGGGCGGGTGCCTTCTTCGTGGACTCGACAGCCTCGGCGGGTGCCTCGGCGGCTTCGGCGGACGTCAGCTCGGGCAGGACCTGATCGACGTCGGCCGGGGCCTGCTCGACCCACTGGTCCTGCACCGGGGCCTGCGCAACCTGCTGGTCCTGGACCGCAGCCTGCTCGACCCGCTGGTCCTCGACCGGGGCCTGCTCGACCCGCTGGTCCTCGACCGGGGCCTGCTCGACCCGCTGGTCCTCGACCGGGGCCTGCTCGACCCGCTGGTCCTGGACCGGGGCCTCCTCGACCTGCTGGTCGCCGTCCTGCTCGTCCTTCGGCTTCGGGTGGGGGAACTTCCGCTTCACGGGCTCGGTGTCGGCGTCCTTGGTCCGGGACCCGGTGTTCTGGGACCCGTTGTCCTGGGACCCGCTGCCGCCGTTCCCGTTGTTCTGGTTGCCGTTCCCGCGGCCGCCGTTGCCACCGCCGTTGTCGTCACCGCGGCCCTTGCCACGGCGACCCCGGCCACGTCCGCCGCGGTCACCGCCGTCGGCCGGGGCCTGGGTGTCGACCGGCATGTCGTGGATCTCGAAGCCGCGGCCGTTGCAGTGTTCGCAGTCCTCGGTGAAGGCCTCGGCGAGGCCGGTGCCGATCTTCTTGCGGGTCATCTGCACGAGCCCGAGCGACGTGACCTCGGCGACCTGGTGGCGCGTACGGTCGCGTCCCAGGCACTCGGTGAGGCGACGCAGCAGCAGCTCGCGGTTGGCGGGCAGGACCATGTCGATGAAGTCGATCACGATGATGCCGCCGATGTCGCGCAGGCGCAGCTGGCGCACGACCTCCTCGGCCGCCTCGAGGTTGTTCGACGTGACCGTCGCCTCCAGGTTGCCGCCGGAGCCCGTAAACTTGCCGGTGTTGACGTCGATGACGGTCATCGCCTCGGTGCGGTCGATGACGAGGGAGCCACCCGACGGCAGGAAGACCTTGCGCTCGAGCGCCTTGGAGATCTGCTCGTCGATGCGGTGCTGGGCGAAGATCTCGCCGCGGGCGCCGTCCCAGCGCTCGATGCGCTCGGCGAGGTGGGGAGCCACGTGCTCCACGTACGCCGTCACGGTCTCGTACGCGTCGTCGGCCGTGCCGTTGCCGTCGATGACGAGCTTCGAGAAGTCCTCGGTGAAGAGGTCGCGCACGATGCGGACGGTGGGATCGGGCTCCGCGTACAACTGCTGCGGGGCCTGGCCGCCCTTGACCTTCTTCTCGATGGCCTCCCACTGGGCCTTCAGGCGGTTCACGTCGCGGACCAGCTCGTCCTCCGAGGCGCCCTCGGCCGCCGTGCGGACGATCACCGACGCCTCGGAGTCGACCAGGTCGGCGAGGATGTCCTTCAGGCGCTTGCGCTCGGTGTCGGACAGCTTGCGGGAGATGCCGGACAGGTGGCCGCCGGGGGCGTACACGATGTAGCGGCCGGGCAGCGAGATGTTGTTGGTCAGGCGGGCACCCTTGGCGCCGACCGGGTCCTTCGTCACCTGGACGAGGATCGGCATGCCGGACTTCAGCACCTTCTCGACCTTGCGGCTCTGGCCGTCGGACCCGAAGGAGTCCCAGTCGACCTCGCCGGCGTACAGCACCGCGTTGCGGCCGCGGCCGATGTCGATGAAGGCGGCCTCCATCGACGGCAGCACGTTCTGGACGCGGCCGAGGTAGACGTTGCCGATCAGCGAATGGGCCGAGGCGCGGTCGACGTAGTGCTCGACGAGGACCTTGTCCTCGAGCACCGCGATCTGCGAGAGCTCTTCGTTCTGGCGGATGACCATGGTGCGCTCGACCGACTCGCGGCGGGCGAGGAACTCGGCCTCCGACAGGATCGGCGCGCGGCGACGCCCGGCGGCGCGGCCCTCGCGGCGGCGCTGGCGCTTGGCCTCCATGCGGGTCGAGCCGTCGATGCCGGTGACCTCGTCGGACGCCTTGCCACGGCGGGGCTCACGGACGCGCTCGACGACCTCGACGTTCTCGTCGTCGTCGGACGTGGAGGCCTCTCCGCGGCGGCGACGACGGCGACGGCGACGGCGGCCGTCGGCCGACCCCTCGCCGCGGTCGTCCTCGTTGCCCTCGTCGTCGGAGTCGGTCTCGCTGTGGTCGGACTCGGACGACGGGTCGGCGTCCCTGTCGGACTGCTGACCGTCGGACTGCTGACCGCGGCCGCGCTGGTCCTGGCCGGAATCGTCATCGGACTCGTCGGAGTCGTCGCCCTGCCCGCGGCGGCGACGACGTCCGCCGCGACGGCGGCGACGGCGACGGGGACGACCGTCCTCGTCGGAGTCATCGTTGTCGTCGGAGTCCTGGTCGTCGGAGTCCTCGTCATCGGAGTCCTCGTCATCGGAGTCCTGGTCGCCATACTCGGTCGATGCGTCCTCGGCGGTCTCGGACTCGTCGAGGGTCGTGGCAGGCTGGTCGTCGTCGGCGACCTCGGCGGCAGCGGTCTGCTCGGCAGCGGTCTGTTCGGCGGCGTCGTCGGCGTTCACGCGGTCGGCCGGCGCCGGCTCGGCCTCGGGCTCGGCGGCCACGGGCACCGCGAAGGGATTGGCGACGGCCTTGCGGGGGCGACGGCGCGTACGCGGGGCCTCGTCGACCTCGGGCTGGGGCGCTGCGGCAGGTTCGGTGGTCGCAGCGTCGGCACCGGGCGTCGCGTCCGTCTCGGTCGGCGTCTTTGCCACGTTCTTGCGGCTGGCGCGCTTGCGGGGCGCCCTGGCGGGCGCGCCGGCGATGGTCTCACCGGTCGCGGCGGCCTCCCCCGAGGCCTCGGGTGCGGACTCGGCCGTCATCGCGAGCGTCTCGGGAACGTCGGGCAGGGGGTCGGGCGCGGCCGTCTTCCTGGTGGCCCGCTTGCGGGCGGGGCGCTTGGTCGGCGCGGGGTCGGCGGCGGGCGCTTGGGCTGCGCGAGCCTCGACCGACGGCGCGGCCGGCGTGTCGACCAACGGTGTCTCGGAGGCGATCGAGGGCGCGGAGGCAATCGGGGGCGCGGAGGCGATCGGTGCCTCCGAGGCCGGGACGGTCGGAGCTTCGGTCACCGGGACCTCGACCGGCGGACCGGCCGGGCGGCTGGCCGCACGGCGGCGGCGACGGGGCTGGGGGGCGTCGTGGCCCTCGGGGCCATCGGTGGAGGCAGGGACGTTCGTGGGTTCGTCGAGCATGAAACTCCTTCGCCGGCCACCGGGGCCGACCTCACAGGGCGCACCGCGGGGGGCGCCACAAAGCTGGCGGTCTCGAGTCCCGGCGCCATGAGCCTCCCGCGGTCGCGTACGTCGCGGTGGAGATCTGCCTCAGGTCGGTGACCTGCTGGCCACACGGGCTGCGCGGGCTCGACGAGCCACCGGCGGTGGCCCTTAACCTGACCCCACTATCCCACACGCGCAGCGCGGGGACCCACAGGGCCGCGCCGCGCGCCGTGGCGGATCAGGACGTCTCGTCGGTCAGGACGCGCCCGCGGGTCTCGGGCAGGGTCAGGACCGTGGCCGCGCTGATGAGAAGCATCGTCATGACGTAATAGGAGAACGCCCGCGGCCCGTACGCCCGCGTGAGGAAGGTCTGGTGATAGAGGCTGGTGCCCCCGAAGACCGCCACGGCGACCGACAGCGGGAGCGCGACGCCGATCGTGCGGATGCGGGTCGGGAAGATCTCGCACATGATCGCCGGCGAGATCGCACACGGCCGCGACGAACACCTGGGCGATCGTCATCGCGAGGAAGAGCCGCATTGGGTTGCCGTCGATCATCGACGAAAGGGGCAGACAGACCACGCTCAGGCCGACGATGCCGATGAGCATGACGGGCTTGCGACCGATGCGGTCCGACCCTCGCTGGCCATGGCGGCAGCCATCCACCGCAGCGGCACAGCTGCGGGACATGCGCGTGGCCACCACCGTGGTCGCGGGACGCGTCGACCACGACGCCCGCTGACCTTGCCGCTGGCCCTGTGGCCAGGATCCGCCCGGGTCGGAGGCCCGGAGCTACGCCGGGTCAGCCGGTCCGAACGGGTCGAGCAGACCGTCGTCGGTGAGTTCGCCCTGCGCCAGTCGCGTCAGGAGCGCGTTGGGGGGCACGGCGAGCTCGGGAGTGACCTTCGCGATCGCCTGCAGGACGTCGTCGGGCCGGACCAGCGGGGCCTGGTGTCGCGCCACCAGGGCGATGCCCGTGTCGGTCGCGGTGAGCTCGACCACGGCCGCGCGCGCGTCGAACGCGCGCATCCCGTTCTTCGTCATGCGCTCGACCTCCACGTGGTCCGCGGCGAGGAAGTCGGCCACGGCGCGCTCGAGCACAGCCAGGTCGGCCACCGGGAAGTCGACGCGCCACGCGCTCGCCGTCAGCCGGTCGGCCAGCGCTCCCCCGCTGGCTTCCACCACCGCAATGACGTCGAGCCCCGGTGGCAGCGCGGCGTCCAGGGCCTCGCGTACCTTCTCGGGGTCACAGCGCTCGGCCAGCCCGATCTCCAGATACTCCGCCTCGGTGGCGGCGCCGGTCGGCGACGCGTTGGCGAAGGACACGCGCGGGTGGGGGTTGAATCCCGACGAGTACGCCATCGGGACTCCCGCGCGCCGCAGGGCCCGCTCGAACGCGCGGCCGAAGTCGCGGTGGCTGGTGAACCGGGCGCGGCCGCGCTTGGCGTACTGCACCCGCAGCTTCTGCACCGGCGGGGCCTGCTGCTCGGGCTGGCGACGCTTCTTCGACTGGTCTGGGGACACGACGCGCTAGCCTACCGGGAGTGCAGCCAGATTCTTCGATCCGGCGTCCGGGCTGGCTGGTGCTGGCGGCCCTGATCCTGCTGTCGATCAACCTCCGCCCGACCGCGTCCGCCCCGGGTCCGGTGTTGGGCGCGATCCGCACCGACCTGCACCTCAGCGGCGCCACCGCGGGCCTGCTCACCTCCCTGCCGGTCGTCTGCTTCGCGGTGTTCGGCGCCCTGGCGCCGGCCATCGCCAACCGCATCGGGAGCCACCGCGCCGTGGTCGGCGCGCTGGGGGTGATGGTCGTCGGCCAGGCCCTCCGCCTGTACGCCGGCTCGGCCGCCCCGTTCCTCGCCGCGTCGATCCTCGCGCTTGCCGGCATGGCCGTGGCGAACGTCCTGCTGCCGTCGCTGGTCAAGCAGCACTTCCCCGATCGCATCGGGCTGGTGACCGCCCTCTATTCGAGCGGCATCATCGCGGGCCTGACCATGGCCTCGATGCTCACCGCGCCCCTGGCCGAACAGCTCGGCGGCTGGCGCCAGGCGTTCTGGGCGTGGGTCCTGATGGCGCTCGCGACGGTGATCCCCTGGCTGGCGATGCTCGCGTACGACCGCGGCCACGCGCCGCGCCACGCCTCCACCCGCATCTCGCTGGCCCGCGTCGCTCGCACCCGGCTCGCCTGGTTCCTGGCGATCTTCTTCGGCTTCCAGTCCGGCCAGGCGTACGCGGTGTTCGGCTGGCTCGCGAGCATCTATGTGGAGGCCGGCAGCACGCCCGCGGCCGCCGGGCTCTATCTCGGCATCGCCACCGGGGTGGGTATCCCGCTCGGATTCCTGCTGCCCGCCTACACCGCGCGGCGCCAGAGCCCGTACGCCCTGCTGGTCGTCATCGGCGTCTGCGGCCTCGTCGGGTACGCCGGGCTGGCCCTCGCTCCCCTGGCCGCCCCCGCGCTGTGGGCCCTGATGGTGGCCTTCGGCACCGCCGCGTTCCCCATCTTCCTCGCCCTGATGGGCATCCGGGCCCGCACCGCGGAGGGCACCGCAGCGCTGTCGGCGTTCGCCCAGAGCGTCGGCTATCTCATCGCGATCCCGTGGCCGCTGCTCGTGGGCGTGCTCCGCGACGCGACCGGCGGGTTCACCGCACCGCTGGCGATGATGGCCCTGATGCTGGTCCCGCTGGTCGCCTTCGGCCTGCTGGCGTCGCGGCCGCGATTCCTCGAGGACGAGCTCTGAGCCGCAGGGCACGCCGTGCTCCTCGTCTCCCGGCGCTCGCGCGGAGAACGTTCCTCGGTTGGCGTACCGGCCGGTCATCACTAGGGTTCGGTCCGTGGCCCGCCAATATCAGTTCTCTCCCGAAGGCGCCGGCGAGAAGGTCGAGATCGCCGTGCGCGGTCGTCAGATCCTTGCCCGCCCCATGATCAACTACGGCACGGCGTACACGCTCGCCGAGCGCGACGAGCTCGGGCTGACCGGCCTGCTCCCCCCAGCCGTGACGACCATGAACTCGCAGCTCAAGCGCATCTATCAGCAGTTCGAGGCCCAGCCCGACGCGCTGAGCAAGAACGTCTTCCTCACGCAGCTCCAGGACCGCAACGAGATCCTGTTCTATCGGCTGCTGACCGAGCACCTCGAGGAGATGCTGCCGATCATCTACACGCCGACGATCGGCGAGGCGATCCAGCAGTTCTCTCAGTGGTTCCACCGCCCGCGCGGGGTGTTCCTGTCGATCGACGACCCCGACGGCGTCGAGGCCGCGCTGCAGTCCTATGGCCAGGGCGCCGACGACGTCGACCTCATCGTCGTGACCGATTCCGAGGGCATCCTCGGCATCGGCGACCAGGGCGTCGGCGGCATCCGCATCTGCGTCGGCAAGCTGTCGGTCTACACCGCGGCGGCCGGCATCCACCCGCTGCGCGTGATGCCCGTCGTGCTCGACGTCGGCACCGACAACCTCGAACTCCTCAACGACGACGGCTACCTCGGCGTACGCCACGCCCGTGTGCGCGGCGAGGAGTACGACGCGTTCGTCGACCGCTTCGTCGAGACCGCGACGCGCATGTTCCCCAAGGCACTCCTCCACTGGGAGGACTTCGGCGCGTCGAACGCCCACCGCATCCTCGACAAATATCGCGAGGAGCACTGCACGTTCAACGACGACATCCAGGGCACCGCCGCCGTCGTTGTGGCCGCCGCCCTCGCCGCCGCCAAGGCCAAGGGCGAGCAGCTGTCCGACCAGCGCGTCGTGATCCACGGCGCCGGCACCGCCGGCATCGGCATCGCCGACCTGATGACCGACATCATGGTGCGCGAGGGCCTGTCGGTCGAGGACGCCCGCAAGCGGTTCTGGGGGCTGGGTTCGCGCGGCCTGATCCACACCGGTGCGCGCATGCGCTCGTTCCAGGAGCCGTACGCGCGCGACGAGGCCGAACTGAAGGGCTGGCGCACCGACGCACCGGGCCGCTACGAGCTCGCCGACGTCGTGCGCAACGTCCAGCCCACCATCCTCATCGGCACGTCGGCCCAGCCGGGCGCGTTCACCGAGGCGATCGTCACCGACATGTACGCGGGCTGCCGCCGCCCCGTCATCATGCCGCTGTCGAACCCCACCAAGAAGTCCGAGGCGCTGCCGAGCGACGTGATGAAGTGGACCGACGGCAATGCGCTGATGGCGACGGGGTCGCCCTTCCAGCCGGTCCACCACGACGGGATCGACTTCGAGATCGCCCAGGCGAACAACGCGCTGGTCTTCCCCGGCATCGGGCTCGGCACCATCGCGGTGCGCGCGACCCGCGTGACCGACCACATGGTCGCGGCGGCCGCCGAGGCGGTTGCCGAACTGACCGAGGCCACGAAGCGTGGTTCGGCCGTGTTGCCGTCGATGACGCAGCTGCGGGCGGTGTCGGCGACGGTCGCGCTGCGGGTCGCCGAGGCCGCGGTCGAGGACGGCGTGGCGACGGTCGAGCTCGAGAACCCGATCCAGGACATCTATTCGCAGATGTGGAAGCCGAACTATCCGCGCATCGACGTGGTGACGAACGAGCTGACGCCGAAGCGGAAGGGCTGACTTCGACTCGCTGGCGCTCGCTCAGCCAACGTTGGGGACGGGTGCTCGGCCACCCCGCGTTGGCTGAGCGAGGCCGCCTGCGGCCGAGTCGAAGCCCGGTTCCGCCGCTCGGCCACCCCACGTTGGCTGAGCGAGGCCGCCTCCGGCCGAGTCGAAGCCCGGTTCAGGCGCTCGGCCCACCCCACGTTGGCTGAGCGAGGCCGCCTGCGGCCGAGTCGAAGCCCGGTTCAGCCGCTCGTCGGCTGCACCAGCCACATGCCGTCGTGCATCAGCGTGCGGTCGGCGCCCTCGAACTCGCCGCGCCACGCCTGGATGCGGCGCGGCCGGAAGACATACATCTCCGAGCTGTCCGCCGGTTCGGCGCCCGTCTGCGCCTCGTAGGACGCCATCAGGTCGCCGTGGTTCTTCCGGAACTCCGGCACGGAGTGGGAGTCGGTGACCTGGGCGTCGATGACGACGCAGTCGGCGCTGGAGCCCACCCCCAGGCGTACGCGCGGGTCGGCCTTCAGGTGGCGGGTCGCGGGAAACGGCTCCGGGACCGCGATCAGCACCGACTCCTGGTGCCACGCCATCGGCAGCGGCGTCACGTAGGGATGGGACGCGACCGTCGACAGCCAGGCATCGATCCCGGGGGTCGCGAGCAGGTTCAGCGTGTCGGCGCGGCGTTCGGCATAAGCGCGGGGCTCAGGCATGGTTCCAACCCTAGACCGTGACCTCCTCCGGCTCGGCGGGGGCCGGTCGCCGCCCCGGCAGCCTCAGTGCCAGGGCCACGGCGGTCGCCACGACGAGTCCGAGCGCCGCCACCACCAGCGTCTGACGGATGCCGAACGACCCCACCAGCGCCGACGCCAGGAGTGCCCCGAGCGGTTGCCCGCCCCACGCGATCATGCGCGCCGTGGCGTGGACGCGGCCCTGCAACGTCTCGGGCGCGAGCTCCTGGCGCGTCACGATGCCGTTGATCACGACCGTCACGCTGCACCAGGACCAGCAGGTCAGGGCTCCGAGCGCGACCGGGAGCGATGGCGCGTACGCCAAGCCGCAGACGAGGGCGAATCCCGCGGCATAGCCGACGGTCGCGACCGCTCCCGGCGACCAGCGGCGGCGTACGCGAGGTGCGGTCACCCCGGCGAGGACGCTGCCGAGCGCCGAGGCGACGAACACCAGCCCGAGCAGGCCCGACGACTCGCGGACGTGGTGGACCTCGATCGCGTACGGCACCTGGAGGCCGACGACGGCGCCGCTGGCGAGGCTCACTCCGATGCCGAGGAAGGTGAGCGGCCCGATGAGGGCGTGGGAGGCGACGAAGCGTACGCCGACCGCGATAGACCGGGCGAACGACTCGGGCGGCGGATCGGCGGATCGGTCGCGGTCCACCTGACGCAGGGCGATCGCGAGCACGGCGGCCAGGGCGAGGCAGGCGACCTCGACCCAGAGCACCGAAGCGGGACGCAGCACCGTGAGGAGGAGTCCGCCGACGCCAGGGGCGACGAGGCCGACGATCGTGCCGAGGGTGGTCAGCAGGCCGTTGGCCTCGGCGATGCGCTCGCGGCCGACCAGCGTGGGGATCGAGGCGAACGCCGCCGCGTCCACCAGCACGAGGGCAAGGCCGACGACGAGGGCGGCGCCGAGGACGTGGCTGGTCGCGGGCCCGCCGGCCAGCATTGCCAGCGGCACGCTCGCCAGCGCCATCGACGCCGCGGCGCACCCGCCGACCATGATCGCGCGGCGCCCGTGGCGGTCGGCCAGGGACCCCGCGGGGAGGCCGAGGATCAGGTAGGGCAACACCTCGACGGCGCCGACGAGCGCGGTCAGCGACGCGGACCCGGTGCGGTCATGGACCAGGACCGGCAGCACGACGACCGAGGTGCCGGCGCCGGCCCAGACGAGCAGGCGGGCCAGGACGAACCACGAGAACCCCGGTGAGGAGAGGAGGGATCCATCCCTCTTGGTGAACATGATTGTCACTATAGCCTCGCGTACCGGCAGGCAGGAGTGTCCCGGACCTCAGTGCGATCGGCGACGCCAACGACGATCGGCGCCCCTGTCGCGTGTGCACGTTTGGGGCCACGCGCCCCGGCGTGTCGACGCACCCTGCGCACGCGTGTGCACAAGTTGGGTGTTCAGCAGCGCAGCGCGGGGCTCAGCCCCCGGCCAACCCCGAACGCACCGTCGGCAGCGGCAGCAGCACCTTGTCGGTGGGGCCGATCTGGATCTCGGTGTCCATCTGGGGGCAGACACCGCAGTCATAGCAGGGCGTCCAGCGGCAGTCGTCGACCTCGCGCTCGTCGAGGGCGTCCTGCCAGTCCTCCCACAGCCAGTCGCGGTCGAGGCCCGAGTCGAGGTGGTCCCACGGGAGCACCTCGTCATAGTCGCGCTCGCGCGTGGTGAACCAGTCGAGGTCGACGCCGTACGCAGCCAGCTCGCGCGCCGCCAGACCGGTCCAGCGATCGTAGGAGAAGTGTTCCGACCAGCCGTCGAACCGGCCCCCGTCGCGCCAGACCGCCTCGATGACCCGACCGACGCGGCGGTCGCCGCGCGACAGCAGCCCCTCGATGATGCCGGGCTTGCCGTCGTGGTAGCGGAAGCCGATCGCCTTGCCGTACTGCTTGTCCTCGCGGATCGCGTCGCGCAGCTTCTGCAGGCGCGCGTCGGTGGTCTCGACATCGAGCTGGGCGGCCCACTGGAACGGCGTGTGGGGCTTCGGCACGAACCCGCCGATCGAGATCGTGCAGCGGATGTCGCGGTGTCCGGCGGCCTCGCGGCCGGTCGAGATGACCCGCTTGGCCATGTCGGCGATCGCCAGCACGTCCTCGTCGGTCTCGGTGGGCAGCCCGCACATGAAATAGAGCTTCACCTGGCGCCAGCCGTTCGCGTACGCCGTCGCGACCGTGCGGATCAGGTCGTCCTCATCGACCATCTTGTTGATGACCTTGCGCATGCGCTCCGAGCCGCCCTCGGGCGCGAACGTCAGGCCCGAGCGCCGGCCGTTGCGGGACAGCTCGTTGGCCAGCGTGATGTTGAACGCGTCGACGCGCGTCGAGGGCAGCGACAGGGAGACGTTCGAGCCCTCATAACGGTCGGCGAGCTGCTTGGTGACCTCACCGATCTCGGTGTGGTCTGCGCTCGACAAGGACAGCAGGCCGACCTCCTCCAGGCCCGTCGCCTTCAGGCCGCCCTCGACCATCTGGCCGATCGTCTCGATGTTGCGCTCGCGGACCGGGCGCGTGATCATGCCGGCCTGGCAGAAGCGGCAGCCGCGCGTACAGCCGCGGAAGATCTCCACCGAATAGCGCTCGTGGACCGTCTCGGCGAGCGGCACCAGCGGCTTCTTCGGGTAGGGCCACGCATCGAGGTCCATCAGCGTGTGCTTGGCGACGCGGAAAGGGACGCCGGAGCGGTTGGGCGCGACCCGCTGGATTCGACCGTCGGGCAGGTAGGTCACGTCGTAGAACTTGGGGACATAGACACCGCCCGTCTCCGCCAGGCGCAGCAGGACGCCGTCGCGCCCACCCGGGCGGCCCTCGTCCTTCCACTCGCGGATCACGTCGGAGATCTTCAGCGCGATCTCCTCGCCGTCGCCCAGCACGGCACAGTCGATGAAGTCGGCGATCGTCTCGGGGTTGAACGCGGCGTGGCCGCCCGCGATGACGATGGGGTCGAACTCGCGCCGATCGACCGCGAGGATCGGCAGCCCCGCGAGGTCGAGCGCGTTCAGCATGTTCGTGTAGCCCAGCTCGGTCGAGAACGACACCCCGAACACGTCGAAGGCGCCCACCGGCCGGTGGGCGTCGAGCGTGAACTGGGGGATCTGGTGTTCCCGCATCACCTTCTCCATGTCGGGCCACACCGCGTAGGTGCGCTCGGCGAGGATCCAGTCGCGCTCGTTCAACACCTCATAGAGGATCGCGACGCCCTGGTTGGGCTGGCCGATCTCGTAGGCGTCCGGATACATCAGCGCCCAGCGGACTGCGACGGCGTCCCACTCCTTCACGACGGAGTTGTGCTCACCGCCGACATATTGGATCGGCTTCGAGACCGACGACAGCAGGGGCTCGAGGCGCGCGAAGACCGGCTCCGGCGAGGGAGCCTGCGTGGGCAGTGTGTCGGTGGTCATAGGGGAACAAGCGTACGCGTCCCCACCGACAGGTCCAATCGCGCCGCTGCGCTGGCTCGACAACGTCCTCCGAGCGAGCGCAGTGAGACGGCGAGCGCTGTCAGCGCAGCGTCGGCTGACCCGCGATGAGCTCACGACCCGGCGCGGCCACGCGCAGCCACGGCCCGCGCCGGTGCCACAGCTCGACCAACCCCAACACCACGAGGCCGGCCAGCAGCGAGATCAGGATGACGGGCGACCCCTGTCCCGCGCTGCGGTCGAACCCCTCCGACATGTGGCCCGTCAGCGCGGCGGCGGTGAAGGCCAGGACGTTGTTGACCGCGTGCAGCACCGATGACGCCTCGAGCCCGCCGGTGCGCCAGGTCAGCGCGCAGAAGACGAGACCCAGGCTGAAATAGTAGAAGTTCAGCCAGAGGTCTCCCGCGCCGTGCACCAACGTGAACAACCCCGACGACACCAGTGCCCCTGCGACGAGACCGAACTTCTCGGGCAACCACGCGGCCACCGAGCGGTTGATCAGCCCGCGGAACATGTATTCCTCGCCCGCCGACTGGAACGGGATGAGCAGGAGCGCGATCGCGATGTAGGCCGCCGCCTGCGAGGTGTCGCCCTTCGGCGTCGTGTCGAGCAGGGTCGGGATGCCGAGCCAGAGCAGCCAGATGGGCAGCATGACGGCGAGGCAGCGCAGCGCCCACCCCCACCGGAACCGGCCCTCCACCGAATGCAGCCAGCGGGCCTGCTGGCCGAAGGTCACCTTCTGGGTCAGCATCGCGCCCGGGATGAGGAGCGCGAGGCTGACCGCGGTCACCGCGAGCAACACCGGCGACATGGTGATCTTGCCGGCCTGCAGGTCCTCCATGGACGCGCGTCCGCTCGCCAGGTCGACGAACAGGGGGATGGCCTGCAGGAGCGAGACCACCCCGAAGATCGCCCCCATCATGAGGAGGGCGACGAGGGAGCGCCACCACGCGTTGGCTGGCGTCCGCAGGAACTCCGCGTACGTGCGCTCCTCGACGGGGAGCGCCGGCGGTTTGGGCATGGGCGCGTAGGGCGCGGGCGCGTACGGGTTGGGGGCGTGGGACGGTGCGTACGGCGGGTACGCGGGGTTCGGCGGCGCACCGTCAGGACCCTGCGCCTGCGGCCACTGCCCCAGCGGCGCGTGCGGTTCCGGTCCGCCCGGCCCTGCCGTCACGCTCAGGCCTCGGAGGTCGCGGCGAGCCCGGGGAACCACAGCGCGAGTTCGCGCGCCGCCGACTCGGGCGAGTCGGAGGCGTGGACGAGGTTCTCGCGGTTCGACAGCGCGAGGTCACCGCGGATCGAGCCGGCCTCCGCGGCGCGGCCGTCGGTCTTGCCGTTGATCAGGCGAACGGCGTCGATCGCGCTGTCCCCCTCGAGCACCAGCGCGACGAGCGGCCCGGACGTGATGAAGGCCCGTAGCGGCGGATAGAAGTCACGCTCGACGTGCTCGGCGTAGTGGCGGTCGGCCATCTCGCCGTCGACGGTGCGGAGTTCCAGGGCGACGAGCGTCAGTCCCTTGCGCTCGTAGCGACCGAGCACCTCCCCCACCAGCGAACGGCGGACGGCGTCGGGCTTGATCAGGACGAGGGTGCGCTCAGAGCTCATGGCGGCAGCCTAGCGGGCGGCGCGGACCTCTTCGATCCGCTTGCCGAGCACGAAGCAGGTGATCCAGAGCGTGAGGAACATCGCGCCCATGACGAACATGCCGTAGGTCAGGAAGCCGAGCGCGACGCCGACGAGCTGGGTGAGCCAGCCCAGGGCGTACCCGACCCGGGGCCGGCGCATCATCGCGGCCGCCGCGACGGCCAGCAGGGCCGCGGCACCCCCGGCGAGCGAGGCGGTCACCGGGGTCACGTCGGCGGTCATGATCATCACCGGGATGGCGAGGCCGAACACGATGACCTCGAAGATCAGCACGGCCATGAGCACCTTGCCCATGGGGTTGTCGGGGCGCAGGGTCATCGATCGTCCCGGTCGTCGCGCTCGCTGCCGTCGAACCTGTCGCGGCGATCGTCGTCGTCACTCTCCCCCGGCAGCGCGACCTCCTCGTCGGTCGCGTCCCAGTCGACCTCCTCGGCCTCCTGGGGCCGCTCGTCGACGAGGAGACCGCGGGCCTCGCCCACGGCGATGACCGATCCGGTGACGAGTACGCCCGGCAGGCCCCCATCGGTGTCGGCCAGCGTGGTCGCGAGCTCGAGCGCGTCATCCAGACGCGGAGCCACGCGTACGCGGTTGGCCCCGAAGATGCTGGTCGCGAGCTCCGCCAGTTCCTCGGCCGGGAGCCCGCGCGAGGTCGAGGAGACCTGCGTACAGACGATCACCGAGAGGTGCTCCTCCCAGATTTTGAGGACGCCCTCGACGTCCTTGTCGCGCATCATGGCCACCACACCCACCATCGGGTCGAACGCGAAGGCCTCGCGGACGGCCTCGGCGGTCACCAGCGTGGCCGGCACGTTGTGGGCGCCGTCGAGCACGATCGGCGGCGACTGGCGCACCGACTCGAGGCGCCCGGGGGCGCGTACCTCGGCGAAACCGTCGGTGATGACCTCGCCGGACAGGGGCTTGCCTCCCCCGCCGGATCCTGCGCCCAGGAACGCCTCGACGGCCGCCAGCGCGACGCCGGCGTTGCGGGCCATGTGGGCGCCGTGGAGCGGGAGGTGGATGTCGCCGATCGGGCCCTCGGCCCCGTTGAGGCGGATGACCTGGCCGCCGACGGCCTGCTGGCGCTCGAGCAGCCCGAAGTCGAGGCCCTCCCGCAGCGGAACAGCCCCCGCCTCGGCACAGCGCGCGAGCAGGATCGTGGCCGCCTCGGGCTCCTGGCCCGCGAGGACCGCGATGGCGCCGGGCTTGATGATGCCGGCCTTCTCGGCCGCGATCTCGGCGATGGTGTCGCCGAGGAGGTGAGTGTGGTCGAGCCCGACCGGCATCACGACGGCGACCTGGCCGTCGGCCACGTTCGTCGCGTCCCAGGTTCCGCCGAGGCCGGTCTCGACGACCGCGACGTCGACGGGGGCGTCGGCGAACGCCGCGTACGCCATGGCCGTGACCACCTCGAAGAACGTCATCGGGCAGCCGGGCCCTCCGTCGCCCGCCGGCAGGTCCATCTCGTCGACCATCGCGACGTAGGGGGCGATGTCGGCCCAGACCTCGGCGAAGCGCTCCTGGGAGATCGGGTGTCCGTCGATGGCGATGCGCTCGGTGACGTCGACGAGGTGGGGGCTTGAGAACCGGCCCGTACGCAGCCCCGTGGCGCGGAGCAGCGCCTCGATCATGATGGCGGTGGAGCCCTTGCCGTTCGTGCCGGCCACGTGGATGACCGGGAACGACCTCTGGGGCTCGCCGAGCAGGTCCATCAGGGCCTGGATGCGGTTGAGGCTGGGCGCGACGCGGTGCTCGGGCCATCGGGCGGTCAGTTCCGCCACGAGCTTCTCGTGATTCGTTGTCATTTCATCTCGCATCCTATGCTGTGGGCCATGAGCCCCGAGCATGTCGCGACCGCTGCCCGTCGGCGACACGGCCTGCCCGACTGGATCGGGTTGGCGGCGCGCCTCGTGCTCGGCGTCGTGTGGCTGTGGGCCGGCGGCGCGAAGATCCTCCACCTCGACGAGTCGGTGCTCGCGGTGCGGGGCTACCAGATCCTCCCCTACGAGTTGGCGCTCGTGGTGGGCTATGCCCTGCCGATGGTCGAGATCGTCGTCGGCCTCCTGCTGATCCTCGGTCTCCTGACTCGCTGGGCCGGCCTGCTCAGCTCGCTGATGATGCTCGCCTTCATCATCGGCATCGCCGCCGCCTGGGCGCGCGGCATCGCGATCGACTGTGGCTGCTTCGGCGGCGGCGGCGAGATCGCGTGGGAGGAGGCGCGCCGCAAATATCCGGTCGAGATCGCGCGCGACCTCGGCCTCTTCCTCCTGGGCGCCTGGCTGGTCTGGCGCCCGCGTACGCCCTTCAGCCTCGACGAGCGCCTGTTCGGCGAGCCGTCGTACGCGGCCGCGTACGCCGATCTCGACGACGACGAAGACCCCGACGACGACGTCACCGACACCCACGACCACCGCCCTGACCCCGCAAAGGAACACCGATGAGCAAGCCGAAGCCCGCCAAGCAGGGCAGCCGCCGCGCCGAACTGCGCGCCGCCCAGATCGCCGAGGCGAAGCGCCGCAAGAACCAGCGCACCGTGTTCGCCATCGTCGGCGGGCTGCTGGCCCTGGCGCTCATCGCCGGCATCGCGTTCGCCGTGATCAAGTTCCGCGAGGCGGAGGCCGCGAACATCCCGCCGAACGCGACCAAGGACAAGGGCGGCATCGTCATGAACCCCGGCAAGGCCAAGCCCGGCGCCCCGGTGGTGGCGATCTATCAGGACTACCAGTGCCCCGCCTGCAAGCAGTTCGAGGACCGCGTCGGCCCCCAGCTCGAAGAGCTGGCGAACGCCGGCGACATCCAGCTCGAGAACCACACCATGAAGTTCCTCGACACGAACCTCCGCAACGACGCCTCCGAGCGCGCCGCGAACGCGGCGGTGTGCGCGGATGCGGCGGGTCACTACGCGGCCTACCACCGCACCGTCTACAAGAACCAGCCCGCGCAGGAGGGGGTCGGCTACACCGACGACCAGCTGAAGAAGGACTTCGCCCAGCAGGCCGGCATCACCGGTGACCAGGCCCAGTCGTTCGAGAGCTGCTTCACGTCGCGCAAGTTCAAGTCGTACGTGAACTCCATGGACGTCAAGGCGGGCGAGGCCGGCATCACCGGCACGCCCTCGGTGAAGGTCAACGGCAAGGTCGTCGAGACCAAGAACTTCGTCGGCGACAAGACCGCAGTGAAGGCGGCCATCGACGCGGCGGCGAAGTGAGCCACCAGCCCCCTCCCGGCGGGCAGGGCCAGTGGCGACAGCCACAGCAGGGGCAGCCGGGCCAGTGGGCGCAACCTCCCCAGGGCCAGGGGGCGCAACCGGGTCCCGTGAACGGCGGGCACCCGCCGAAGAAGAACGGCCCCGTCGTCGCGATCGTCGCCGGCGTCGTGGTCCTGCTCCTGGCCATCGGCGGCTTCGCCGCCTGGCGCGCGCTCACCACCCTGTCGACCCTGCCCGGGCGCACGCCGACCACAGGCTCGCCGTCGACCGAGCCCGGCGTCCCGCCCCACGCCACGGCCGCGCGTGACGGCATCGTCGCCAATCCCGGCAAGGGCTCCGGCAAACCCGTCGTGAAGGTCTACGCCGACTACCAGTGCCCAGCGTGCGGACGGTTCGAGAAGCTGTTCGGTGACGTCCTCGACGACATGGCGGCCAAGGGTGAGGTGGGCCTCGAGGTGCACACCATGACCTTCCTCGACACCAACCTGCGCAACGACTCCTCCGCCCGCGCCGCCAACGCGGCCGCCTGCGCCGATGTGGCCGGACACTACGCGGCCTATCACCGCGCCCTGTTCGCCCACCAGCCCGCCCAGGAAGGCGACGGGTTCACCGACAACCAGCTCACCGGCGAGATCGCCGAGGCGGCCGGCATCAGCGGCGCGGCCATCAACGGGTTCCGTGCCTGCGTGCGTGAGCAGCGCCACCAGGCCTTCGTCAAGGGCGTCGACACGACCGCGGCGAAGGACGGCATCACCTCCACACCGACCCTGACGGTGAACGGGAAGAAGCTCGCCACCGCGAACCTGACCGCCGATCCGCAGTCGCTGCGCGCCGAGATCATGCGGCTGGCCCGCTGAGTGAGATCTGTCATGGGCCTGCAGTGACACGGTCCCGCCGGCCGGTGTGCCACGTCACCGGTCAGCTGCCCGCTTCGATGTGAGAGTGGAGTCATGACCGAGCACCCCGACAAGGCCCCCGACACCGAGCAGCCCGTGACGACCGAGACGGAGCGCCCTCTGACCAAGGAAGAGCTCCAGGAGCAGCGCATCGCCGAGGGCCGCGCGGCCATGCGTCAGGTGATCCCCTGGGAGGGGAAGGCCACGCGGACCGACAGGGCGCTGGTCATCTGCATGGGCGTCGCCTTCGCCCTCTCGCTCGCGATGATCCCGATCAAGCCGTTCCTGCTGGGTCGCAACCCCGTGCTGCTCGAGTTCATCACGGGCAACACCTCGGCGATCGGTGCCGGAGCCGCGTTCGCGCGCATCGGCCAGGCTCCCCTGTGGCTCGTGATCGTCGCCGGCGTCATCGGCTCCATCAAGTTCGACTGGCTCTTCTGGTGGATGGGTCGCCGCTGGGGCGGCCGCATCGTGCGGCTGTTCATCCCCAACCCGAAGATGCAGGAGCGCGTGGACCGCGCCGAGCACCTGCCGAAGTGGGTCGGCGCGGTCGCCGTCCTCATCGGTGTGCTCCCCGGCGTCCCGACCGCCGCCGCGTACGCGTTCGCGGGCTGGCAGAAGCTGCGCCTGCCGGCCTTCCTCGCCCTCAACATCCTGTCCACGACGCTGTGGGTCGGCCTCATCGCCGGGCTGGGGTACGCGGCGGGCCAGCGCGCGGTGGACATCGTGATGATGGTCGACAAGTACGCCCTGTGGGTCAGCCTCGCCCTGATCTTCGGCATGGCCTTCTGGGGAGCCCGCCGGCAGAAGGCCCGCTGACCCCGGATCCCCCCGCCCCGCAGGCCCCCGGTCCGCGCAACCGACGTGCGTACCGGGGCCTCGCTCAATAGGATTCACCCCATGACTTCTGCGCCGCTCGCCTCCCGCGTCCCCGACAAGCCCGCCCTCGAGGGGCTGGAGGACAAGTGGGCCGCGGTCTGGGCGCAGGACAAGACGTACGCGTTCGTCCGCCCCGCCTCACGCGCCGAGGTGTTCTCCATCGACACTCCCCCGCCGACCGTGTCCGGCTCGCTCCACGTGGGCCACGTGTTCTCCTACACCCACACCGACGTGATGGCGCGCTACCAGCGCATGAACGGCAAGCACGTCTTCTATCCGATGGGCTGGGACGACAACGGCCTGCCGACCGAGCGCCGCGTCCAGAACTACTACGGGGTGCGCTGCGACCCGACGGTGGCGTACGACCCCGCGTTCACGCCCCCGGCCAAGCCGGACCCGAAGAAGCAGGTGCCGATCAGCCGCAAGAACTTCGTGGAGCTGTGCCACGAGCTGACGGCGATCGACGAGAAGGCGTTCGAGGACCTGTGGCGCCGCGTGGGCCTGTCGGTCGACTGGAGCCTGCTCTACGAGACCATCTCCGACGCGTCGCGCACGGTCGCCCAGCGCGCGTTCCTGCGCAACCACGCGCGCGGGGAGGCGTACCTCTCGGAGGCGCCGACGATGTGGGACGTGACGTTCCAGACCGCGGTGGCGCAGGCCGAGCTGGAGGCGCGGGACTATCCCGGCGCCTACCACCGCATCGCGTACGCCCGCCCCGACGGCGAGAAGGTCTTTGTCGAGACCACGCGCCCCGAGCTCATCCCCGCCGCCGTCGCGCTGATCGCCCACCCCGACGACGAGCGCTACCAGGCCCTGTTCGGCACCACGGTGACGTCGCCGCTCTTCGGCGTCGAGATCCCGGTCGTGGCCCACCCGGCCGCCGAGATGGACAAGGGCGCCGGCATCGCCATGTGCTGCACGTTCGGCGACCTCACCGACGTGACCTGGTGGCGCGAGCTGCAGCTGCCGACCCGCACGGTGATCGGCCGCGACGGGCGCCTGCTCCGCGAGACGCCGGAGTGGCTCACCCACCCCGAGCCGTACGCCGAGCTCGCCGGCAAGACCACGTTCTCGGCGCGCGAGGCGCTCGTGGCCATGCTGCGGGAGTCGGGCGACCTGGACGGCGAGCCGAAGAAGACCGAGCGCAAGGCCAACTTCTTCGAGAAGGGCGACAAGCCGCTCGAGATCGTGTCGACGCGCCAGTGGTACATCCGCAACGGTGGCCGCGACGAGGCGCTGAAACAGGACCTGCTCGCCCGCGGCGAGGAGCTCGCGTGGGTGCCGGAGCACATGAAACACCGCTACGACAACTGGGTCGGCGGCCTGAACGGCGACTGGCTGATCTCGCGCCAGCGCTTCTTCGGCGTGCCCTTCCCCGTCTGGTACACGCTGGACGCCGACGGCGAGCCCGACTACGCGAACCCCATCACCGCGGCCGAGGACACGCTGCCGGTCGACCCGAGCTCCGACTGCCCGCCCGGGTTCACCGAGGACCAGCGCAACCAGCCCGGCGGCTTCGTCGGTGACCCGGACGTCATGGACACCTGGGCCACCTCGTCGCTGAGCCCCCAGATCGCCTGCGGCTGGGAGCGCGACCCCGAGCTGTTCGCCCTGACCTTCCCCATGGACATGGCGCCGCAGGCCCACGACATCATCCGCACCTGGCTGTTCTCGCGCGTGGTGCGGTCCCACTTCGAGCACGGCTCGCTGCCGTGGCGCCGCGCGACGGTGTCGGGATTTGTCGTGGACCCCGATCGCAAGAAGATGTCGAAGTCCAAGGGCAACGTTGTCGTGCCCACCGACATCCTCGACCGGTTCGGCGCCGACGCCGTGCGCTGGCGCGCGGCGATGGCCCGCCCGGGGCTCGACTCGCCGTTCGACGAGACTCAGATGAAGGTCGGCCGCCGCCTCGCGATGAAGGTGCTCAACGCGTCGAAGTTCGTGCTGGGCTATGGCGCGACCGACGTCGCGCCGACCAATCCTGTCGACCTCGCGCTGCTCGCGCGGCTGCGTACGGTCGTCGGGGAGGCGACCCGCGCCTTCGAGCGGTTCGACTACACCGGGGCGCTCGAGGTGACCGAGACGTTCTTCTGGTCGTTCTGCGACGACTACCTCGAGCTGGTGAAGGAGCGGGCGTACGGCGCCCAGGGTGACGAGGCCGCCGCCTCCGCCCGGGCCGCGCTGACGACGACGCTCGACACCGTGCTGCGCCTGCTCGCGCCGTTCCTGCCCTTCGTCACCGAGGAGGTGTGGTCGTGGTTCCGCGAGGGCTCGGTCCACCGCGCCGCGTGGCCCACGACCGACGCGCTTCCCGACGAGGGTGACGAGTCGCTCCTCGACGACATCGCGGCCGCGCTCATCGCGATCCGCGGCGCCAAGTCGACGGCCAAGGTGTCGATGAAGACCGAGGCGACCCGCGCCGAGTTCGACGGGCCGGCCGATGTCGTGCAGCGCCTGCAGGCGATCGAGCCCGACCTGCGCGCCGTCGGACGCCTCACCGGCGAGGTGCTGTGGGTCGATTCGCCCACACCGCTGTCCGTCGACGTCCAGCTCGCCGACGCGAACGGCTGACGCGTGGCGCAGACGCAGCCGGTCGGCGCACGACCCGCGGGGACGGCGCAGGGACCGAGCGGGATGGAGCGCGCGCGGGCGTGGACGGCGGACGCCGCTGCCCGCGTCCCGGCACTGGGGAATCTCGAGGGCGGCACCGCGAGCCTCGCCGCGCTCTTCGCCCCGATCCTCGCGATCGCCGCCCTCGGCTGGCTGCTTCGGTGGGTGTCCGACGACGGATGGATCAACATCCGCATCCTGCAGCAGCTCTTCGCCGGAAACGGCTTCGTCTTCAACTCCGGCGAGCGCGTCGAGGCCGGGACGAGCACGCTGTGGCTCGCCCTCGTCGCGGGACTGCACCTCCTCGCCCCGGGCGCCGACCTCGGGCTGGTCAGCGTCGTCCTCGGCGTCGTCCTGACCACGCTGGCGATCACGCTGGCCACCCTCGCGGGCGTGCGCGTCGCCCGCAGGAGCGCCAGCGACCTCGTGGGTTTCCTGCCGTTCGGCACGGCAGCGGTCGTCGCCCTGCCCCCGTTCTGGGACTTCGCCACCTCGGGGCTCGAGACGAGCCTGACGTTCTGCTGGCTGGCGCTCTGCTATTGGCTCTTGGTGCGTCGCGTCCCCGCACAGGGTGAGCCGGCCACGGCTGCGTGGTGGCCCGTGTGGCCCGCGTTCGTCATCGGGCTCGGCTGGCTCGTCCGGCCGGACGCGGCCCTGTACGCCGTCGCGTTCGCGGTCGCTCTCCTGGTCCAGAGCCGGTTCGGCCTCCTGGGCTGGCTGGGCGCTTTCGTCGCGGCGGTCCTGGTCCCCGCGGCCTATCAGGTTTTCCGGATGGGCTATTTCGCCGCGCTCGTGCCGAACACGGCGCTGGCGAAGGATGCGGGAGCGAGCAAGCTGCAGCAGGGCCTTTATTACCTGCGCGACTTCGCCGTCCCCTATTCGGTCTGGTTCCCGCTCCTGCTCGGCGCGGCGCTGATCGCCGGTCCGGCGGTCGGCTGGGCCCGCGCCCGCGACTGGCGGCTGCTGGTCACGGTGGTGTGCCCGGTCGTGCCCGCAGTGCTGCACGCCGCGTACGTCGTTCGTGTCGGCGGCGACTTCATGCATGCGCGGTTCCTGCTCCCGCCCGTGTTCGCGCTGCTCCTGCCGGTTGCGGTCATCGGCGTACGCCCGGGTCAGCAGTTGCGCACTGTCGCCGCGGCCCTCGGCCTCGGGTGGGCGATGGCCGTCGGCAGCGGCGCGCGCGTCGCCTACACCGACACCATCGACGTGATGACCGACGAGTACGCGGGCACCCCCAACCAGCTCGGCGTCGCCAACGAGAGGGCCTTCTGGCACAGCCGTACGCTCGCCCACCGATCGGTGCTGATCACCGACTGGCGCGGGTCGGCGTCCACGCGCGACGCCGAGGACGTCGCCTGGGACCGCGCGCTGGGCCGCTCCTACTATCGCGACGACCGACTGCTCGGCTATCTCTTCGGGCGCGCCACCTACGACGAACGCGCGCGCCTCGACCAGGAGGCCCGCCGTCGGAGGGCTGATCCGCAGCATCGGCCCGTCGGCATCCTCTTCGACGCCGTCGACCGCCGCACCTACCTGGTGGCCGACAACATGGGCATCCAGGCCGTCACGGCCGGCGTCGACGTCCACCTGGTCGACCGCCACGCGCTCACCGACGCCGTCACCTCGCGTGCCAAGCCCGAACACCCCCAGGTGGCGCGCATGGGGCACCGCCCCACCGACCCGGCCTGGCAGGCAGCGCGCTTCGTCGACAACGACCGACTCACCAACCGCCACATCACCAACGCGGCGGCCGCGCTGAAGTGCGGCGACCTGCCGGTGTTGCTCGAGGCGGTCACCGCGCCGATGACCCGGGAACGGTTCATGGAGAACCTGCGGCTCGCGCCACGCCTCACGGCGTTCACGTTCCCGGAGGACCCGACGCGGGCCCGCGAGGTGCTGTGCGGGTACGCCCCGCCGGTCGTTCCGCGCTGACCCGCCGGGGTCCGCGTACGGGGTTCAGGAACGCACGCGGCGCGGGAAGTGGGTCGCGACACGCTTGCGGCTCATCAGCAGGCCGATGACCGACAGGACGCCGCCGAGCAGGATGTAGGTCGAGATGCCCGTCGAGCCATAGCCGTCCTTCATCAGCCACTGGGCGACGAAGGGCGACAGTCCGCCGCCGAGCACGGCGCCGACGTTGTAGGACAGGGCGACGCCCGAATAGCGGTGCTCGGGGTCGAACAGGCTGACGAAGTACGCGGCCATGGGTCCGAACACGAAGCTGAGACCGATATAGGCCACGACGACCGCGACATAGAGCATCGGGACACTGCGGGTGTTGAACAACCAGAAGTACGGGAACGCCCAGGCGATCTGGAACACGGCACCGATCATCATGGTCGAGAAGAGGCCGATGCGATCGGCCAGTGCCGACGCGATGAAGACCGTGATCAGCATGGCGGCCGAGCCGGCCAGGCCGCTCACGAGCAGGTCCTGGCGGCTCATCTTGAGCTGCTGGGTGCCGTAGGCGTTCGAGAACGAGTTGATGATGAAGATGAACTGGTTGAAGCCGAGCTGCACCAGGATGCCGGCCACCATCAGCCCCAGCCCCTTCTTCATCACGCCCGCGATGGGCAGGTGACCGGTCGTCTCGCGCTCGCTCTGCATGGCCTTGAAGACCGGGGACTCGTGGAGCCCCAGACGCACCCACAGGCCGATGCCGATGAGCACGACCGACAGCAGGAACGGGATGCGCCAGCCCCAGGTGAGGAAGCTCGGGCCGGTGGCCGCCGCGGTGATCTGGAAGGCGAGCAGACCGAGGATCGACCCGATGGGCGAGCCGGCGGTCGCCGAGGCGCCGAAGAAGGCCTTGCGGCCGGCCGGCGCGTGCTCGGTCACCATGAGGAACGCGCCCGACTGCTCGCCGCCCATGAAGAAGCCCTGGAGGATGCGCAGGACCACGAGGAGGATCGGCGCGGCCACCCCGATGGTGGCGTACGTCGGGAGGCAGCCCATCAGGAGCGTGCACAGGCCGGTGGTGGCGAGCGAGATGACGAGCATCAGGCGCCGCGACACGCGATCGCCGAAGTGGCCGAACACGAGACCGCCGATGGGGCGGGACACGAAGCCGGCACCGAAGGTCATGAAGGCGAGGAGCGTTCCGACCAGCGGGTCGGACTGGGGGAAGAAGAGCTTGGGGAAGACCAGCCCCGCGGCCAGGCCGAAGATCAGGAAGTCATAGAGCTCGATCCCGGTGCCGAACGCCGACGCGATCGCGACCCTCCTCACCTGGGACGGGTCGGACGACAGGTGCTCGTCGAGCTCGGCGGTGCTGTGCGACATCAGTGATCTCCTCGTTCGACACCGCAACGGCGCGGTGCGTCGCACATCCTGTCGGAAAATGTCGGACATGAGAAGGACCGTCCACGAGCGTGGTGAAAAGTGCACACCTGCGCCCAGAACGCACCCTCACACCCACCCCCGACCGCAGAACGCGCACACCCGCGCCCAGAACGCACCCTCACACCCACCCCCCACCGCAGAACGCGCACACCCGCGCCCAGAACGCACCCTCACACCCACCCCCCACCGCAGAACGCGCACACCCGCGCACTTTTCACACGCACCGATGCCCGATGCGAGTACGCGGGAAGCAGAGAGGACCGCCCACGGGTGTGGACGGTCCTGGAGTCTTTCTGGGTCGATCGCTCAGGCGCTCTTGCTGCGCCGCTCCCGCTTCGGGGCCTGCGACCGCGGCACCAGCGTCGGGAGTGCGGAGTCGTTGACGACCTCGGCACTGATCACGACCTGGGCGATGTCCTCCTCGGACGGGACGTCATACATCACGTTGAGGAGCACCTCCTCCAGGATGGCCCGGAGCCCGCGCGCACCCGTCCCACGCGCCAGCGCCAGGTCGGCCACCGCCTCGATGGCGTCGTCGGTGAACTCGAGCTCGACGCCGTCGAGCTCGAACAGCTTGCGGAACTGCTTCACCAGCGCGTTGCGGGGCTCGACGAGAATGCGGATCAGCGCCTCGCGGTCGAGGGGCGTCACCGTCGAGATCATCGGCAGGCGGCCGATGAACTCGGGGATCAGGCCGAACTTCGTGAGGTCTTCGGGGCGCACCTGGGAGAACGGGTCGTCGTTCTCGACCCGGCGGCTCTCGGCGTCGTTGTTGAAGCCGATCGGTCGCTTGCCGATGCGCTGGTCGATGATGTGCTCGAGCCCCGCGAACGCCCCGCCGACGATGAACAGCACGTTGGTGGTGTCGATCTGGATGAAGTCCTGGTGGGGATGCTTGCGGCCGCCCTGCGGCGGCACCGAGGCGGTGGTGCCCTCGAGGATCTTCAGCAGCGCCTGCTGGACGCCCTCCCCCGACACGTCGCGCGTGATCGAGGGGTTCTCGCTCTTGCGGGCGACCTTGTCGATCTCGTCGATGTAGATGATGCCGGTCTCGGCCTTCTTCACGTCGAAGTCGGCCGCCTGGATCAGCTTGAGCAGGATGTTCTCGACGTCCTCGCCGACATAGCCCGCCTCGGTCAGCGCGGTGGCGTCGGCCATGGCGAACGGCACGTTCAGCATCTTCGCGAGCGTCTGCGCCAGATAGGTCTTGCCGCAGCCCGTCGGCCCGATCAGCAGGATGTTCGACTTGCCGAGCTCGACCCCGTCATCCTCCGCGGCGCGGCGCGGCGTGGTCGACGCGGCCTGGGCCTGGACCCGCTTGTAGTGGTTGTAGACCGCGACCGCCAGGGCCTTCTTGGCCGCCGACTGGCCGATCACGTACGAATCGAGGAACTCGCAGATCTGGCGCGGCTTCGGCAGGTCATCCAGCAGCCCGATGTCAGATCCCTCGGAGAACTCCTCCTCGATGATCTCGTTGCACAGGTCGATGCACTCGTCGCAGATGTAGACCCCGGGGCCCGCGATGAGCTTCTTGACCTGCTTCTGGCTCTTGCCGCAGAAGTTGCATTTGAGCAGGTCGCCGCTCTCTCCGATGCGCGCCATGTGTCAACTCCTGGTCGGGTCGGCTGCGGGATGCGTCCGAGGGAATCGGACGCCCCCGAAACTACCCGCTCGGAGCGCGGATCGGTCGGTCTGGGCGGCGTGTTCGCTGACAGCGCAGGACCGCCCCCGGGTCACCGACCGGTGTTGGCCAGTCCCCCGTGCTCGTCGTACTGCTTCGGGTCCGCCGGCTTCGGGGCCGGTACGCCGGGCTCGCTCGGCGCGGGCTCGTTCGGCGCGGGGGTGGGCACCGGCTCGCTGGGCACCGGCTCGCTGGGCACCGGCTCGCTCGGCACGGGAGTCACCGTCTGCTTCGGCGTCGCGGGCTTCGGGGTCACGGTCGGCGTCCCGGAAGACTTCGGCGTGACCGTCGGCTTCGGCGTGACCGACGGCTTCGGCGTGACCGACGGCTTCGGCGTGACCGTCGGCTTCGGCGTACCGGACGGCTTCGGCGTCTGCGACGGCTTCGGCGTGACCGTCGGCTTCGGGTCGTCCCCCGGCTCCACGAAGCCCTTCAGCGTCGGCGTGACGCCATCGGCACCCCAGCCGAGGTTGGCTGCGTACAGCACGCGGTGTGCCGTCTTCGGCACCACGCCCGTCATGGGGCAGGGCTTCAGGCCCTCGCACACCCAGCCGTGGAGGATCAGTTGGTCGTTGTTCCCGGTGCCGTCGACCACATCGGCCCCGCCGGGTCCGCAGATGCCCGTGTTCTTCTGGTCGAGCAGCGTGTGCTCGGGCTTGTCGGCGAAGCTCCAGATGTCGGTCGAACGGCGCCAGGCGGTGGCATACCGGCACTGGTCGTACCAGTTGTTCGAGACGAACAGGATGAAGTGCTTGCCGCGCTGGACGATGGTCGGGTTCTCGACGCTGTCGCGGCGCTGGATGAGCTCGCGGCTCCTGCCCTGCACGTGCAGGCCGTCGTCGGTCAGCTTCACCAGGCGGATCGAGCCGGGCGCCGTCTGGGTCTTGTAGAGCAGGAAGCGGCCCTGGTCGGTCACCACCGGTGACGGGTCGATGACGCCGGAATCCTTGACCGGACGCCCCTGCACCTCGTCCTCACCGCGGTGGGGGCAGATCAGCGGGCGGTCGCCGCGCGCCTGGAACGGGCCGTTCGCGCTGTCGCCGATGGCGACCCCGATGCAGCGCTGGGTGCCCGGCATGCTCTTGGCCTGCACGGAGTAGTAGAAGAGCCACTTGCCGTCCGGGCGGCGCACCGCGTCGGGAGCCCACGCGGCGCCCTCGCCCGTGGCCCACGAGCCATAGCCACCGGGTACGGCCTGGCGTCGCTCGACGGTCCACTTCCCGCCCACGCGGTCGGCCCCGAGCACGCGGCCGCCGGTCAGATAGACCCGCACGCCCTTGTCGGTCACCGCCACCCCGGGATCGGCCGAATGGCCCTCGGAGAAGATCGGCCTCGGGGCCTTCTGGCCGCCGTGGGCCGCGAGTACGCCGGCCCCGACACCCAGGGTGCTCACCACGAGGGCCACCGCCAGGGCCCACCACCGTCGCAACGTCATCTCAGATCCCCCGCGTCATCCGGGGACCCGCGTCCCCGATCGCTTCGACCGTAGGACCGGACGGGGCGCGTACGCGCGTCCGCGGGGGCGGAGGTTTCCCTCTCCCCGCGACCTCGGAAGACACCGAACGGCCCGCACCCGGGCGGGGGTGCGGGCCGCTGCGTACGCGGTGGCGGGATCAGCCGATCAGGCGTCCTTCAGCGACATCAGGACGTCGTCGATGATGCCGTATTCCTTGGCCTCGGGGGCCGTCAGGTATTTGTCGCGCTCGACGTCGCGGCTGATCTTGTCGACGTCCTGGCCGGTCGCATCGGAGATCATCTGCTCCATCAGCGAGCGGATGCGCAGGATCTCGTTGGCCTGGATCTCCAGGTCGGAGCTCTGGCCGAACGACGACTGGCCCATCGCGGGCTGGTGGATCAGCACCGTCGAGTTCGGCAGGGCGAGGCGCTTGCCCTTCGTGCCGGCGGCCAGCAGCACGGCCGCGGCCGACGCCGCCATGCCGAGACAGATGGTCTGGATGTCGGGCTTGATGTAGCGCATCGTGTCGTAGATCGCGCTCATCGCGGTGAACGAGCCGCCGGGGCTGTTGATGTAGATCGAGATCTGGCGGTCGGCGTCCATCGACTGCAGGCAGAGCAGCTGGGCCATGATCGCGTTCGCGATGTCGTCGCTCACCGGAGTGCCGAGGAAGATGATGCGATCCTCGAACAGCTTGGTGTAGGGGTCGACGCGGCGCACGCCATAGCTCGTGCGCTCCTCCCACTGCGGGATGTAGTAGTCGGAGCGCGGGCCGGCCGGGGCCAGGCCGCCCGGGAGGGCCTCCTCCCGCTGCTCCATGTTGAACCGGGCGAGGTCGTTGACGTTCATTCCTGTGGTCCTCACTGGTTCGGCGCGTCGTTGCCGCTGATCTGCGACGCGTTCTCGTAGACGTGGTCGATGAAGCCGTAGTCCAGCGCCTGCTGGGCGGTGAACCAGCGGTCGCGGTCGGAGTCGGCGTTGATCTGGTCGACGGTCTGGCCGGTCTGCTCGGCGATCAGCTCGGCCAGGACCTTCTTGAGGTGGAGCGACTGCTCCGCCTGGATGCGGATGTCGGACGCGGTGCCGCCGAGGCCGCCCGACGGCTGGTGCATCATGATGCGGCTGTGGGGCAGGGCGTACCGCTTGCCCTTGGCGCCCGCCGACAGCAGGAACTGGCCCATCGACGCCGCGAGGCCCATGGCCACTGTGGCGACGTCGTTGGAGATCCACTGCATCGTGTCGTAGATCGCCATGCCGGAGTCGACCGAGCCGCCCGGTGAGTTGATGTAGAGGTAGATGTCCTTCTCGGCGTCCTCGGCGTTGAGTAGGAGCATCTGGGCGCAGATCGCGTTGGCGTTGTCATCGCGCACCTCGGAGCCGAGGAAGATGATGCGGTTCGCCAGCAGCGACTGGTAGACGTTGTCCGACATGCTCACGCCGGTGCCACCGGCGGCCAGCATCGGGTTCAGCGGAATGTTGTTCACGACGTCGAACCTACCCGGCGCGGGCGACAATCCTGAGCGAGGGCGGCTGATGTTCGCTGTGGGCGCACCCGACGGGCCCTCGCGGGCTAGGCTGACCGGAGGTCGAGACCGGCCCGATGACCCCCCAGACCAGGAGGTACGCGTGGACCCGTGGGCCAGCGTCCGATCCGTCGACCGCAGCGACCTCGCGGCCCGCGAGTGGACCGCGCGCTGCGTACGCCTGCTCGACGCGGACGCCAACCGGTCGGCCGACACCCACCTCCACCGCCTCGAGCTGCCGACGGACTGGGGCATCGACGTCTATCTGAAGGACGAGTCGACCCACCCGACGGGCAGCCTGAAGCACCGGCTGGCCCGATCACTGTTCATGTATGCCCTCGTCAACGGCTGGCTCTCCCCCACCACCCCGGTGGTCGAGGCGTCGTCGGGCTCCACGGCGGTGTCGGAGGCCTATTTCGCGCGCATGCTGGGCCTGTGCTTCATCGCGGTGATGCCGCGGACGACCAGTCCCGAGAAGGTACGCCTGATCGAGGCCGAGGGCGGCGAGTGCCACTTCGTCGACCGCGCCGACGCGATGTGCCGCGAGTCGCGGCGCCTGGCCGCCCAGCTGGGTGGCCACTTCATGGACCAGTTCACCTTCGCCGAGCGCGCCACCGACTGGCGGGGCCACAACAACATCGCCGAGTCGACGCTGGCCCAGCTGGCGCTGGAGCCGCACCCCGCCCCCACCTGGGTCGTCGTGGGGGCCGGGACGGGCGGCACGAGCGCCACGTTCGGGCGCCACCTCCGCTATCACAAGCTCGCCACGCGCCTGTGCGTCGTCGACGTCGAGGGTTCGGCCTTCTTCGACGGGTGGTGCGCCGACGACGACACCGTCACCGTCGACGGCAGCTCCCGCATCGAGGGCATCGGCCGGCCCCGCGTCGAGCCGAGTTTCGTGGGCGGCGTCGTGGACCGCATGATCGCGGTCCCGGACGCCGCGTCGGTCGCCGGCGCCCGCTTCCTGTCCGAACGCGTCGGGCGCCGGGTGGGCGGCTCGTCCGGGACCAACATCGTGGGCGTCGCGCGATTGGTGACCGAGATGCGCGCGGCCGGCGCGCGCGGCTCGATCGTCACGCTGCTCTGCGACGCCGGCGACCGGTACGCCCACACCTATTTCGACGACGCATGGCTGGCCGACCAGCGTCTCGACCCCCGCCCCTGGCTCACCGCACTGGCGGACGCGCTCCCCGCGCGCTGACCCGCCGCGCTAGCCTCGAGCGCGTGAACGACTCCCCCGCATCCTCCGGGCTCCCCCGCCTCGGCGACCGCACCTGGCTCATCGCGCTGGCCGCCTCGCTCTGGGGCTTCTCGGGCCTGCTCCGCGCTCCGCTGTCGAAGCAATACGCCGCCCCGACCATCGTCTGGTGGGAGCACCTCGTGCTGGTGGCGCTCGTCAGCCCCGTGCTCGTCGGCGCGCTGAAGGCGTGGTGGCGAGCCTCCGCCCGGGCCAAGGTCGAGACGGTCGTGATCGGGGCGGGCGCGTCGGCCCTGGCCACGACGCTGTTCACCCTCGCCTTCCGCTTCGGCGACCCGATCACGCCCCAGGTCCTGCAGAAGCTCCAGCCGGTGATGGCCATCGCCCTGGCCGCGGCCCTGCTCGGCGAGCGCCTGCGGCCCCGGTTCTGGCTGTTCGCCGTGCCGGCGCTGGCGGGTGCCTGGCTCCTCGCCTTCCCGAACCCCGCGGGGGTGGGCGTACGCGCCCTCGTCCCGGCGCTCCTCGGCCTCGGCTCCGCGCTGCTGTGGGCGCTCGGGACCGTGCTGGGGCGCCGCGCCAGCGCCGAGCTCTCGTTCGCCCACGTCACGGCCCTCCGGTTCTTCTTCGGCATGCTGGCCCTCGCGGCGATCGTGCCGGCGACCGGGTCGGCGTACACGATCGCGCCAGCCGCGCTCCCCCGCATCGCGAGCCTGGCGCTCGTACCGGGACTGATCGCCCTGGTCCTCTACTACTACGGGCTGCGTTCGACGCCCGCGAGCCGAGCGACGCTGGCCGAGCTGGCGTTCCCGCTGACCGCCGCCGCGGTGGGCGTCATCGCGCTCGGCGGCCACCTGCGGCCGACCCAGTGGGCCGGGTTCGCCGTCGTGCTGGCCTCGGTCGTCGCGCTGGCCCTGCACGAGCACACCAGCCGCACGCCGGCCGTCACCACCCCCGGACGCGACCCGGTTCCCGACGACGTCCTGACCCCCGCCTGACCCACCCGCCAGCCACAGACCGAGGAGAATCATGATCAAGATCGGCTACAAGGCCTCTGCCGAGCAGTTCGCCCCGCGCGAGCTCGCCGACTTCGCGGTGCTCGCCGAGGAGGTCGGCCTCGACTCCGCGACCATCTCCGACCACTTCCAGCCGTGGCGCCACACCGGCGGCCACGCGCCCAACTCGCTCATGTGGCTCGCGCACGTCGGCGCCCGCACCGAGCGGATCATGCTCGGCACGTCGGTGCTCACGCCGACCTTCCGCTACAACCCCGCGGTGCTGGCGCAGATGTTCGCGACCCTCGGCTGCCTCCACCCGGGCCGCATCATGCTCGGCGTGGGCTCGGGCGAGGCGCTCAACGAGATCGCCGTCGGCCAGGAGGGGTGGCCCGACTTCAAGGAGCGGTTCGCCCGGCTGCGCGAGAGCGTACGCCTGATGCGGCAGCTCTGGACCGGCGAGCACGTGACCTTCGAGGGCGACTTCTATCGGACGAAGGACGCGGTGATCTATGACCGGCCCGAGAAGCCGATCCCGGTCTATGTCGCCGCCGGCGGGCCGACGATGGCGAAATATGTCGGTCGCCAGGCCGACGGCTTCATCTGCACCTCGGGCAAGGGCGAAGAGCTCTATCGCGACGAGCTGATGCCGGCCGTACGCGAGGGTCTCGCGCTGAACGACCGTTCCGAGTCGGAGCTCGACAAGATGATCGAGATCAAGCTGTCCTATGACCGCGACCCCGAGCGCGCCCTCGAGAACACGCGGTTCTGGGCGCCGCTGTCGCTCACCAAGGAGCAGAAGCACTCGATCAGCGACCCGCGCGAGATGGAGGCGGCGGCCGACGCGCTGCCGATCGAGCAGGTCGCGAAGCGCTGGATCGTCGCCTCCAGCGCCGACGAGGTCGTGGAGAGGGTGCGGTTCTACACCGACCTCGGCTTCGACCACCTCGTGTTCCACGGCCCGGGCCACGACCAGGCCCGGTTCCTGCACCAGTTCGCCGAAGACGTCGCCCCGGCGCTGCGCGAGCTGGGATCCTGAGGCTGTTCGAGTCCCGAAAGGTTGTTTGAGTCTGTTCGAACCGCCTCGAACGACCTTTCGGGACTCAAACGCGTACGCAGGCTCGCCCGGATCGACGCAATTACACAGCCACCACGTCCGGTTGCCCCGTGCTCGGCGGCGGCGTGTACGGCGCGGTCTGGATCGTCGGTGACCCCGGGGGCTGGCAGGTCGGCGGCGGCGTACCGCCCCCGCCCTGCTGGGCGACCGGCCATTTTCCGCCGGGGAACGCCGGGGAGTTCGTGACGGCCACGGCCATCCCCTTCTGGATCCGCTGCATCTCGCTCGCGAACTTCACCATGCCCTTGATGGTGTTGATGAGGTTCATGATGCCGCCGCCGAAGATGCTGTTGAGCCCCTGCAGGCTGAACAGGCTTCCCGGCGAGCCGTGGGTGGCTGCGTACAGGCGGCCGACCAGCCCGCCGCAGTCGGTGTAGTAGGCCAGCAGCGCCTTCGACGTGTCCTCCAGGGCGGTCGCTGTCGTGTCGCACAGGACCTTGGTCTCGGCAACCGCCTGGACCTGCGCTGGGACACGGGCGGCGTACGCGCGGCCAGCTTCGTCCTGCCAGCCCGACTTCGCGAGCTCGGAACGCTGGCTGACCGTGGGGATCATGGCGGCGACGGCCTTGGAGGGACCTTCGCGCCATTTCTGGGCGGCCTGCTGCAGCGTCTCGGGCGCGTTGAAGCCGCGCAGGATCTCGCGCGCCTTCTCGATGAAGCTGCCGCAGACGTCCCAGATGCTCGAGAAGACCGACTTCACCTTGTCGAAGATCCACTGCAGCGGGTTGAAGAGACCGTCGAGCCACGACTCCACGCGGTTGCGTACGCCCTCGAGCGCGTCCCACATCTTGCCGAGGCTGTCCCAGGCCTCCTTGGCGACGTAGAGCCCGGGCGCCAGCGCGAACTGCGTCACGCCGGTGGTCGCCTCCACCAGGTTCCCGCCCGCGTCGACGAAGTGGCCGCCCGCGTCGCCGAAGCTCTCGCGGGCACCGTCGAAGTCGCCCGTGAGCGCCTTTCCGGTCCCGGTGAGCATGTCGCCCGCACCCTGCAGCCCGTCGCCCACGGCCTCGAGGCCGTCTCCGATGAATCCCCAACCCATGTCGTCCTCCTCAGACCATCTGGCCGGCCACGGCCGTGTTCTGCTGCTCGTTGCTGTCGTAGCTCTGCGCGGAATCACGCAGGCCCTGGGCGATGTCGGTGAACTCGGCGCTGCCTTCGTCGGTGAGTCCCTTCATGGCCGTACGCAGGGCGTCGTAGCCCCCGTGCAGCGCCTGGGCGACCCCGAAGTCGACGGCCTCGATGCTCAGGCCGTCCACCTGCGATCCCACGTCCTTGAGGTCACTGGCGAGGTGGTCCCAGGCCGAAGCGTTGGAGCGCAGGGTCTCGGTGTCGACGGTGACGGAGCCCGTGCCCGTGCCGTCGCCGGTCCCCGTGCCGGAATCAGTCCCCGTGCCCGTGCCCGAATCGGTCCCCGTGCCGGTGCCCGTGCCCGTTCCCGTGCCGTCGCCGGTTCCCGACCCGGTGCCGGTGCCGGAACCGGTCCCAGAGCCGGAGCCAGAACCCGATCCCGAGCCAGAACCCGATCCCGCTCCCGTTCCAGAACCCGATCCCGTGCCCGAACCCTGGTTTCCCGACCCCGGGGGCGGCGTGAACTCGCCGGGGTCCTTGGGCTCGCCCTCACCGGGCTTCTCCTCACCGGGCTTCTCCTCACCCGGCTCGCCCTCCTTCGGGCCACCTTCCCCCGGGCCGTTCTCCCCCGGGCCCTGTTCACCGGGCTCCGGTGTATCCGTCCCGGCCTCGGGCAGGTCCACCTCGACCGTGCCGTCGGGCTTCACCGTGAAGCTCTGCCCCTCGGGGGTCGTGACCTTGACGCCATCCGGTCCGGAAGCGACCTTCGTGCCGTTCTCGAGCTCGAGCGTGGCCCTGCCGCGGAGTTCGCAGCGGTCCGACTCCCCCTCGGCCGACCCGTCGACCACGACCCTGCCCTCCTTGTTGACGGTGACGGTCTCGCCCGACTTCAGGTTGAGGACCGTGTCGGCGCCGCGCGTGTCGACGACCGAGCCGTCGGGTGTCACCGCGACCTTCTCGTCGGCGACCGCGCCATCGGCGGTCAGCCTCTGGGCGTCCTCGGGAACCTCCACCACAGGTTCGGCAGGAGGCCGCTGGTCGCCGTCCGCCGGCGCAGGCACATCCGGCGCAGGCACATCCGGATCACGGGCGACGGGAACGTCCTCCACAGGCATGGTGGCCTGCGGCTGCTCCGCCACCGGTGGGTCCACCGGGGCAGGAGGCGCACCTCCCGCCACATCGGGCGGGCCGATCCGTTCCCAAATGCCGGCCTCCACGCCACCGTCCACACCGCCGTCGACCCCCGCCTCGACGCTGCCCCCGCCGACCTGGGCGGCGTACACCTCGCCCTGCTCGCGGTCGGCGGCGGCCTCGGCCTCCTCGCTGTCGCGCTGCGCCGATGCGGCGACCCCCTCCACGCGCCCCTGGGCGGGCAGGGGCATCAAGGGGCTGCCGCTCGCACGCGCGGTGGGCCACTCGAACGTGGCGTCGGGCTGTGACTCACTCATGAGAACCTCCTGCAGGCCAGTCTGCGAGGACGCGGGGTCACCCCCCGCACCTCACGAACCGGTCATTTCCGGTTCGTCATACGAGTCCGGAGCGACGGAGCATGCTGCGGGTCTGGTTCTGGGCTCGGGCGAACTCGTCGGACAGCGCCGCGTACGGGTTGCGCTCCCGCTCGGCCTCGCGACGCTCCCCCTGGGCCACCGCATCGCGGATCGCCTCGGCGATCGCCTCCCCGAGGCGCACCGGGGATCCGGAGGTCCAGGCACCAGAGACCTCCACGCCGGTCAGCATGCCGTCGGGGCTGAACGTGGCCGTCACCTGCTGGTCGCGCGACCTGCCGACCACGGGGTCCTCGTCCTCGACGGGCACGTCACCGCGCAGACGCGTGGCCTCCAACTGCTCGAGCCGCTCGAACTGGCGGGCCGTGCGCTCCATCGACGCCATCAGCACCTCGTCCGGCGGGAGCGAGAACTCACCACGACCCTGTGCCGGACGCACCGGCGGCGTCGCAGCGCCGTCATCGGCCGTCAGTGCTTCGGCCCAGTCATTCAGGATCGCGTCGCCGAGAGCCTGGTAGGCCTCCACGCAGGCGTCGCTGAGCTGGTCGGCGGACAGGTTGCGCCAACTCGGGCTCACCTTGACGTGGGCCAACTCGTTGCGGTCGTCCATCTCGAACGTGATGACGCCCCTGGGGTCGGCGACGGTACGCGCCCGCAGGCGCGAGGCCGCGGCCCCCTCGAGGCGTCGGGTCAACTGGTCGGCGCGATCGGCGAGTGCGTCGAGGTCGTCGGTCATGGCCACACGGTAGTTGAGGCGGGGGTCCGGCCGGGACACGACGACGGCGGCCACCCCGCAGGGCGACCGCCGTCGATGTCAGATGCCGATCCGTGGGGCGGACCGCTGGTGGAACGACTCAGGCGTCGGAGTCCTTGTCGGCCTTCTTCTCGTCAGCCTTCTTCTCGTCGGCCGTGTCAGCCTCGGCCTCGCCCGCGTCGGCGGAATCGGCGAGCTCGACCGCGGGGTCGCCCTCGGCGTCGTCCTCGTCGGCGTACGTGCCGTCGCCGCGCAGGTTCTTGAGGTTCAGGTCGTTGCCGTCGGTGTCGGTGACCTTCGCCGCCTCGACCATCAGCGCCAGGGCCTTGCCGCGGCGGATCTCGGTCATCCACTCAGCCATGTGGTTGTGCTCCATCATGTGCTGGGCTTCCTGGTCCGGCGAGGTGCCGTTCTGCTGGGCCTTGCGGATGATGTGCTGGGTCATGTCGTTCTGGTCGACGCCGATCTCGTTGTCGTCGGCCACCTGGTCGAGCACGATCTGGGCCTTCAGCGCGTCGGCGGAGCGCTCGTCGACCTCGGCCCAGAACTCCTCGGCCGTCTGGTCGGTGTCGCCGTCCTCGAGGTATTGGTCGAGCGTCAGCCCGGCCTGCGCCAGCTGCTGCTGGATCTGCTCGTGGCGCGCGTTGGTCTCGGCCTCGAGCAGCGTCGTCGGGAGGTCGATGTCGACGTCGGCGATGACGGCCTCGAGGACCTTGTCACGCGCGTTCGCGGCCTGCTCGAGGCGCCCCATCTGGCCGAGCGACTTCTTGAGGTCGTCGCGCATCTCGTCGGCGGTGTCGAACTCCGACACCATCTGGGCGAACTCGTCGTCGACCTCGGGGAGCTCCTGCTCCTGCACCTTGGCCACCGTGACGGTGATGTCGACCTTCTCGCCGCGCAGCGGACCGCCGACCAGCTCGGAGGTGAATTCCTTCGACTCGCCGGCCTTGAGCCCGGTCACGGCCTCGTCGAGTCCGTCGAGCATGCCGCCCGAGCCCAGCTTGTACTGGATGCCCTCGGCGGTGGCCTCTTCGAGCTGCTCGCCGTTCTTGGCCCCCACGAGGTCGATGGTGACGACGTCGTCCTCGCCGGCGGCGCGGTCGACGTCCTTCATGGTGCCGAAGCGCTGGCGCAAGGTCTCGATCTGCTCGTCGACCTGGTCGTCGGTGACGTCGATGGGGTCGACCTCGACGCTGACCTTGTCGAAGGCCGGGACCGTGAACTCGGGGCGCACGTCCACCTCGGCGGTGAACTCGACCACGTCGTTGTCCTCGAGCTTGGTGACCTCCACCTCCGGCTCACCCAGGGGGTTGAGGCCGCTCTCGGTGATCGCCTTGCTGTATTGCTCCGGCAGGGCCGCGTTGATGGCCTCCTGCAGCACGACGCCGCGGCCGAATCGCTGGTCGATCACCATCGGGGGCACCTTGCCGGCGCGGAAGCCCGGGATGTTCACCTGCGACGCGATGTCGCGGTAGGCCTTCTCCAACGCGGGCTTCAGTTCGGCGAAAGGCACCTCAACGGTGATCTTGACCCGCGACGGGCTCAGCTTCTCAACGGTGCTAGGCAAGGTCCACTCCCTGTGTGACGTGGTGTGACGTGATCGTCTTGTCGATCTGCGTACTCTGGCAAGTTCTCTGGCTCTGGTCGCACGCACGGCGGCGTACGCGAGGCGCCGGCGGACCGGCGATCCCGTCGGGGCGACAGGACTCGAACCTGCGGTCTCCTGCTCCCAAAGCAGGCGCGCTAGCCACTACGCTACGCCCCGTTTCCCCGAGGGGAACCCTCCCGAGTGTAGGGGCCAACGCCCCCGCCCACGAATCGGCCCGGTGATCAGCGCCCGGCCGAGCCGCGGTCACCGCTCACTGTCCGACCGGGATCAGGGAGGCGTAGAAGATGATGCGCGAGTCCCACTCGTTGTTGCTGGCGTTGTGGTCCCAGCAGATCATGATGGCCAACTGGGGCGGCCCGGTGAGGTTGTGGAAGACGCCCGACTTGGGGTCATAGCTGTTGACCCACACCTTCTTGTTGCCCGTGTAGCGGTAGCAGACCTGCTTGCCGTCGCCGTCGGTGATCTTGATGACGTCGCCGACCTTGAGGCCCTGGGTGTCCGAATAGAGCTTGTTGCCGAGTGCGTTGGCGCCGTTCTTCGGGGAGTAGGTGTGGATCGTGAGGATCGTGTTGCCCCTGGTCGCGCCCACCTCGGGGCTGCCGCTGTAATAGGCCGTCGTCTGGCTCTCGGAGGGGGGCGGTGCGCCCGGGTTGCCGTCGGAGTCCTTGCCGACCGTGATCATGCGGGAGTCGACGCCCCGCGCCTCGACCTTGAACTTCGTCGGGTCGTGGATCAGGCCGTCAGCCGTGGTGCAGCCCGCTGGGGCAGCCTTGGAGCTGGGGCCGGGGGCCGGGGCCGCGGGGGTGGGCGCGGACGACGGGGACGACGCGGGGGTCGGTTCGCTCGACGACGGGGCCGGGGCGTCGGTCGCCGGGGCCTGAGTCGTGGGCGCCGGGGTCGCCGCGATGGGCGGATTGCCCTGGTTTCGGGACACCGCGTACGCGATGCCGGAGACCACGAGCAGGAGTGCGACGACGATCGCGGCGATCTTCACCGTGCGGCCACGGTTCGCCCCGTCGGGCGTGCCCTGGTCAGGCGCGGGTGTGGGGTGGAACTGTGACATGTGCTCTCCGGGTCAGGCGGGACGACGCGACGAGGCTAACCCGGAAGGCGGTCACCACCAACCCGATGCCACAGGCCGCTGTTCGTGCGGTCAGAAACAGGCCGCTATTCTTGCGGCGCAGCAACAGACCGCTATCATGGCGGCGCAGCACACGCGGATGTAGCTCAATGGTAGAGCCTCAGTCTTCCAAACTGATCACGCGGGTTCGATTCCCGTCATCCGCTCCAACAGCCTGGTCGCGCTCCTCGTCCAGGACACCATCCGGCGGAATCCACCGATGTTCAGGGATTCAACCACTACGCTGACCCGCATGCGATTGCCGCTGGCGTGCGCCGTGCCCCTCGGGCTGGCGTTGAGTTGCGCCTCCATCCCCCTCGCGTACGCGGAGTCCCCCGGCCCCGAGCCGAGCCGGTACGTCCCGCCGCCCGGGGGGACGACGACCACCAGCGCGCCGGCGCCCACGACGTCCGACCCCACCACGCAGGTGCCCCCGCCGCGTCCGGCCCCGACGACGCGGCCTCCGGCGACGACGCGTCCACCGACCCGCCAGGCTCCCCCTCCGACAGGCCGGGGCGAGCCCACCCGAACCACCAGCGAGGCCCCGGCACCGACCCGTACGCTCCCAAGGGTCGCAACGACTGCGTCGACCACCACGGGGACCACCGCGCCCGCCCCCTCCCCTGCACCGGTCCCCGAGCCCGACCTCGACGCCAAGGCGCTGATCGGTCCGGCCCAGTGCGAGGAGGGGCGACGCATCGTGCCGGTGTGGGCCGCGAACGGGACTTCGTCCGACCTCGCCGTGCGCCTGCGCGTCGACGATTCGATCAGCGACCTCGCGGTGGTCGCCCCGGGCGGGCGCACCGTCGCCGCGCCACCCCTGGCAGACGGCCCCCACCGGGTCGCGGTCCTGGTGGGCGACCGGGTGCTCGCCGAGCTGACGACCCAGGCCGAGTGCGGTGACGGCCGCACGGACACCCTCGTGGCGTCGACCGCCTGCGCCGGCATCACGTTCACCAACCGGTTCGCGATGCCGGTGACGATCCGTTGGGGACAGCCACGGTCACTCAACGACGTCGTGGAGGTCGCCGCCGGCGGCGTCGTGACAGTGCCCGGCGTGCGGCCGGAGACATTGTGGGTGGCCCAGTCGCCCGACTTCCTGCGTGCGGGACTCGAGCGACTCCCGGCCGACTGCCCCAGTGGCACGCCGTCGCCGTCGCCCGCCTCGGCCGCCGGGCGATCCTCCGGCCCCGGCCCGCTCGCCTGGGCCGCCCTCGGGGGCGCCGGACTCGGCCTCGCGGGATTGGGCGGCTGGGCCGTCCGGAACCGCCTGCGTGGCTGACGCTCAGTTCCCCGAGAACGCCAACCAGGCCAGCACGACCGCGTTGTCGCGGGGGTCGACCCGGTCGGCGCACCGCGCCAGGAGCCGGGACACGAGCGCGTCGCAGGGATCCTGGGCGAGCGTACGCACGGCCACCGCTCGGGCGAGTTCCTCGTCGGACCGTCGCGGCCACAACTCCCCCGGATCCGCGTGGCACAACAGCTCCAGTTCCCAGGCCGCGCGCGCCACGACGTCGTCGCTGCGGCCGGCCAGCCCCGCGAGTTCCACGACGGTGGCCGGGTCGAGCGGGTCGTCGCCGCCACCGCCCAACCGTTCCACCCGCGACCGCAACCCGGCGGGATCGCGGCCCTCGATGATGCCGGTGGTCCACAGGAGGACGGCGGCGAGTCCGGTGCCGGGACCGGGAGCGAGTCGCGCCGCGGTCTCGAGCGCGCGCTCGAACATTCCCGGCCGGCCCAGCGTGGCAAGTCGCGACCAGAGGCAGACCTGCAGCGCGGACGGGGCGTCCGGGGTGCGGTCGGCGTACTCGTCCAAGAGGTCGGCGCAGCGGTCGTCCACCTGCAACGTGGCGCCCAGGGCGACGACGACAGCCTCGGCCGCATCGCCCACGGTGCCCGCGTCGACGGCCGCGCGCACGAGGCGGGCCACCTCATCGGCCATCGCCGGCGCCACCGCGACCTCGATGGCCGCGGTGCCACGAGCGTCGGCGACCTCGACCAGGCGTACGCCGGCGTTCCGATCGCCGTGCCACGTGTGGGCCGCGTCGGGGTGGTGGACGGCGAACTCGCCGGCGTCGAGCACGCCGATCGTCGTCTCCGGGAACCACTCCGGGACAGAGGCGGCCACCGCGTCGCGGTCGGCGTACCACTCGCCGTGGAGCGCCAGGGACCACGACGCACCGGGCTCGAGGACCAGGCGGGGGCAGGTCAGCCCCTCGTCGTCCACGCGGAACTCACCGCGTGACAGGCGGAACGCGAGCACGGACCCGGGCCTCGTGTGGAACGCCACCGAACCGACGGCTCCGGCCGCGTGCACGACCACGCGGGCATCCGCCCCCGGGGTGACCTCCCAGCCCAGTCGATCGACCACCACCTGGCGCTCGGTCGGATTGGTGAGGAGGAGGCGCAGTTGCCAGGTGCGGTCGAGGTTGTGGCGTACGCGGACAGCCAGGTCGCCCAGCGCGAAGCGCTGCTCGACCTCGTCGGGGTGGATGTCGGCGGAGGTCTCGCGTGGCCCGACGCGTACGCCGTCCACCGTCGCCCCCGTCACCCCGAACCCCGTGACGACGCGCTCGCCGCTGGTCCGCCGGGCCTGGAGCAGGCGGCCGTCGTCGGCGAACTCGAGCCGACAGCCGATGCGCTCGGCGGTCGTGCCGGCCGACCAGCCGAGGACGTTCACCCGCGGCGCTGACACGTGGCACACCAGAACAGGTTGCGGCCCTCGACGACCTGCGTCCGCACCAGGCGACCGCAGACGAAGCAGGGCAGGTCGTGGCGGCGATAGACATAGACCTCGCCGCCGTGGTCGTCGACGCGGGGAGGGCGCCCCATGGCCTCCGGCGTGTGCTCGGGTCGCACGGTGTCGATGCGGTTGTCCCGCACGCCGAGCGGCATGAGCCCGACCAGATCGGTCCAGATCGCCCGCCAGCTCGCCGGCTTGAGGGCGCTGCCGGGGGTGAAGGGTGACAGTCGGTTCCGGAAGAGCACCTCGGCCCGATAGACGTTCCCGACCCCGGACAGCACGGTCTGGTCCATCAGCAGTGCGGCGATGGGCTTGCCGCTGCGGCGGATGCGCGCGTACGCCTTCTCGGGATCAGCATCGGCGCGCAACGGGTCGGGCCCGAGGCGAGCGACGACCGCGGCGACCTCGGCCGGCGTACGCAGGGCTGCGAGCTGCGGGCCGCGGAGGTCGGCGGCCGTGGTGGCGTCGGCCAGACGCAGGCGGACCTGCCCGCGGGGCGGGCCGACGGGGCCGATCTGGAAGGTGCCGATGAGGCCGAGGTGGACGTGGATGGTGCGGTCGCCGGCGAAGTCGAGGAAGAGGTGCTTGCCGTGCGCGCTCGTGGATTCGAGGACGGTGCCGTCGACGAGGTCCGCGGCATCGGCGAGCCGGCCCTGCGGCGACGAGACGGCGGGCGCGGTGCCGGCGAACTGCGCGCCGAGGTCGAGCGCGAGCCGGTGCAGCGTGTGGCCCTCGGGCATGGCTCCTCCTTGGGTGGTTCTCGTGCGACCGGCCGTTGCCGGTCCACGGCTAGTCTGGGCGCATGACCCGAGATCCCGTCGACCGAGTCCAGGTCACGCCGCGCGAGTTCGGCCGCGACGGGGTGTCCGGGATGCTCGACGACGATCGTGCCATGCGGGCCCGCGATGTGTCGCGCCCGACCGACGCCGACGTGGCGGCCGCGGAACTCACGGTCGAGGCGATGGTTGCGCGCGCGCAGGGTCGGCGCTGACCGTTGCCGACCCGACGCACCCTGCTCACCGCCGCCGGCGCGACCGGCCTCGTGGCGGTCGCCGGGGGTGGTGCGCTGGCGTTGAGCAAGTGCTCCGACGGCGGCACGACCGGCACCGGTGAGCCGGACGCGCCCTGCGTACCCCGGTCGTCCTTGACCCTCCATGGGCGTGTCGGCACCGCGTCGCTGGTCTATGAGGAGGACCGCCAGCCGCGCGAGTTCGCGTTCGACGGCGGCTTCCACGCCCAGCTCGCGGCGTGGCTGGACGGGTGGCGCGCGGGCGCCGGGGCGCTGGGCCCGGTGACGACGATCGACACGTATGGTGCGTGGACCGACGGCGGGACCACCTGCTCGTCGTGGCACAACTCGGGCCGCGCGTTCGACATCGCGCGTCTGCGCGCGGGTGGTCGCACGCTGGTCTCCTGTCGCCAGGACCTGTGGAAGGACCTGCCGGCGGATCAGATGCGCGCGCACCGCCGGGCGTACTGGCGGCTGGCCGCGAGCCTGCACACGCGGTTCGCGTACGTGCTGACCTACTACTTCGACGATCTCCACCGCAACCACATCCACCTGGACAACGGCGTCAGCGGAGCCGGCGCCCCCGTCTTCAACACGCGCTCGCGGGTACAGAACCAGGCGATCCAGGCCTGCTGTGCGTACGTGTGGGACCAGCCGTGCCAGGTCACCGGCACGTGGGACTCGGCGACCCGGCGCGCGTCACGTGCGGTGCTGGAGCGGATCGGCCGCTCCGGCGAGCTCACGGCGCGGGACAACTGGGCGGCGTTCATGGGGGCGACGGCGACGAAGGGCTGACGTTCTCCGAGCGAGGCCGCCCACCTCGTGAACGTTCTCCGAGCGAGGCCGCCCACCTCGTGAACGTTCTCCGAGCGAGGCCGCCTGCGGCCGAGTCGAGGAGCGTAATCTCACCCCCATGGCCGATCTCCCCCGCACCCGCGTTCCCATCATCGCCGCGCCGATGGCCGGCGGACCGTCCACGCCCGAACTCGTCGCCGCGGTCGGCGACGCCGGCGGGCTGGGGTTCCTGGCCGGCGGCTATCTCACCGCCGAGTCGCTCGGCGACCAGGTCACGCGGACGCGTGAGCTGACCTCGGCCCCGTTCGCCGTGAACCTGTTCGTCCCCGAGGAACCGACCCGGCTCGACCTCGCGCCGTTCGTCGAGGGCCTCGCCGCGTACGCAGCCTCTCGTGCCGACGCGATCGGCGAGGTCGCGCCGGGCGAGGCCAACTGGGCCGACGACGACCACTACCCGAGCAAGGTCGACCGCCTCGTGGCCGACCCCGTCGCCGTCGTCTCGTTCACGTTCGGGCTGCCCTCGGCCCAGGACGTCGCTCGCCTGCAGGGTGTCGGCACCTGCGTGGTGGCCAGCGTGACGGACCGCGCGGAGGCCGAGGCGGCGAAGGCGGTCGGCGCGGACGCCCTCTGCGTCCAGGGCCCCGACGCGGGCGGCCATCGGGCCACCCACGCCATGGCGGACGAGCCCGGGACGGCCCCGTTGCTCGACCTGCTGGCCGAGGTCGCGCCGGTGGGCCTGCCGATGATCGCGGCGGGTGGGCTGGCCACATCGGCCGACGTGGCTGCGGTCCTCGAACGCGGCGCGATCGCGGCCCAGCTGGGCACGATGTTCCTGCTGACTCCCGAAGCCGGGACGAACGAGACCCATCGCAGGGCCTTGGGTCGGCGCCGCGACACCGTCGTGACGCGGTCGTTCTCGGGCCGCCCCGCCCGGGGCCTGCGGAACCGGTGGATCGACGAGCTCGACGGTCTCACTCCCCCGGCCTACCCGCCGGTCAACCACGTCACCGGCCCGATCCGCCGGGCCGCCGCCGCGGCGGGCGACGCCGAAAGCCTGCACCTGTGGGCCGGCACGGGCTATCGGCGCGCGGTCGCGATCCCGGCGGCCGAGGTGGTCGCACACCTGGCGGCGGAACTATGAGGGAATCCCTTCGACTCGGCCGCAGGCGGCCTCGCTCAGGAAACGTTGGCTGAGCGCGCGGCGGAACTATGAGGGAATCCCTTCGACTCGGCCGCAGGCGGCCTCGCTCAGGAAACGTTGGCTGAGCGAGCGGCGGAACTATGAGGGAATCCCTTCGACTCGGCCGCAGGCGGCCTCGCTCAGGAAACGTTGGCTGAGCGAGCGGCCTCGCTCAGGCAACGTTGGCTGAGCGAGCGGCCTCCCTCACGCAACGTTGGCTGAGCGAGCGCCAGCGAGTCGAAGTCAGTCGAAGATCGGCTCCCGCGTACGCGTCCGCTTGGCCTCGAAGAACCCGTCGTACTCGGTGAGCAGCCGGAATCCGTCGAACAGGCGCCCGGCCTGTTCCCCCTTCGGCGCGGGCGAGATGACCGGGCCGAACAGCGCCATGCCGTTGATGTGCATCACCGGCGTCCCGACCTCGTCGCCCACGGGGTCCATGCCGGCGTGGTGGGAGCGCCGCAGCGCGTCGTCGTTGGCATCCGTGTCGCCCGCGTCCGCCAGTTCGGCGGGCAGCCCCACCTCGGCCAGCGCCGCCTCGATCACCGCGCGATCGGAACCCTCCTCGCCGCCCGGGTGGATGCGGGTGCCGATGGCGGTGTAGTAGTCGCGCAGCTTCTCCTTGCCGAACTTCTCGTCGACCGCCAGGGCCACGCGTACGCCCGCCCAGCCCTGGTCCATCATCGCGCGATATTCCTCGGGCAGGTCGCGCCCGTCGTTCAGCACGGACAGGCTCATGACGTGGAACACGGTGCGCACGGGCCGCACCTTCTCCACCTCCAGCATCCACCGCGAGGTCATCCAGGCCCACGGGCACAGGGGGTCGAACCAGAAGTCAACGGTCGTGGTCTCGCCGGTTTCCTGATCAGCAGTCATGTTCCAAGGCTAGGGTGTGGCTGATTTGGGCCGTCATGAGACCCGTCGGTAGCCTTCTTGATCAGCCAATCAGCGTCGAAGTCGTGGAAAGCAGGAGATCTTGTTCCCAGCGAATATCACTCGGGCCGAGGCGAAGACCCGTTCGGGGCTAGTCCGCACCGAGTCGTACGCCCTCCTGGTCGACCTCAGCGGGCACGACCTCGACGGCGAGAAGCTGGACTCACCCGACCAGAACTTCGTCACCCGGTCGACGATCCGCTTCTCCTCGGCCGACGGGGTCACGTTCGTCGACTGCATCGCCGACGCGCTCATCTCGGCCGAGCTCGACGGGGTCTCGCTCGACACGACCAGCTTCAACGGCGAGCGGTTCGGCCTCCCCCTCACCGAGGGCGACCACGAACTCGTCGTCACCGCGCTCCACCGCTTCTCGCGCTCGGGCCAGGGGCTCCACCGCTTCGTCGACCCCGCCGACGACCGCGTCTACACCTACACCCAGTTCGAGGCAGCCGACGCCCGCCGCGTGTACGCGAACTTCGAGCAGCCCGACCTCAAGGCCACCTTCCGGTGGACCGTCGTGGCGCCCGAGTCATGGACCGTCATCTCCAACTCCGCGTCGGTCGATCCGACGCCGGTGCGCGACGGCGTCGCACGGTGGGAGTTCGCGCCCACGAAGAAGATCTCGACCTACATCACCGCGATCGTCGCCGGCGAGTACGCCCGGGTCCCCGGCGAGATCCCGTCAGTCGGCGGGACGGTGCCGGCCTCGGTGGTCTGCCGCCGCTCGCTGGTCGACCACCTCGACGCCGACCGCATCCTCGACATCACGGCCAAGGGTTTCGCGGTGTTCGAGGAGGCCTTCGGCGTCGCGTACCCCTTCGGGACCTATGACCAGGCGTTCGTCCCCGAATACAACATGGGCGCCATGGAGAACGCGGGTTGCGTCACGTTCCGCGACGACCTCCTCTTCCGCTCGCGCGCGACCTCGGCGCAGTACGAGAACCGCGACAACACCATCCTCCACGAGCTCGCCCACATGTGGTTCGGCGACCTCGTGACGATGCGGTGGTGGGACGACCTGTGGCTGAAGGAGTCGTTCGCCGAGTGGGCGTCCCACTTCGCCCAGTCGGAGATCTATCCCGATCCCGCCCACGCGTGGGCGAGCTTCTGCAACGCCCGCAAGACCTGGGCCTATCGCGCCGACCAGCTCCCCTCGACCCACCCGATCGCGGCCGACATGGTCGACCTCGAGGCCGTCGAGCTGAACTTCGACGGGATCACGTACGCCAAGGGCGCCTCGACGCTGCGCCAGCTCGTCGCCTTCGTGGGCCGCGACGCATTCCTCGCGGGCGCGAAGGACTACTTCGCCCGCCACGCCTACGGCAACACCGAGCTCGGCGACCTCCTCGCCGTGCTCGAGAAGAGCTCGGGCCGCGACCTGTCCGGCTGGTCGGCGCAGTGGCTCGAGGCAACGGGCGTGAACACGCTGCGGGCCGAGATCGAGACCGACGGCCACGGCATCATCCGCGGCTTCGCGGTGCGCCAGTCGGCGCCGCAGGACCACCCCACCCTGCGCGACCACCGCATCGCGATCGGCTTCTACGACATCGTCGACGGCCGCATCGAGCGGGTCCACCGCGTCGAGACCGACGTGCGCGGTGAACTGACGCCCGTCAAGCAGCTCATCGGCAAGCAGCAGCCCGACCTGGTCCTCGTCAACGACGACGACCTCACCTTCGCGAAAGTGCGCCTCGACGAGCGGTCGCGATCCACCGCGATCAACCACATCCACGAGATCGACGACGAGCTCGCCCGGGCTCTGGTGTGGGGTGCCGCGTGGGACATGTGCCGCGACGGTGAGCTGCCGGTCGCGGACTACGTCGAGATGGCGCTGCGCGGCCTCGGCACCGAGACCGACCAGATGGCCGTGGGACGCGTGCTGGGACAGGTCCTCCTGGCCATCCACCGCTATGTCCCCGCCGATCGCGTCCGGGGGCTGCGTACGCAGCTCGTGGCCGGCCTCGCCGGCCTGCTGCGCGACGCGAAGCCGGGGTCGGACCACCAGTTGGCGTTCGCCCGTGCGCTCGCCTCCGGGGTGGAGTCCGATGCGGGGGCCGAGCTCCTGCGCGGCTGGCTCGACGGCGAGGAGGTCCCCGAGGGGCTCGAGGTCGACGCCGACCTGCGGTGGCACCTGGTCTCGCAGCTGGCGCGCCAGGGGTCGGCTGACGGTGCCGTCATCGACGCCGAGCTGAAGCGCGACAACACCATCTCCGGAGCCGAGAAGGCGGCCGGCGCGCGCGCCGCGCTCCCGACCGACCGGGCCAAGGCCGATGCCTGGCGCCTCGCGACGGCCGAGGGGGAGATCGCCAACGAGACGCATCGCCAGCTGTGCCAGCAGTTCTGGGTCCAGGGTGATGCGCCCGTCCTGACGGAGTACGCCGACCGCTACCTCGACGCCGCGGAGCTCATCGCCGGTCAGAAGGGCGTGTGGGCGACCCGGGGCGTCGACCTCGCGAAGTCGGCGCTGACCCACCTGTTCCCGACGCACGCCGACCGGGCGTGGGTCGAGAAACTCGACCGTTGGTCGGCCGAGGCCCAGCTCAACGACTCGACGCGCCGCATCGTGGCCGAGGGCCGCGACGACCTGCTCCGCTCGCTGCGCGTGCGGGAGGCCAACGCCGGCGCGTGAGAAGCGTCCCTGCGGGGAGCGCCGGCCGGATAGGTTGGCCCGCGTGACCGCGACGCCGCAGCCCTCCCGTGCCATGGCGCCCCGAACGCTCGGGCCCCGGACGCTAGGGATCGTCTGGTGCTGCGTCTCCGCGCTCTGCTACGGCCTGCTCGGCCCGTTCGGCGTGGTCATCCTCGGCCACGGGATGCCCCAGAACGCCATGATTGCCTGGCGATTCCTGATCGCCGCGTCGGTGCTGTGGCTGCTGGTGGCGACGTTGCGGCGCCCGGTCGGCCGCGGGCGCCAGGTGTGGCAGCCGTTCCTCATGGGCGCCCTCGTGTACGCGGTCCAGACCTCGCTCTATTTCGTCTCCGTGCGCCACCTGTCGGCCGGCATGGCCGCCCTGCTGCTCTACACGATGCCGGTGCTCGTGGTCATCGTCTCGATCGCGCGCCGCACGCAGGTGTTGTCAGCCCGGGTGCTCATGGCGCTCGTCCTCGCGGTGGGCGGCGTCGGTCTGGCGCTCGTGGGCCCGGACGTGCCGTTCTCGCTGGTCGGCATCCTCTGCGGTCTCGGGTCGGCGGTGGCCTACACCGTCTACTACTTCGGCATGGACACGCTGCCGGCCCACACCGATCGGCTCACGGCCAGCACCCTGGTCTGCTCCGGTGCGGCGACCTCGGTCACGGTGACCGCCCTGGTGACGGGCTCGTTCGCGCTCCCCCGCGCGGCGGCGTGGCCGTGGCTCGCGGCGATGGGGGTGGTCTGCACGGTGGTGGCGATCGCGCTGCTCATGATCGGCATCGCCGCGGCCGGACCGTCGACCGCCTCGGTCGTCTCGTGCCTCGAGCCCATCGCCGCGGTGCTGCTGGGCGCAGCGTTCCTGGGCGAGGCCTTCGGGCCGCCGCGGTGGATCGGGACGCTCGCCGTGGTGGGTGCGGTCCTGCTGCTGTCGGCCCCGGCACGCCGGCGCATCCCCGGACTGACGACGGGGCCCCACCAGTAGGGTTCCGTCGGTGAGCACCGTCGCCGACGTCCTGTCCGTCCTCGAGTCGCACTATCCGCCCCGCACCGCCGAGTCGTGGGACAAGGTGGGGTTGGTCTGCGGCGACCCCGACCAGCCGGTGACCCGTGTGTTGCTCGCCGTCGACATCACCGGAGCCGTCCTCGACGAGGCCGAGCGGGTCGGCGCCGAGTTGGTCGTGGCCCACCACCCCCTGCTGCTGCGCGGCGTCCACGCCATCGACACGCGTGACCCGAAGGGGCGCATCGTCTGGCGGGCGGCCACCCGCGGCATCTCCCTGTACGCGGCCCACACGAACGCCGACATCCCGGACGACGGCGTCTGCGCCGCGCTGGCGCGGGCCATCGGCCTGGCCGAGCTGGAGCCGCTCGAGGCCCGCCATCGGGGGCCGGCGCTCGACCAGTTGGCCGTGTTCGTGCCGTGTGAGTCCACCGAGGTCGTGGTCGACGCCCTCGCGGAGGCGGGAGCCGGGGCGCTGGGCGCGTACGACCGCTGTCACTTCACCGTCACCGGGACGGGGTCGTTCCGGCCGATGGAGGGGGCCGACCCGCACACCGGCGCGGTGGGCGAGGTGGCTCGTGTTGCCGAGGACCGCGTCGAAATGGTGGTCCCCCGGTCTCGCCGGGCGCGTGTCGTGGCCGCGCTGCTGGCCGCCCACCCCTACGAGGAGCCGGCGTACTCCGTGACCGAGCTGGCGCCGACCGCGCCCGACGCGGCGATCGGGCGGATCGGGCGGCTGGCCCCGCCGCTGACGGCGGCCGCGTTCGCCCAGCAGGTCGCCGACGCGGTCCCGGCCACCGTGACCGGAGTACGCCTGGCCGGCGACGCTGACCGGACGATCGAGCGCGTGGCCGTCCTGGCCGGCGCCGGCGACTCCCACCTGGACGCGGCGCGGAAGGCGGGGGTGGACGCGTACGTCACCTCTGACCTGCGCCACCACCCGGCGACCGAGGCGCTGGAGCACACTGACGCGCCGGTGCTGCTCGACGTCGCCCACTGGGCGGCGGAATGGACGTGGCTGCCGGTGCTGGACCAAATCCTGGCCGACGAGCTGCCGGGGGTGGCACGCCATGTGTCCACGCTGCGGACCGATGCGTGGACCGCGGTGTTCGGGCGCTGAACTCAGAGGTGCGACACGTGCAGCAGCTCGGGGTGGCGCGCGGCCCCGCCCAGCTGCTGGATGCCGTTGACGAGGCCACCGGCGATGTCGCCGGCCTCGAAGTTCGACTCCATGGTCGCGGCGGCCAGACGGCACTCGCCGTCGTCGAGCCAGCGACGGGCCTCGGAACCCGTGACGATCTCGAGCGCCCGGTTGACCGGGTCGCACAGGACCAGCACCGAGCGGGCCGGGTCGTCGAGTTTGTTCAGCAGGTCGCGCGCGTGGTCGCGCGGGTCGCCCTCGGTCTCGCCCACGTAGGTCGAGAACTTCAGGCCGGACGCCTTCTCGGCGTTGTGCACGGCGCGCTTCAGGTCGTCGACCTGGGTGGGCGTGAGGTCACCAGCGGACACTTGCGCCTCCGGTCTCGGACTTGGTGTTGTCGGCCGTGATGGCCTTGGAGGAGGCGGTGCTGCCGAGCCACACGGGTTCCTTCTGGCGCACCGTGCCGGCCTGGGCCCTGCGGCCGAGCGAACCGGCCATCGCCAGCAGTGTGATCACCGCGCTGACGACGAGCGGGATCGCCACGAGCACGATCAGGAAGTCGACGATCGACCGCTGGGGCGCCGCGGGCCAACCGGGGAAGGTCCCCTGCAGGGGCATTAGCATGCTGATCAGTTCACTCACGTGCCCTACGGTAGTCCAGATGCCCCGTCACGGCACGCCGATCGAGGAGCAACCATGACAGACCAGGCCGCGCCCGCCGACGACGGTGGCCGCGTCGTCCTCGACTCCGCCGAGATCTCCCGCGCGATCACCCGCATGGCCCACGAGATCGTGGAGTCCAACCGCGGCACCGAGGGGCTCATGCTCCTGGGGATTCCCACTCGCGGAGTCCCGCTCGCCGAGCGCCTCGCGGACGCCCTGGCGGCGGCCGCCGGGGACGGTACGCGGGTTCCGGTCGGCCGGCTCGACATCACCATGTATCGCGACGACCTGCGCGACCAGCCCACCCGCGCGGTCGGGCGGACGTCGCTGCCGGCGCCGCTCGACGACGCCACGGTCGTGCTCGTCGACGACGTGTTGTTCTCGGGTCGCTCGGTCAGCGCGGCCCTCGACGCGCTCAAGGACCTCGGCCGCCCCCGCGCCGTACGCCTGGCCGTGCTCGTCGACCGCGGCCACCGCCAGCTCCCGATCCGCGCCGACCACGTCGGCAAGAACCTCCCGACGTCGTCGACCGAGCGGGTTCGCGTACGCCTGGACGAGACCGACGGCCGCACCGCGGTGACCATTTCCCGAGGAGACGCATGAAGCACCTGTTGTCGGCCGCCGACCTGAGCCGGGCCGAGATCGACGCGATCCACGACCTCGCCGAGGAGATGAGCGAGGTCCAGTCGCGGCCCATCAAGAAGTTGCCAGCGCTGCGCGGCCGCACAGTGGTCAACCTGTTCTTCGAGGACTCGACCCGCACGCGCAGCTCGTTCGAGATCGCCGGCAAGTGGCTGTCAGCCGACGTGATCAACGTGTCGGCCAAGGGATCGTCGGTGAGCAAGGGCGAGTCGCTGCGCGACACCGTGCAGGTGATCGACGCGATGGGCGTCGACGCCATGGTGATCCGCCACTCGGCGTCGGGCGCGCCGGCCCAGGCGGCGGGCTGGATCCGCGGCGGTGTGATCAACGCCGGCGACGGCACCCACGAGCACCCGACGCAGGCACTGCTGGACGCGTTCACGATGCGGCGCCACTTCCGCTCGCTGGACGCGGGGTTCGAGGACTGGTCGACCAAGACGGTCGCGATCGTGGGTGACCTGACCCACTCGCGCGTCGTCCGCTCCAATGTCCTTCTGCTGAAGACCTTGGGGGCGAAGGTGGTGCTCGTCGCACCGCCGACGCTGCTGCCGTCGGGCGTCTCGACGTGGCCGGCGACGGTGTCGACCGACCTCGACGAGGTCATCGGTGACGTCGACGCGTTGATGATGCTGCGCGTGCAGAAGGAACGCATGAGCGGCGGCTATTTCCCCACGGCAAGGGAATACACGGTGGGCTATGGACTGACGCGGCCGCGGCTGGCGCGCCTGCGCCCCGAGACCGCGATCTTCCATCCCGGCCCGATGAACCGCGGGCTCGAGATCACCGCCGACGCCGCCGACGCGGCCGCGTCGCGCATCCTCGACCAGGTCGCCGCGGGCGTGGCGACCCGCATGAGCGTGCTCTACCACGTGCTCGGCGGCCAGGACGAGACCTCCACGACATCGAAGCAAGCGCTGAACAGCAAGGGAGAAGCGGGCAAGTGACGACGACCACCGGGGGCCGCGACCTCCTGATCACCGGCGTACGCCTGGCCGACGACACGACCACCGACCTGCTCGTGCGCGACGGGGTCTTCGCCGACCCCGCCGATGCGCGCGACCCCGAGCAGTTCGACGCCTCGGGACTGCTGGCCCTGCCCGGATTGGTGGACATGCACACCCACCTGCGCGAGCCGGGCCGCGAGGACGCCGAGACCATCGAGACCGGCACGCTGGCGGCGGCCCGCGGCGGCTACACCGCCGTCCTGGCGATGGCGAACACCAGCCCCGTCACCGACACCGCGGAGGCGGTCGCCCACCTGCGCGACGTCGCGGCCCGTTCCGCGTCGGCCGAGGTCGTGCCCGTCGGCGCGGTCACGAAGGGGCTGGGCGGCGAGGAACTGGCCGAGCTCGGCCTGATGGCGCGCGCCGGCGTACGCGTGTTCTCCGACGACGGGAAGTGCGTCCACGACCCGCTGCTGATGCGTCGCGCGCTCGAATATGTGCGCGCGTTCGGAGGAACCATCGCCCAGCACGCGCAGGACCCGCGCCTCGCGGGGCCCGGCGCCTGCTGCCACGAGGGCGAGATCTCCGGTCGCCTCGGGCTCGGCGGCTGGCCCGCGGTCGCCGAATCGGTCGTCGTCGCCCGCGACGCCCAGCTCGCCGAGCTGACCGGCAGCCGCGTCCACGTCTGCCACGTCTCGACCGCCGAGTCGGTCGACGTGATCCGGTGGGCGAAGAAGCGCGGCATCGCGATCACCGCCGAGGTCACCCCCCACCACCTGTTGCTCGCCACGCGCGAGGTCGAGGGCTATGACCCGACGTTCAAGGTGAACCCGCCGCTGCGTCCCGACGAGCACATCACCGCGCTGCGCGAGGCGCTGGCCGACGGCACCATCGACTGCGTCGGCACCGACCACGCGCCCCACGCCCGGCACGACAAGGACCACGCGTTCGCCGACGCGGCGTTCGGCATGGTCGGGCTCGAGCAGGCCCTGGGCGTGGTCGTGGACACCATGGTTGCGGCCGATCGCCTTTCCTGGCAGGACATCGCCGACCGCATGGCGTACGCGCCCGCGCGCATCGCCGGCCTCGAGGGGCAGGGGAAGCCTGTCGAGCAGGGCAATCCCGCCAACCTGGTGTTGGTCGACCCGACCGCGCGGGCGACCGTCGATCGCGACGCGTCCGCCTCGCTGTCGCGCAACAATCCCTACCACGGCAGGGATCTCCCCGATCCCGTCGTCATGACCGTCTGGGCGGGGCGCACGACGTTCCGTCGCTGATCCTTGGCCCTGCGGGGCATCATCGAGGCGTCGCTGACCGACGTCGCTGCTTGCAAGGGAGATCCTGTGCCGACCCAGCCCCGTTGGGCCCTTCCCACCAACCTCGACGAGGTCTTCATGTGGGCCCCCGTCCGCATCGCGTTCCTCCTGGTCATCGCGATCGTGCTGCGAGCCCTGCTGCACAAGATGATCACCGTCGGCGTACGCCGGGTCGTGGACAGCAAGGCCCAGGACCGGAAGTTCGGCGCGCTGATCGCCGCCGAGCGCCGCGAGCAGCGCATCTCCGCGCTGGGGTCGATGACCCGCGCGGTCGTCACGACGGTCATCGCCGTCGTCATCGCCATCATGGTCTTCGACGAACTGGGCTTCAACGTGACGACGATCGTGGCCGGCACGTCGGTGCTCGGCGTCGCGGTCGCGTTCGGTCTGCAGTCGATCGTCAAGGACCTGCTGTCGGGCGTGTTCATGCTGATCGAGGACCAGTTGGGCGTGGGCGACTTCGTCGACATGGACAAGGCGTCCGGCACGGTCGAGTCGGTCGGGCTGCGCGTGACCCAGCTCCGCGACGACAACGGCAACGTCTGGTATGTCCGCAACGGCGAGGTCCTGCGCGTCGGCAACTTCTCCCAGGGCGGGTCGGGCCGCCCGATCACTCCCCCAGCGGCGTCGTGGACGCTGTCGTACGCACCGGCGACGGGGAAGCCGGAGACGTCGGCGGTGAAGGCTCCCGAGGAAGAACGTTCTCCGAGCGAGCGCCCCCTTCAGGAACGCTCTCCGAGCGAGCGGCACTCCCCCGAACGCCCTCCGAGCGAGCGCCAGCGAGTCGAGGAGTAGCCCGCCTTCTCGACGCCCCCAGCAACACCCCGCTGATCACGACGAGCCCACCCAGCACCTCGAGCCAGGTCGGCCGCTCCCCCAGCACCATGGCCGCCGTCGCCATGCCGACGACCGGCACGAGCATCGAGAACGGCGCCACCACGCCCGCGGGGTGGCGCGCCATCAGCCAGGTCCAGATGCCTGAGCCGACGATGGTGCCGAGCACGATGGTGTACGCGAGCCCCACCCACGCAGGGATCGCCGCGGGCGCGAGCGAGGTGGCGAGGCTGTGCCGAATGGCCGTGGGCCCCTCGAACACCAACGACAGGAGGAACATCGGGAGGGGCGGCACCACCGACATCCACAGCGTGAGGTGCAGCGGATTCGGCGGGGCGGCCAAACGGCTCGACAGGTTGCCGAGCGCCCAGCCCAGGGCCCCGAGGAGCACCAGGACGTAGGGCAGCGCCTGGGCCGCGCCCGCCCGCGACAGGCCGACCAGTGCCATGCCCGCGACCGCGACGGCGACGCCGAACCACTGGCGGCCGCGTACGCGCTCGCGGAGCAGGACTGCGCCGAGCACCAGCGTGAAGGGTCCCGAGGCCTGCAGCACCAGCGAGGCGATGCCGGAGGGCAGCCCCATCGCCATGCCGGAATAGAGGAAGGTGAACTGCAGCACGCCGAAGCCCAACCCATAACCCACCAGCCAGCGCAGCGGCACCTTCGGTCGCGGCACCAGGAGGACCGTCGGAACGGCGAGCAGGATGAATCGAAGCGCCACGAGGAACAGCGGCGGGAACTGCTGCAGGGACGCGTGGATCGCGAGGAAGTTCAACCCCCACAGGACCGCGACGAGTCCCGCCAGCAGGCAGTGGGTCAGCGGGAGTCCGTGGTGGCGTTCGGTCATGGGCCCATCCTTGCCGATCGGTTCGTCAAGCACCATCACGAATTCGTGTACGCATGGTTTAGCGTGGCTTCATGGACGTACGCCACCTCGAGCTCCTCCGCGAGTTCGCCGACCGCGGCACGGTGACGGCCGTGGCCGAGGCCACCTTCCGGACCCCGTCGGCCGTGTCCCAGCACCTCAAGGCGGCCGAGCGCGACCTCGGCGTACGCCTGGTCGAGCCCGACGGCCGGCGGCTGCGCCTCACCACGGCCGGCGCCCTGCTCGCGGAGGGGGCGACCGATGTCGCCGTCGCGCTCGCCCGCGTACAGGCCGAACTCGACCGGCTGCGCCAGGCTCCCGGCGGCACCGTCACCCTCGGCACCCTCCCGAGCGCCGGGCAGGCGCTGGTTCCGGGACTGCTGCGGCGCCTGCGCGACTCGCCGATCCGCCTCGTGTTCGACGACTTCGACCTCTCGGAGGACGAGTTCGGCGGGCGTACGCCGGATCACGACGTGGTCATCGCCCACACCGTCGCGGGCCACCGCCGGGAGGCGGTGGCGGGCCTGCACGCCGAGGTGCTGGCCACCGAGCCGATCGACGTGGCCCTGCCGGCGGACCATCGCCTCGCGGCGAAGGAGCGGCTGCGGCCCGGCGACGTCGCGTCGGAGCCATGGGTGGGCGTCCCCGTGGGCTATCCGTTCGACGCGATCCTCGTCGCGGTGGAGAACGCCACGGGTCACGAGCTCGATCGCGTCCAACGCGTGCGCGACAACCACCTGGTCGAGGCCCTGGTCGCCGCGGGCGCGGGCCTCGCCCTGCTGCCCCGCTTCACGACCCGCCCGGCCCCCGGGGTGGTGACACGGCCGCTGACGGGCGTACGCGCGTCGCGCGACATCGTCGCGCTGGCCCGTCGCGACCGGGCCGAACGGGCCAGCGTGGCCGTGGTGCTGGAGGCCCTCCGAGGGGCGGGCGCGGAACTCGCGGGTCAGACTCCCGCCTGAGCGTGGACGAATCAGGACGATCGGACCGCTCGGCCCCCGCGTACGCCCCCACACCACCGATCATCCTGATTCGTCCACAGGCCAGACGAGATCTGAAGCGCTGTCCACAGGTGCTGGCCGTCGGCGGCAGGTTCGTGCGCTTCGCCGCCATGGTGCGTTCATGGAACTCCATGACCTCCTCCGCCCCGGACAACCGCTCCGCGTCCCCCGCTCATCACCTCATCGGTCGGTGGTGGCCCGGCTCGTACGCGAGGGCTCGCTGACCCGCGTACTCCCCGGCACCTACCTCCGCACCGCAGATGCCGAGCGTCCGGCCGCGCTCGCGAGGGCCCTGCACGCGTGCGACTCCACCGCAGTGCTGACTGGCCGCAGCGCGGCCGCGCTGCACCTGACCCGCGGACGCTGGAGCCTTCCGTTGGAATGCACCTCGTCCCGACAGTGGTCGGCGGACCTCCCCTGGCTGCGGCCCACGCGGGGGACGATCCCGCCGGAGCTGGTGATCTGCCATCCCGTTCCCCACGTCGATGTGCCCACCGCGGCCCTCCAGATCGCCACCCTCGAGGGCCCCACGATCATCGACCGCGCCCTGAAGAAGCGCATGGTCACTCCCGAGTCACTTGAACGCGCCGTTCTCGCCCTGGCGCACACCCAGGGCAATGCCGAACGACGACGCATCGTGGCCGGATCGGTCCAACGCCCCTGGTGTCCGGGCGAGCGCGAGTTCCACGCATTGCTGCGGCGGGCCCGGATCGACGGCTGGGTGGGCAACCGCCAGGTGGTCGCGCAGGGGACGTGCTACGTCATCGACGTCGCGTTCGACGAGCTCCGCTTCGGCATCGAGGTCGACGACTGGGAGACCCACAGCGGTCCGGGCGCCTTCGTGGACGACCGCGTACGCCACAACGAACTCACCGCGGCCGGGTGGATGCTGCTCCACCTGACCGAGGGCATGGTGCTGGGGAGGCCGGAGCGAACGATCCATTGGGTACGCCAGGGCCTGGCCGAAGCGCGACGCGTACGCGGGCTCTGATCCCCGTGGACGAATCAGGACGATCGGACCGCTCGGCCCCCGCGTACGCCCCCACACCACCGATCATCCTGATTCGTCCACAGTGCACCCTCCCGGACACCGCGTACGCTGGCCCCCGTGATGCCGACTCCCATGCCCACCGACCCGCGGGCCTTCTATGACGCCGTGGGCGGCCACGACACGTTCGTGCGACTGACGCGACGCTTCTATGAGGGCGTCGCGGCCGATGCGGAGTTCCGGGCGATGTATCCCGAGGAGGACCTCGGCCCGGCCGAGGAGCGGCTGCGGATGTTCCTGGAGCAATACTGGGGCGGCCCGACGACCTATCAGGAGCGCCGGGGCCATCCGCGCCTGCGCATGCGGCACGCCCCGTTCGTCATCACGCCCGCCTGGCGCGACACCTGGCTGCGCCACATGCGGACCGCGCTCGACGAGGTGGCGCTGGCGCCGGCGTACGACGCCGCGATGTGGGCCTACTTCCAGCGGGCGGCCGACGCGATGGTCAACGCGCACGAGTCCTGACCCTCCGGTAATGTCGGACGGGACACGCACCCGTCCCGAGGAATCCGCGATGACGCAGAGCACGACCCCGACCCGCACGTCCTTCACCGACCGCGACTGGTGGCGCTCGGCGGTGGTCTACCAGATCTATCCGCGCTCTTTCGCCGACGCGAACGGCGACGGCGTCGGCGACGTCCGCGGCATCATCGAGCGCCTCCCCCACATCGCCGGGCTCGGCGTCGACGCCATCTGGGTCTCCCCCTGGTATCCGTCGCCGCTGGCCGACGGTGGCTACGACGTCGCCGACTATCGCGACATCCACCCGGACTTCGGCACCCTCGCCGACGCCGACGAGATGATCACCCGGGCGCACGAGCTCGGCCTCAGGGTCATGATCGACCTCGTCCCCAACCACTGCTCCGACCAGCACCCGTGGTTCCAGGCCGCGCTGGCGGCCGGCCCTGGCTCCGAGGAGCGCGAGCTCTTCTGGTTCCGCGACGGCCGCGGCGACGGTGCGGCGACGCCGCCCACGAACTACGAGGCGGTCTTCGGCGGTTCGATGTGGCAGCGCGTTGTGGGCGAGGACGCACAGCCCGAGCAGTGGTACCTCCACATGTTCGACGTGACCCAACCCGACTGGAACTGGTTCAACCCGGCGGTGGCCGACGAGTTCGACGCGATCCTGCGCTTCTGGTTCGACCGCGGCGTCGACGGCTTCCGCGTCGACGTGGCCGACTCGATGGCCAAGGACGCCGACCTCCCCGACCTGCCGCTCGACCCCGAGACCGGGTTCGGCACGTCCAAGGACAAGCACCCCGGCGCGCCCCTGTGGGACGTGCACCCGCAGCTCGACGAGATCCACCGACGGTGGCGCGGCGTCGCCGACGAGTACGCAGACTCCGAGCTCGGCCCGCGCGTGTTCGTGTCGGAGGCCTACCTCGACCCGATCGAGCGGCTCGTGCGTTATGTCGAGCCCGGACGCCTCCACTCGACCTTCAACTTCGACCACCTGCTGTGTGAGTGGACCGCGGAGTCCCAGCGCCACGTCATCGACAACTCGCGGCGGGCCCACAAGCTCGTCGGCGCGCCCACGACCTGGGTGCTGTCGAACCACGACACCCCCCGCGTCGCGACCCGCTACGGCAAGCCGGAGACGGGCGTACGCTTCCTCGCCGACGGCATGGACCCGGCCCACGAGGGGCGCGAGTGGCACCACTATGCCGGGATGGACGTCGACCACGACCTCGGCCGTCGGCGCGCGCGGGCCGCAGCCCTGCTGGAACTGGCGCTACCAGGCGGCTGCTACGTCTACCAGGGCGACGAGCTGGGGCTCGACGAGGTCGAGGACCTGCCCGTCGAGGTCCTCCAGGACCCGACCTGGGAGCGGTCCAACCACACGGTGAAGGGGCGCGACGGCTGCCGCGTACCCATGCCCTGGCAGGGATCGCGCGCACCGTTCGGTTTCGGGGGCGATGCGGGTGACCCCTGGCTCCCCCAGCCGGAGCGCTGGGCCGGCCAGACGGTGGCCGACCAGGAGGACGACCCGAGGTCCCACCTGAACCTCTATCGGGCGGCGCTCGCCGAACGGCGCCGCAACCCCGCGCTCGGCGACGGCGATCTCGTGTGGGACGACGACGTCCCCGCGGGCGTGCTGTCGTTCACCCGCGAACCCGGATTCCGTGCTGTGGTGAACTTCGCCGACACGCCCTGGCCCATCCCCACCGGCGCGCGCGTGCTGGTCCACTCGGGCGACGAGACGTCCGGCGAGGTCGCGACCGACGAGGCGGTGTGGCTGGCGGTCTGACGGAGCGGGCTTCGACTCGCTGGCGCTCGCTCAGCCAACGCGACGCCTGGCGGCCTGAACGCTCACACCGTCCAGCGCGCCGCGTGCGTGGCGAAGGCGTCCGGCACCCGGGTCGGGCGCCCGTCGCGGTCGGCGCACACGAGCACCGTGCGGGCCCGGTGGAACACCTCGCCGGTGTCCTCGTCGACCACGTCACACGCGAGCGTCAGCGAGGTCGTCCCGACCTTCGCCACGACGGTCCGGGCCGCGTACGGCTCACGCCGGAATCGCAGCTGGGCAAGATAATCGACGTCCTGACGCACGACCAGCCACAGGTGGTCGGCCGAGCGTACGCCGCCGTCCGGATCGACGGCGTCCATCATCGCGATGCGCGCCTCCTGCACGTAGTCGTACGCCCGCACGTTGTTCACGTGGCCGTAGGAGTCGAGGTCGCCCCAGCGCACGCGGATGGGCTGCACATGGGCGTCGTGAGCGGCGGCGACGACCTTCGGGAGGTCACGCATCGGCTCCGCCGATTCCTGCAGGGACGCGAAATGGGCGCGCTCGTCCGGGGTCAGCCGACGGATGCGGTCGGCCTCGAGGTCGAACGGCACGAGGACCGTGCGCGCCCGCACGGCCACCGGTGCGTCGGCGACGTCACCGTCGCCGACGACGAGCTCGTACGCCAGCGAGAACCGCGCCGCGCCGAGGGCGTCGACCACGACGCGGGCCCGCACGCGCTCCCCGTGGTTGACCGGTCGCAGGTATTCGACGCGGTGGCCGGCGACGACCACGCCGCCGCCCAGCATGGCCGCATTGGGCCCGGAGAGCAGGAGCTCGGTGCGGGCCTCCTGCAGGTATTCGACGAAGGTCGCGTTGTTGATGTGGGACTGGGCATCCATGTCACCCCACCGGGTGGGGATGTCGAAGACGGGCAACGGTCGATCAGTCTTCCTTGTCGTACAGCGATTCCACGAGGTGGGCGTACTTCTCGGCGACCTGGCCGCGCCGGATCTTCAGCGAAGGCGTCGTGGTGCCGTCGTCGACGTTGAGCTCGCCCGGCAGGATCGCGAATCGCTTCACCGTCTCCCACCGCTCGAGGCGCTCGTTGGCGACGTCGACATAGCGCTGCACCATCGCCCTGGTCTCGTCGTGCTCGAGCAGGTCGGCGTCCGACAGCGCCTTCAGCGAGCCGCCCGCGTGGTGGTCGGCCCAGCCGCGCAGCGACTCGGGGTCGAGCGAGATGAGCGCGGAGACATATTTGCGGCCCTCGCCGTACGCGACCACCTGCGAGATGTAGGGGCAGTTCGCGACGAGCGCACCCTCGACCTTCTGGGGGGCGACGTATTTGCCACCCGAGGTCTTGATGAGGTCCTTCTTGCGATCGGTGATGCGCAGGTTGCCGTCGGCGTCGAGCTCGCCGATGTCGCCCGTGTGCATCCACCCGTCGGTGAAGATCTCGTCGTTCAGCTCGGGCAGGTTGTGGTAGCCCTTCATGATGCCGGGGCCCTTGACCAGGACCTCGCCGTCCTCGGCGATGCGGCAGGTCGTGCCGGGCATCGTCTGGCCGACGCTGCCGAACACCGGCTCCCGCGGGTCGTTCAGGAACGTGACGGCGGACGTCTCGGTCATGCCGTAGCCCTCGAACACGAGGATGCCGGCCGCGAAGAACCAGTCCTGCACCTGCTTGCTGAGCTTCGCCGAGCCCGACACCATGAAGCGCAGGTTTCCGCCCAGCTTCTCCTTCAGCTTGGAGAAGACGAGCTTGTCGGCCAGCGCGTACTGGGCCGCGAGCGCCTTCGGCATGGGCCGGCCATCGAGGCGGTAGGGAATCGACTGGTGGCCCACGTGGAAGGCCCAGCGTGCGATCTTGTTCTTCACACCGGTGGCGCTGCTCATCATCACCTTCGCGCGGACCTTCTCAAAGATGCGCGGGGCGCCGGCCATCCAGGTCGGGCGGACGGTGCCGAGGTTCTCGACGATGCGCTCGATCCGTCCGTCGACCGCGGTGGTGAAGCCGATCTGGAGCTGGATGGCGACCAGGCACTTGCCGAACACGTGCGAGAGCGGGAGCCACAGATAGTGGACGTCGTCGGCGTCGAGCAGGTCGAACACCTCGACCGAGCGACCTTCGTAGGCCCACGCATCATGGGTCAGACGCACGCCCTTGGGGCGCCCCGTGGTGCCAGAGGTGTAGATGAGCGTCGACAGCGACTCCGGCTCGGTCGCCGCGATCGCGTCGCGCACCGCCTCGGGGTGCTCCGCCAGGTAGGCCGCCCCCAGCTCACGGAAGGCCTGCCACGAATGGACCTTGTCCATCTCGGAGTCACCGTCGATCATCACGACGCCCAGGAGGCTGTCGAAGATCTCCTCATGGCGCAGCAACTTCTGGAGCTGCTCACCGTCCTCGATGATGGCGATGCGGGAGTCGGAGTCGTCGAGGATGAACGAGAAGTCGTCGTGCTGCGTCGTGGGGTAGACCGTCGTGGTGGCGCCACCCGCACACATCACCGCGAGGTCCGCGAGGATCCACTCGATGCGGGTCGTCGACGCGATGGCGACGCGCTCCTCCTGCTGGAGACCGAGCGCGAGCATGCCGGCGGCGAGGTCGTGGGTGATCTCCCCCACCTGCCGCCACGTCAGGCGCTGCCACTGCTCGTTGGCGTCGGGGTAGCGGAACGCCTCACGGTCACCGTTCTCGTCGAGGCGCCGCTGGAGCATCGCGCCGACGCTCCTGGCCCTGTCGTCCAGCAGCGCGTCAAGCGTGCTCCGGTCGGGAAGGTGCTTGTCGACTCTCATGGGTCCTCCGAATCGTGCGCGGCGCCGGCGCTGGCGTGCCGCAAGGTTACTTGAGTCTCGTCCAGTTGAGACTGACCTGGCCACGACCGATGGGCGACTGTGACCTTCGGCACAGGCTACTGGTCAGTACGCAGTCTGGCCAGCCACGTCCGCACCTTGTGACACTTGACCCACTGACCATAATCGAAGAGCAGGCGCGCCACCTCGGGGGAATTGGGCGGCACGCCTGCTCGTCCCAGAACGTAACACCGAACTATTGAAACTTCAACACCCCGTAGGATGTGTCCGTGGTGGAACGTGTCAAGGCTCGCTGGCTGAACCAGGAACAGCAGCGCATCTGGAGGACCTACCTGCTTGCCGCAGCGCGGATCAACGAGGTCCTCGATTCCGACCTGCGCGGTTTCGGGATCGACCTGGGCGAGTACGAGATCCTCGTGTGCCTGGAGGAGGCGCCCGAGCGGCGCCTGCGCATGTCGGACCTCGCCGCCCGCGTCCACCAGTCGCGCTCCCGCCTGACCCATACGGTCGCCCGCATGGAGAAGCAGAACCTCGTCGAACGCATCTCGTGTGGCGATGACCGGCGTGGCGTGTGGGCCCACCTGACCCCCACCGGTTTCGAACTGCTGCGCTCGGCCGCCCCGACCCACGTGGAGAGCGTGCGCCGCATCTTCGTCGAGGCCGTGGGCGCCGACGACTTCCGAGCCATCGGGCGGGCCTTCCAGTCGGTGCTGGACGTGGACGTCTGACCTCGGCCCGTTTGGCAGACTGACCCCATGAGCGCCCTCGACTCCCCCACCGCGTACGCCCCCTCGACCGGCGGGAGCGCCGCGGCGCTGGCGGTCCGGGCCGAACGCGACCTCGCCGGCGTCGTGGACAGTTCGGCCCTCGTGCGGGCGCTGTACGCGTCCGACGCCTCGCTCTATCGCGTGCCGCCCGCCATGGTGGGATTCCCCAGGACGCGCGCCGAACTCGAATCCCTCGTCGACCTCGCGCGCGAGACGGCGACCCCGATCACCGCCCGCGGAGCCGGCACCTCGTGCGCGGGAAACGCCGTCGGGCCGGGGCTCGTGATCGATCTGAGACGCCACCTGAACGCCGTGCTGGCGATCGACCCGGTGTCGCGCACAGCGACGGTCCAGCCGGGCGTGGTCCAGGCCGCGCTGCAGAAGGCCGCCGCCCCCCACGGCCTGCGCTTCGGCCCTGACCCGTCCACCCACACCCGCTGCACCATCGGCGGCATGGTGGGCAACAACGCCTGCGGCCCGCGCGCCATGGGATACGGGCGCACCGCCGACAACGTCGTCTCGCTGGACGTCGTGTGCGGCAACGGCGAGCGGCTCACCGTCACCTCGGGCCAGCCGGCGCCCGACTCCCCCACGCTCGACCGGCTGCGGACGCTCGTCGACGAGAACCTCGCACTGATCCGCACCGAGTTCGGCCGCTTCGGGCGCCAGGTGTCCGGCTATTCCCTCGAGCATCTCCTGCCCGAGAACGGATTCGACGTCGCTCGCTTCCTGTCCGGGACCGAGGGCACCCTCGTCACCATGACCGAGGTGACCGTACGCCTGGTCGCCGACGCCCCCCACAAGGCGATGGTGGCGCTGGGCTACGCCACCATGGCCGACGCGGGCGATGACGCCGTCGTGCTGGCCCGCCACCGACCCACCGCGGCCGAGGGCATCGATCGACGCATCGTCGACGTCGTGGCGAAGGCGAAGGGGCCGGCGGCCGTGCCGCCGCTGCCCGCGGGCGACGGGTGGATGTTCGTCGAGCTCGTCGACGACGACCCCGTCCGCCTGCGCGAGCGCGCCGACGCCCTCCTCGCCGATGCCAACCCGCTCGAGGGTCGGGTGGTCGACGACCCCGCCGAAGCCCTTGCCCTGTGGAAGATCCGCGAGGACGGCGCCGGTCTGGCCGGCGTCTCACTGGAGCGGCCCGCGTACGGCGGGTGGGAGGACGCGGCCGTCCCGCCGGAGAAGCTGGGTGCCTACCTGCGCGACTTCGACGCCCTGCTGCGCAAGCACTCCCTGCAGGGGCTGCCCTACGGTCACTTCGGCGACGGCTGCGTGCACTGCCGCATCGACTTCCCGCTCGACGCCGACGGTGGATCCCAGGCGTACAAGGCTTTCGTGGAGGAGGCGGCCGAACTCGTCGCGGGCTATGGCGGCTCGATGTCCGGCGAGCACGGCGACGGCCGCGCGCGCTCGGCGCTGCTGCCGAAGATGTATTCACCCCAGGCCATCGCCCTGATGGGGCGGGTCAGGGAGATCTTCGACCCGGCCAACCTCCTCAACCCCGGCGTGCTGGTCGACCCCCGCCCGGTGGACGCCGACCTCCGCGTGCCGCAGCTCCGGCGCACCCCCCTGTTCCGCAGCGATCCCGTCTTCGTCGAGCAGGTCCACCAGTGCTCGGGTGTCGGCAAGTGCCTCGCCGACACCACCGCCTCGGGCGGCATCATGTGCCCGAGCTATCAGGCCACCGGCGACGAGAAGGACTCGACCCGGGGTCGCGCGCGCGTGCTGCAGGAGATGGTGAACGGCGACATCGTGCAGGGCTGGGACTCTCCCGAGGTCCACGAGGCGCTCGACCTCTGCCTGTCCTGCAAGGGATGCCACCGCGACTGTCCCACCGGCATCGACATGGCCGCGTACAAGTCCATCGCCCTGGACAAGGCGTACGCGGGCCGGCCGCGTCCCCGCTCCCATTACGCGCTCGGCATGCTGCCTCGATGGGGCCGCCTCGTCTCGCGGCTGCGCCTCGGTCCGCTGGTGAACCTCGCCGGCGTGGTTCCCGGCGTACGCAACGTCCTGAAGTGGGGCGCGGGGGTCGACCAGCGGCGATCCCTTCCCCGCTTCGCCTCCGGGCGCAACAGCGCCACTGCGCAGGCGCCCGCCGCCTCCGGGACGCCCGTGGTCGTCTGGGTCGACTCGTTCTCCGACTGCTTCGAGCACGAGGGCCTGCAGGCCATGCTCGACGTGCTGGTGGGTGCGGGCTTCGCCCCGCGGTTCCTCGACCAGCAGGCCTGCTGCGGCCTGACGTGGATCTCCACGGGCCAGCGCGAGGGTGCCCGCAAGCAGTTGCGGCACGCCCTCGACATCCTTCATCCGCTGGTGGAACAGGGAATCCCGGTCATCGGTGTCGAGCCGTCCTGCCTGGCCGTGTGGCGCACCGACGCCCTCGAGCTGCTGCCCGACGACGCACGGGTGCCGCAGGTCGCCGCCGGCATCCTCACGCTCGCCGAACTGATCGGACGCGTGGCCGACCTGCCGCTCCCCGACCTCACGGGCCGCACCGTCGTCGCCCAGCCCCACTGCCACCACGCGTCCGTCCTCGGCTGGAAGACCGATGAGGCCCTGCTGAAGCGCACGGGGGCCACCGTCGTCACCGTCGGCGGGTGCTGCGGCCTCGCCGGCAACTTCGGCGTGGAGGAGGGCCACTACGAGGTGTCGGTGAAAGTGGCGGAACACGACCTGCTGCCGGCGGTGCGGGCCGCCGGACCGGACGCCATCATCCTGGCCGACGGGTTCTCGTGCCGCCTCCAACTCGAGGAACTCGAGGGGCGCAGCGCACTGACCCTCGCGGAACTGCTGGCCGGCAAGGGAATCTGAGCATCCACGTGGCTCGACGGAGCGACGGCTGGTGGCACCGCATCGTCGTCAGGGCCGAGTTCCGCCCCGACGACACGGTGTTGCTCGGGCGTGGTGGCGACGCGAAGGTGCAGGACTTCGAGCACGACGGCGGGTGGATGCGCGCGCTCTATTGGACGCAGATCGCGTTCTGGTTGGTGTTCGCCCTGCCGATGGCGGTCGGCATGCCGATCGTCGGCCTCGCCGCGGTGGGGCTGCGCATGCCACCGTTCCACGCGTCGTTCGGCGCCACCGCCCTGTCCTACCTCTGGCGCATTCCGCTGGCGCTGTTCACCCTGGGGCTGAGCGGCGTACTCATCTGGCAGTGGCTGACCATCACGGCCTTCCTGCGGTTCTGGCGCGCCCGGCGTCGCTGACGGGCGCGCCGCCGACTCAGTCGCGCGTCAGGCGGCGGTGTGTCGTCGCGTGGGGACGCGCGGCCTCGGCACCCAGCCGCTCGATCTTGTTCTTCTCGTAGTCGGCGAAGTTGCCCTCGAACCAATACCACTTCGCCTGGTTCTCGGAATCGCCTTCCCACGCGAGGATGTGGGTGGCCACGCGGTCGAGGAACCAGCGATCGTGGGAGATCACGACGGCGCAGCCGGGGAACTCGAGCAGGGCATCTTCGAGCGACTGCAGGGTCTCGACGTCGAGGTCGTTGGTCGGCTCGTCGAGGAGCAGCAGGTTGCCGCCCATCTTCAGCGTCAGCGCCAGGTTCAGGCGGTTGCGCTCGCCGCCCGACAGCACGCCCGAGGGCTTCTGCTGGTCGGGGCCCTTGAAGCCGAACGACGCCACATAGGCGCGCGATGGGATCTCGAAGTTCGCGACCTTGATGTGGTCGAGCCCGTCGGAGACGACCTCCCACACGTTCTTCTTCGGGTCGAGGCCACCGCGACTCTGGTCGACATAGGAGATCGACACGGTCTTGCCGAGTTCGAGCGAACCCGAGTCGGGCTGTTCCTCGCCGATGATCATCTTGAACAGCGTCGACTTGCCGACGCCGTTGGGGCCGATGATGCCGACGATGCCGGACCGCGGCAGGTCGAAGTCCAGTCCGTCGATGAGCGTCCGGTCGCCGAAGCCCTTGTGGAGGTCGTCGACCTTCAGCACGTCGGTGCCGAGGCGGGGGCCCGGCGGGATGTTGATCTCCGACACGTCGAGCTTGCGGTTGCGCTCGGCCTCGGCGGCCATCTCCTCATAGCGGGCGAGGCGCGCCTTGTTCTTGGCCTGGCGGGCCTTCGGGCTCGAGCGCACCCACTCGAGCTCCTGTTCGAGGATCTTGGCGCGCTTGGCGTCCTTCTGGCCCTCGACCTGGAGGCGCTTGCGCTTGGTCTCGAGATAGGTCGAATAGTTGCCCTCGTAGGGGTGGAGGCGACCGCGGTCGATCTCGCAGATCCACTGGGCGACGTTGTCGAGGAAGTAGCGATCGTGCGTCACGGCGAGGACGGCGCCCGGGTAGGCCTTCAGGTGGCCCTCCAGCCAGTTCACCGACTCGGCGTCGAGGTGGTTGGTGGGCTCGTCGAGCAGCAGGAGGTCGGGCTGCTGCAGCAGCAGCTTGCACAGCGCGACGCGGCGGCGCTCGCCGCCCGAGAGGACGTCGACGATCGCGTCCGGCGGCGGGCAGCGCAGGGCGTCCATGGCCTGCTCGAGCTGGGAGTCGACGTCCCAGGCGTTGGCGGCGTCGAGGTCGGTCTGGAGGTCACCCATCTCGGCCATCAGCGCGTCGAAGTCGGCGTCGGGATCGGCCATCAGCTCGCCGATCTCGTTGAACCGGTTCATCTTCGCCTTGATCTCGCCGACGGCCTCCTCGATGTTCTCGAGCACCGTCCTGCCCTCGGTCAGCGGCGGCTCCTGCAGCAGGATGCCGACCGTCTTCCCCTTGCCGAGCTGGGTGTCGCCGTTGTTGGCCTTCTCGAGGCCGGCCATGACCTTGAGCATCGTGGACTTGCCGGCGCCGTTGGGGCCGACGACGCCGATCTTGGCGCCCTCGTAGAACGACATGGTGACGTTGTCGAGAATCACCTTGTCACCGACCGCCTTGCGGACGTTGGACATGGTGTAGACGAACTCTGGCATGGAGCCTCAACCTTCGCGGTAGACGTGCATTTCGAAGCGCGCCCCAGTATGCCAGCCCGTCACCCCACCACGAGCGCGAGCACGAGGGCGACCACGAGCGCCGACGTGGTCACGGCGAGCCACGCGCGTACGCGACCCGGTCCGGTCCACGGCAGCCGCGGCGACTGCAGGATCCCCGCGACGACACCCCCGACGAGCACGCCGGCGAGGGCGCCGACCACGGCGCTCGGGATCGTGTCCCACGGACCGAGTCGCCAGGTCACGAGCAACACACCGGCGGCGCTCAGCGCGGGCTCGATCCAGCGGGTCCGCGACCGCGGTCGCAGCAGTCTGCCGATGAGCTGGGCGGCCATGAGGACCGAGGCGACCACCAGGGCGTACCCCACCCAGGGCACGTCCGGTCTGTCGGTGTTGGGCTTCCCCGTGAGGAGCGCGTTCGCCCCCGACTCCGGCCCCCGCCTGGACGTTCCGAGCATGACGACGGCGGATTTCGCGGCCGGGTCGAGCACCATCATGCTGGCCGAGCCGCCCGTGCTGCCGTTGTGCCAGACGAGGCGCCGGCCGTCGGTCTCGCGGTTCATCCAGAACAGGCCGATGCGCTGTTTGCCGGCGGGCGCGCGCGGGTCGAGCGCCTCCATGCCGGGCGCACGTCCCTCCAGGATCGCTTGGGCGAACTTCCCCATGTCGGCGGCGGTCGTCCAGCTGCTCGCCCCTGCGGGCGCGTCGCCCGGGCTGGTCCACGGGTCTGCGGGAAGGCCGTTGGTCGAGCGCCCCTGCGCCGCGTCGCCCGGCACCTCGGCGTCGGTCGTCGCGATGGTCGTGGCCGTCATGCCGAGCGGCTCGAACAGGCGTACGCGGGCGAGCGACGCCCAGTCCGGCTGGCGCGCCGCGGCGGCGAGCGCGTGGCCGAGCAGCGAGGCGCCGACGTTGGAGTACGCGTACTCCCCCGGTTTCGTCAGCGTCATGGTGCGCGCCTCGGTGACGAGCCGGTCGCGCGTGTAGCCGTCGAAGGGGTCGTTCAACGCGACGTTGTGCTTGAGGACTGACGGGAGCCTCGACAGCGGCTCCCGTGGCAGGCCCGAACGCTGGGTCGCGAGCGCCTCGAGCGTGACATTCCCGGCGGGGGTGCCCCTGAGCTCGGGGAGGTGCTTCTCGAGGGGGTCGGCGTACGCCACCTCCCCCCGGGCCACGGCGTCGGCGAACAGGTGGGCGGTGAAGGTCTTGGTGATCGATCCGGGCTCGAACCGCCCGCGCTGCGGGCCGAGCGTCGCGGTGGTGACGCGCCCGCCGCGCACCTCGGCGACGTCGACGGAATCGAAGCCGCGGGGGTCGCCGAGCGCGGCGCGCGCCCGGGCGGCGAGGGTGGGATCGCCGTTCTCGCCGCGCAACTGGCCCAGGGACGTCAGCGGCACCAGCCAGGCCGCGAGGAGACCGAGCGCGAGCCCCACGGCCACCAGGGGCCAGACGAAGCGGGTGGGGACCCGGGACGCGGTCGTCGCGGATCGGGTGTCGGCGGGCTGGGGGTGGGTCGACATCGTTCCTCCTTCTTTTCGGGGTGGGGCGCGGAGCTCACTCGGGGCGAGCCGCGAGCAGGCTGACGAGCAGGGGGACGACCCGCCGGGCTGGGACCTCGTAGGTGCCCCGGGACCGGTGCACCAGCCAGCCGGCAGCCACGAGGATGCGCAGGTGGTGGTGGATCTGGCCGGTGCTCCCGAGCGATTCCTGGGCTGCGAGCTCGGCGGTCGTCCGCACGCCGGAGAACACCAGTTGCAGCAGGCGCAGGCGGGCGGGGTGCCCCAGCGCGTCGAGGACGGGCGCGAGCTCCGACCAGTCGACCTCGGCGAGTTGGTCGGCGGTGTTCCCGAACTGCCACTGCACCCGCCCCTGACCCGGCACCTCGAGGGATCCCGCATAGACGACAGCTCCGTCGGGGTGGCGCTGCTGGACGCCCTCGAGCGCCCAGAACTGCTCGGGGTCGGGCGTGGCGGACGGGGCACGCGTGGGCGCGTGAGCCAACGCGGCCACCGCCTGCTCGAGCGCGGCGACGCGATCTTCGAGGGTCATGACCACGAATATACGTAACTACGTCTTTTCGATCAAGAGGAGTTGTCCACAGGCGGGGACCATCGCGAAGCGCTGTCCACAGGTGGCCCCTCGCCGTGACGCGTTCTCCGCATCCGCCGCCATGGTTGCCGCAAGGACTCCCGAAAGGACAACACCATGGAACCCCTGGTCACGATGACCGGCCGCGTCGGCCACTCCCCCGACCTCCGCACGACCCGCAACGGCGTCGAGTGCACCCACTTCCGCCTGGCCCACACGCCGCGCATCCCGCGCGACGGCGGCTGGGTGGACGGCGAGACCACCTGGGTCACGGTGCAGTGCTACCGCCAGTTGGCGGCGAACGTCTGCCGCAGCATCCGCCGGGGCGACCCGGTCGTCGTGACGGGGCGCCTCAGCGTCGCCGCGTGGGTCGACGAACAGACCAACGCCCAGCGCGAGTCGATCACGATCGACGCCCGCTCGGTCGGCCACGACATGGCGTTCGGCAGCACCCACTTCACCCGCGTGAAGCCCGAGAAGGCCGAGGAGGGTGAGGAGGCGGAGGAGTCCGGCGAAGGCGCCGAGGCCACTGCCGACAGCGAGGCGTCCGGACTCAGCGTGGTGCCGGACTCCCCCGCCGACCTGGTGACGCCGTCACCGTTCTGAGCACCCCGCGGGCCTCGCTCGGACGACGTGGTCCGAGCGAGGCCCCTCTCCGGAACGTTCTCCGAGCGAGGCCCCACTCCGGAACGTTCTCCGAGCGAGCGCCAGCGAGACGAGGAGTTACTTCCGCAGCACCTGCGCCAGGCTGGTCCGCACCAGCTCATAGCGGTCGATCTCGGCGTTCACAGGCCGCAGGATGCGCTCCTGCGTGACGCCGGCGATCGAGTCGGTGAGCGCCTGGCGCGCCTCGCGCTGCTTGGCGCGGGCGCCGACCTCGACCCCCACCCGGGCCAGGACGGCCAGCACCACGCCGGCGAGAGCTCCGCCCACGAGCAGGACCAGGGGTGCGGGCAGGTCCCACAGCCTGACGTCGGGCAGCGGCGGCATCTGCAGATAGAGCATCACGAAGGCGACTCCGAGCCACAGCAGGCCCGCGATGGCCGTGAGGAAGAACAGCCACTGGAGCACCGTGACGACCTTCCACCACCCGCGGCCCCGGTCGAGACCGAGGTCGGTGGTGGCGATGGCCCGATCGAGCTGGTCGGGGATGTTCGCCTCGTTGGCACGGGATGCGCCCCGGATCGCGGTCGCCCAGCCCTTCGGCAGCCCCTGCGCCACCTCGTCGGACAGGTCACGCACCGCCGAGTCGACGCGGGCCTGCTGCACCGTCGTCGTGGAGGGCAGTGACGTCCGGGACACGCGCGCCGGATCGATCTCCTTGCGGCCCCCACCCACGCCTAGGCGGTCGAGGTGGAGGCGACGCAGCGGGTCGGGGCGGAACCGGGCGACCCAGGCGAGCACCGGCCATCCCGTGGCGATGCCACCGCGATGGCGCCACGCGTTGCCGACCGCCTCGGCGACGACGGGGACGCCCGCTGCGGTGGCGAGCGCCCCGTTCAGCCGACGTGCGGCGTCCTTCGAGACGCGGTCGGCCTCCGCCGTGCCCGACTCGCGGGACAACTCGGCCGCCGCCTCCCGCACGTCGGTCTCGAGCCGCCTCGCCATCATCTGCTTGTCGGCCGCGCGCCGGACGAGCCGTCGGCGCAGGTCCTCGATCCCCTCACCCGTCCGGGCACTCACGGCGGCGATCTCGGCCTTCCCGAGCCCCTCGGAGTCGAGGAGGCGCCGCAGGTCACGCAGCGCCGCATCACGGGCCGGCTCGTCGAGACGGTCGACCTGGTTGAGGACGACCATCATCACGTCGGCGTACGCCGCCAGCGGCTTCAGATAGCGGTCGTGAAGGGCGGCGTCGGCGTACTTCTGGGGATCGACGATCCACACCAACATGTCGACCAGCGGCACGAGGCGGTCCACCTCCTGGCGATGGGCCATCTCGGTCGAGTCGTGGTCGGGCAGGTCGATCAGCACCATGCCCTCGAGGCCGGCGGCGTAGTCGTCGCCCGGCTCGAGCGCGTGGCGGTTCGGGATCTGGAGGAACTCGATCAGGTCGTCGGCCGCGTCGGCCCCGAACGTCACGGCCATGGCTTTCGAGGTGGTGGGTCGCTTCACTCCCGGGTCGGCGAGCTCGGTGCCGGAGACCGCGTTGAACGTCGTCGACTTGCCCGATCCCGTCGCGCCGCCGATGGCGACGACGGTCGCGTCTCCCGACACCTCAAGGCGCCGTCCGGCGCGCTCCACCACCTGGAGCGCGCGCGCCACCGGCTCGGGCTCGACCCGCCCGTTGGCGTTCTCGGCTGCCTCCCGGAGCGCGCGCAGGCGCGTGCCGAGGTCCTTGCGGTCAGCGCGCGCCACGGCCGGGTCCTTCCTCGACGATCTCCGCATCCACGATGTCGGGGGTCTCCTCGTCGGCCGGGGCGGACGAGCCGTACGCCCGCTCGAACGGGTTGGAGCGCACGGGCTCCGTCCCGTACGCGGGCGCGCCCGGCCGGGCCTCCAGCTCTCGGGCCGGGGCGATCGGCTCCGCCTGCGGCGCCGCAGGCGCGGCGATCTCGGCGGGGTCGCCGTAGCCGGGGGCCGCATGGGACGGGGTCTGCACGACCTCGATCGCCGACTGCTCGCCGCCCGAGAGCATCGTCTGGGTGGTGGCCGTGGGCAGGCCCTCGCGACGGGCGGTGTCGACCTCGGCGGTCGCGCGGCGGATCGCCTCGGCGCGCTCCGGCTCGACCTGCAGCCCGTCCAACAGCGCGTGGTAGCGGCGCAGCTCGGCTGCCATCAGGGCCTCGACCCGCGCATCCAGGTCGTCCTTGGCGCGCTTGGCGAGCCTGCGTACGGCGTCGTCACCGAACACGGCCTCGAGCGCGCGCTGCGCCAGGACCGAGGTTCCTCCCGCGACGCCGACCTCGGCGCCGGTGAGGCCACCGGTGTAGGCGAACACCACGATCATCAGGGCCAGGCCGATCGTGTTCACCCCCAGGGCGAGGAAGCGGGCCTGGGATCGCTTCTCCATGCCCTGGTCGGAGACGAGGTCGAGCACGGCTCCCTGCCAGTCGCGGATGACCCTGGCCGCCTCGGGCGCGAAGTCGCGCGACGAGCGCGACAAGTCCTCACGGCTGCGCGTCAGCAGCTCACGACCGGCCGGGTTGGCGCGCCACGCGGCCTCGGCACGCTCGGCCGCGGCCTCGCCCTCCTCGCGGAGCAGTGCCTCGAGCCCCGACTCGACGGCGACGGTGACCTTGTCGACCTCCTGCGGGCGGCCGCGCAGCGCGCCCATCACCTTGTCGCGCAGCCAGCCGACCTTCTCGTCGAGGGCGCGGAAGAACTCGCCGGTGCCGACGAAGTCGTGCCAGCGCTGCAGCACCTCGCCGCGCAACAGCGTTCCGTCGGCGGTCTGGACGTTGATCGAGCGGGCACCCTCGGCGTACGCCTTGTCGGCATCCGCGCGCAACTGGGCCAGCGTCGCCTCCTGGTCGTCGATGGCGTCGGCGAGGGCCGGCGTACGCCCGACCAGCGCGGCGATCGCGCCGTCGAGGGTCTGGAAGACGACCGCCTGGCGCGAGTTCGCGTCGTGGGCCAGCGTCGCGAGCCACGAACGGATCGGTGACACGGCCGCGTCGGGCAGCAGGCCCTCGGCGTCCACGGCGGTCTCCGGCACGGCGAACAGCGGTGAGTTCCCGAGCCCGCGCTGGGTCATCATCTGGCCGAGGTGGGGCGGGATCTCCCGCATCGCGGCGGGGGGAATGCGGTCGAGGACCACGGCCACGGCGGCCGAGCGCTCGGCGGCGTGGAGCAGGAACTCCCACGGCACGGCGTCGGCGTAGCGCGCGGCCGAGGTGACGAACAGCCAGAGGTCGGCCGCGGCGAGGAGCTGGGCCGCCAGCCGTCGGTTCTCCTCGACGACCGAGTCGACGTCGGGCGCGTCGAGCACGGCCAGGCCCCGAGGCAGCGTGGGCTCGGCCACGAGCTGGATCGAGCCCTGGTCGTTGGACGGCCGCGTCGTGCGAGCCAGTCCCGGGAGGATGCGGTCGCTCTCGAACCACGGGGCGTCGGCCGGGTGGTGGATCAGCACCGGGGCCTTGGTCGTCGGGCGGATGACCCCGGGGTTCGTGACCCGTCGACCGACCAGCGAGTTGACCAGCGTCGACTTGCCGGCGCCGGTCGAGCCGCCGACCACTGCAAGGAGCGGGGCCTCGATGGTGGCCAGCCGCGGGAGGATGTAGTCGTCGAGCTGGGCGGTGATCTCGCGGCGCGCCTTGACCTGTTCGGCGGCGCCGGGGAGCGCCAGGGGCAACTCCACGGGAGCGACCGCGTCGCGCAGTCTCGTCAAGGCGTCCTGCACGGGGCTGCCGCTCATCGGGTCTCCTAGCTGCCGGGTGGTCCCCAGGCAGGGTTGACTGCGGTGGTCCGGGCCTGCTGGCCCGGGGCACCAGATCCTAGCGGGGCCGGGTAGGTGCCGCCGAGACCCGCCGGTCCGGGATAGGCCGGGGGTGCCCAGTCCTCCACCGGCCGCGGATCGCGTTGCCACGGATAGCGCGTCTTCGGCCACGGCTCGACGATGGCGCGCCCGCGCAGGTCGCGGGCCCTGAACAGCAACTGCTTCTCGTGGACCCAGCCGGCCTGGTCGACCAGGCCACGGGCCATCGAGTCGCGCAGGTAGGCCAACTCGGTCAGCGTGCGCTGCATCGTCCAGGTCGAGATGATCCGCCCTGCCCACAGCGCCTGCCACAGGACACGGATGCGGGTGGAGATGCGCGAGACGTTCTCGGGATCGGACTCCTTGAGCCAGCCCATGCGGTGGTAGTCGGTGAGCCGCGCCGCGATGAGGCGCTTCTCGGTGAAGACCTGGCGCACGGTGTGGACGGCGAGGGCGATGGCCATCGGGTAGGCCACGAGGATGAGCGGCACCAAGAGCATCTGCTCCGGCATGCCGGACGAGGCCATGCCGTTGAAGAGCATGTGCAGGAGGGCCGCCGCGAGGAAGCCGACGAGCGGGGCGAGGACGCGCACGGTCTTCGATCGCGCGCGCATTGCGATCGCCAGACCGATGCCGGTCAGGCACGTGAACAGGGGATGCGCGAAGAACGTCAGGACGCCGCGGCGGATGAACAGTTCGTGCATCATCTCCGCCGGGTCGCCCGCGCCCGTGGTCTGCGCGGCCGCGCGATAGACGCGCCCGTAGTAGAGGATGTTCTCGGTGAACGCGAAGGCCGCACCGGACAGGCCCGCGAGCGCGATGCCGCTCAGCCGGCTCACCCAGCGATAGCGCAGCAGGATCGCCAGGAAGAACAGGATGGTCGCCTTCGTCGACTCCTCGACGAACGGGGCCACGAACACCGCCGCGCGCGCGGCGGTCGCGGGGTCACCGTTGCCCTGGATGGCGAGATGGCGTGCCGCCTCGGTGTTGAGGAGCATCGACAGGTAGGTCGAGATGCAGCCGCCCCAGCCCAGAGTGACGAGCCAGATCCAGAACCGCATCGGGCGGAAACGGTCGGCCCAGACGAACAGGATCGTCAGCGGGATCAGGCTGATCACCGCATATTTCGCCGCGGGCACGATCGCCTCGGTGCCGAGCCCGATCAGCGTGCCCCCGGGAACCTTCTGGTCGGGCACGACCTGGCGATACATCAACCACAGGCACAGGGCCTCGACGAGGAGGAGGGCGAGCGTCAGCCAGGTCCACTTCGAGCGCAGCATCCGCTCGGGCCACGACCTCCCCGGCTTCGGGGACAGCGGCAGGTTCGACCGCGACAGGGCACGGCGCAGGGACGAGTCCTGCAGGTCCGGCGTGTTCGTGGCGGCGTGCTGCATGCGGGCCAGCGTACTAGCGGGCCGGGTTCTGTCCGCCACGTCGCCAGATCGCGTACGCGGGCTCAGCCGGCGGTCACGTCGGGCGTGGCACCGGTCAGTGCGCCCTGGTGGCGCGCGGCGACCTCGCGGCACGCGTCGGTCGAGGGACCGGGTGCGGGCACAAGCATCGCCTCGCGGTAGTAGCGCAACTCCTCGATCGACTCCTGGATGTCGGCGAGCGCGCGGTGGTTCCCCGACTTCGCCGGGGTGTTGTAGTAGACCCGCGGGAACCAGCGCCGGGCGAGCTCCTTGAACGAGCTCACGTCGACGTTGCGGTAGTGGACGTGCTGCTCGAGCTCCGGCATGTATGCCGCCAGGAACGTGCGGTCGGTGCCGATGGTGTTCCCGGCCAGCGGGGCCTTGCGCGCCTCGGGCACGTGCTGACGGACGTACGCCAGGACCTGCTCCTCCGCCTCGCGGAGGCCGATGCCCTGGTCGAGCGCGGCGAGCAGGCCCGACTTGCGGTGCATCTCGCGGACGAAGTCGCCCATCTTCTCCAGCGCCTCGGGCTCCGGCTTGATGAGGATGTCGACCCCCTCGCCCAGCACGTTCAGTTCGGCGTCGGTGACGAGCGCCGCGACCTCGATCAGGGCATCACCGCCCGCCAGGTCGAGGCCGGTCATCTCGCAGTCGATCCACACCAGGTTGTCGCTCACGACGTGTGAGCCTAGCCGGGTTGGATCGGTGGCGCCCCCACCAGGACTCGAACCTGGGACCGACAGATTAGAAGGCTGCTGCTCTATCCGCTGAGCTATGGAGGCCTGCGGAGCAGTGTAGCGACCACGTTCTCCGAGCGAGCGCAGCGAGACGAGGAGCCCACCAACCACGTTCTCCGAGCGAGCGCAGCGAGACGAGGAACCCAGCCAACCAACGTTCTCCGAGCGAGCGCAGCGAGACGAGGAGCCCCACCCCCGATCTGATTTCCCACACCCGCACCTTTGTGGCTAGAATCGTTCGGTCGCTCCACGTGGGGCGCATGGTGGGTATAGCTCAGCTGGCAGAGCACCTGGTTGTGGTCCAGGGGGCCGCGGGTTCAAGTCCCGTTACTCACCCTGATGAACGAGACCGGCCCCAGCAAACGCTGGGGCCGGTCTCGTGTTCTCCGGGTGGACTGTGATCAGACCTTCATGCCACTGCCCAGGTCGGTCTGCATGTAGTAGCGTCGCAGCGAGAAGAACAGCGCCACGATCGGCATGATGTAGAGCAGCGCCCCCGCCGCCGTGAGGTTGTTCTGGGGGCGGCCACCGGGGTTCGGATAGCCGTCGGCCAGGCCCACCGCGAGGGTCGTGTTGTCCGACGTGAGCATCAGCTGCTGGGTGATGAAGTCGCCCCACGTGCCGCCGAAGCCGAGCAGGAAGCTCGTCACGAGGATCGGCTTCGACAGCGGGAGAAAGATGCCCCACCAGATGCGGAAGTAGGACGCCCCATCGAGGCGAGCCGCCTCCTGCATCTCCAACGGGATCGCCGCGAACTGCTGCCTGAACAGGAAGATCCTCCAGGCCGAGCCCGACACCCCCCACAGCACCCACGGCCAGTAGGTGCCGACCAGTCCCACCTTCGACATCATCAGGTAGGTCGGGATGAGCGTCACGATCGGCGGCATCATCATCATGCTCACGAGCACGCCGAACCAGAACGTCCGGGCCCATCCCTGCAGTCTCGCGAACCCGAAGGCCACGAACGACGAGCTGATCGTCGTGAGCGTCGCCGGCAGCAGCGACAGCACCGTCGAGTTCAGCGTCATCGCGACGAACGGGATCTCGGTCAAGGCGCCGCTGAAGTTCTCCCACTGCGGCGATCCCGGCAACCAGGCGATGGGCCAGGCCGACAGCTCCGCCGGGGTCTTCAGCGCCGCGAGGACGAGCCAGAGCAGGGGCGCCAGCATGACGATGCTGATGACCAGCAGGATGATGAAGACCGTACGCTCGACCCGCTTGGATGCGCTCCTGCGCTGCGGCGGGCGCACGGGTGCGCCGAGCTCCCCCGGGCGCTCGGCGACCTCGGTGTCACCGGTCCGCGAGCCGGTGCCGACCGTCTGTGTCGATTGCGTCATCGCACTCACCCCTTGCCCGGATCGGTGTTGTAGAACACGTGCTTGCCGGCGAACCTGAACGTCAGGAAGGTGATGATCAGGATCACGATCGTCATCAGCCACAGCATCGCCGAGGCGAAGCCATAACGGCTGTACGCGAAGTACTGCGCGTACACCTCCACCATGTAGATGCGGTTCTCCTCCGGCACGCCGCTGATGGCGGCCGGCCCGGAGACCGGCGACAGCAGCAGGGCCGGCACGAACGTCTGGAAGGCGCCGATGACGCCGGTGATCACCTGGAACAGGATGATCGGCGAGATCGACGGCAGCGTCACGGCGAAGAACGAGCTGAGTCGGCCGGCGCCGTCGATCTTGGCGGCGTCATAGAGCTCCTGGGGCACGTCCTGGAGCGCGGCGAGATTGAGCAGCACGCCGCCACCCACGCCCCAGGCCAGCACCACGATCAGCACGATGAACACGTTGGAGCCGCTGAACCAGTTGACGATCGGGAGGCCGACGGCCGACAGCATGCCGTTGATGGCGCCGGAATCCCTGTTGAACAACAGCTTCCAGACCAACGTCGCAGCGACCGCGGGGAGGATGGACGGCAGATAGACCAGGGTGCGGAACGTGGTGCTCAGCTTGACCTTGGTGTTGAGGAGCAGGGCCAGCCCCAGCCCGCCGATGATGCCGAACGGCACCAGGAACGCCGTCAGCACCAGGGTGCGGAGCATGGCCTTCCACGACTCGGGTGCCGTCATGACGTCCACGTAGTTCTGGATCCCCACCCACTTCCACTCCGGCGAGACACCGTCCCAGCTCGACAGGCTCATCGCGAAGGCATAGCCCAGCGGGAAGATCGTCAGGAGGACCAGGCCGATGAGCCAGGGTGAGATGAATCCGTAGAACGCCAGCGACTCGTTGCGTCGCTGCCGGCCCCGTCCCTTACGTCGCGTGGGGGCCGGCCGCTCCGCAGTGTCCTGCGCGAGCGCGGCGCTCACTGTCCCCGGCCCAGCAGTTCGTCGATGGCCGGGGTGATGGCCTTGATGTAGTCGTCGGCCTTCTTCGAGCCCGAGGCGACGGGCTTGAACTCGCGGGACAGGATCGAGTTGATGGCAGCGAGCTGGGCGTACGGCGAATACTGCAGCACCTTCTGGTTCGGCAGCTCGGCCTTGGTCGCCTCCAGCGCCTGCTTCTGGAACGGCTGGGCCGTCGGGAGCTGGGAGTCGAGATCGGTGATGGCGGGAAGGCCCCATCCCTTCGTGGCGCGGGTCTTGGCATCCTCACCGCCGCAGTGGAACTCGAGGAAACGGAAGGCCTCGTCCTTCTTCTTGGTCTTGGCAGGAATCCAATAGCCGGTGGCACCGAAGGTCGCGGCGACCTTCTGGGGGCCGAACGTGGCCGTCGGCGCCATGCGGGCGACCGGCGGGTGTCCCCGGCCTCCTTGCCGCCCACCATGCCGGTCGCCCAGTAGCCGTAGAAGACGTTCGGGCAGCGCTTGGCGACGAACGACGCCCAGTCCTCACCGTCCGGGTTCGGGTCGAGCGAGTTGTAGCCGACCTTCGCCGTGGTGACGTCGAGGAACCACTGCACCATCCTGCGCGCCTCGGGCGTGGTCATGTCGAGCTTCTTCATGTCGCTGGAGAAGATCGAGCCTCCGAACGACGCCATGATGGCCAGGAACGAGTCGAGCGACGGCGACACCGAATAGAGGCCCGTCTGGACGAAGCGCTGACCGTCGCGCTTGACCATCTTCTTGCCGTTCTCCAGCAGCTCCTCGTAGGACCACGGCTTGTCGGCCGTGGGCTCGGCGACGCCGGCGGCCTCGAGGATGTCCTTGCGATACCACCACATGGAGTCGATCGAATAGTCCTTGACGACGCCGTAGCGGGGGCCGACTCCCTGCTTGGTTCCCTCGACCCGCCACACGTCGTTGACCTTCGCGAGCTTGCTCGGGTTGAGGATCGAGCTCGCGTTGAAGCGGGCGTCGAGGTTCTCCGCGAGCTTCTTCTGCACGAGATAGGGGGTGGACGCCGCCCCGGAGTCGCGCACGAGGTCGGGCGGGTTGCCCGCCGCCAGCATGGCGTTCAGCGTGGTGGCGTCGTATTTCACGAACTGCACCGAGATGCCGGTGTCCTTGGTGAAGGCCGCGAGCGCGTCGGCACCGACCTCGGTGTCCTTGCCCATGATCGTGATGCGGGTGCCGCCGCCTCCAGCGGCGGGGCCACCCCTCCGGGGCTCTTGCTCGTGCTGCAGCCGGTGGCCGCCATCGTCGCGATGGCCGCAGCCCCCGCAAGGAAACCTCGGCGCGGAACACTCCTGCCCGAAATGGCTGACATCAGGACCCTCACTTCCTCATTGAAGAGTGGTGCATCGTTCACCGCGGTGCATCCACAGTGGTTTTGTGTGTAGGTTTCGCGGTGTAGCGGTAAACCCTACCTCTCGAAGTATGCACACGAGATCGCTACACTTGCAACCCTTGCGCCAACATGTGTCGCACCGGCGCGACGACAACGAGGAGGCCCACCATGGCACGACTGGTGGATGTGGCGGCCCGCGCGGGCGTGAGCCCCATGACGGTGTCCAACGTGCTCAACGGCAGGCGCGCCAAGGCCTCCGCAGAGGTCATCGACCGCGTGAACAGGGCCGTGAAGGAACTGGGCTACGTGCCCAACCGCAGCGCCCGTTCGCTCGCGCGCCGCAGCACGACCGACCTTGTCGCCCTGGTCTCCCTGGCGGGCGAGAAGTCCGAGGGCATGATGAGCACGCCGTCGTCGGCCGACCTGATCCGCCACATCGAGGAGCACATCCGCCTCCGGGGGTCCTTCCTGATGATGCGCACCGTCGACGGCTTCGCCGATGTGGCGACCGAGGTCGGCTCCTGGAAGCCCGACGGCATCATCTTCACGCCGATGAGCGCCCGCGACGCGACCCACCTCAGCTCCACCCTGGAGATGCCGACGGTCTTCCTCGACAACTACTCCACCGGTGAGCGCTGCACCATCGTGCGGCAGGCCGACGAGCAGGCGGCGTACGAGGCCGTCACCCACCTGGCCGAGCTCGGCCACACCCGCATCGCGATCGCCGGCGAGGTCGGGTTCGACTACGACGTGATCGACCGTCGCCATGCCGGCTACCTCCGGGCGATGACCGCCATCAACGGCCGCAAACCCCTGAAGAAGAACGAGATCCGCTGCACCAACAGCTTCGAGGGCGGCATCACGGCGGGTCGCCGCCTCGCCCGCCGGGCCGACGAGTTCACCGCCGTGCTGTGCACGTCCGACCTCATCGCGATCGGCATCATGGAGAGCCTGCGCAACGCGGGCGTACGCGTGCCCCACGACGTCTCGATCATGGGCATGGACGACTCGGAGTTGGCCAAATATGTCACCCCGAAGCTCGCCACCGTGGCCGAGGACATCGACACCAAGGCGGCGCGGGCCGTCGAGCTCCTCTTCGCGCAGATCGGCGGCGACACCGACGCCCGCGGCACGAAGGTGGTCGTCCCCACCTCGATCCGCGACCGCGAGAGCGTCCGCCCGCTCGACGCGTAGGCGACCGCTCCGCGGGGCCACTTCCGCACCGGGTCTTGACAGCCCCCCGGCGCATGGGCGAGGTTTATCGTTACACTCACGGTTCGGTGAACAACCTCACTCGCACCGCGACGTCAACGACGATCTCGCACTGGAGGCTCCGTGCCCACGACCACCTTCCGCTCCGCCCCCTTCGACCTGGGGGTCACCGACCCGAGCGCGACCGCTGCGCAGGTGCACGGCTGGGGCCCGCCCACCCACGAGGACCTGTTCGACGGCGGCGCCGTCGACGACACGCTGTGGCGCCGCTATGACGAGCCCGGCCACGTCGGGAACGGCCTGCGCAGGCCGGAGCAGATCACCGTCGTCGACGGCCACCTGCGCATCACCGGTACGCCCGGCGGCAACTCGGGCGGCATGGCCTGGCGCCGGGGCCAGATGTATGGCCGCTGGGAGGCGCGCGCCCGCATGTGGCAGGTGGATGCGGGCAACAAGCCCTACCACCCGTGCTGATCACGTGGCCCGACAGCGACGTGTGGCCCGACGACGCCGAGTACGACTTCATGGAGACCGACCTGGGCTCGGCCGGGATGGGCGCGTTCATGCACTACGGGGACGGCTCCGCCGAGGGCGCGCACTACGAGTACCGCACGTCGGTCGGCATCACGGAATGGCACAACTACGCGTTCGAGTGGGCGCCGACCCATCTCGCCGGCTTCATCGACGGCGTCGAGTGGTTCCGTTGCACGGAAGCGAATGCGCAGGCCCCCGGTCCGATGCACGGCACCGTGCAGCTCGACAATTTCTTCGGCGACGACATCCTCAACGAGGGCTATCTCGAACTGGACTGGTATCGCGTGTGGGACTGGCCCAGCGGACGATGACCATGCACCTCGGCGCCCAGCTCTTCATCGAGCCCGATGACTCGGCCGACGACGTCCGGCGACGGGTCGCCGTCGCCGCCGAGCACGGGCTGACGACGCTGCGTACGTTCCTGTTGTGGCCGTGGCTCGAGGCCGAGCGCGGCCGGCTCGGCCTCGAGCTCCACGACGTCGCGTTCGACGCGGCCGCGGAGCACGGGATCGGCATCCGCGCCACACTCTCGCCCGAATCGCGGCCGTGGCACCTCGGCGTGACGGGCCTGGTGCAGTCGACGCCGCCGATCTTCCCCGCCGCCGTCGGTGTGCGCGACGCCGTGGACGAGTTCGTGGGTCGCTGCGTCGACCACTTCGCTGACCACCCCGCGCTGGCCCAGTGGGTGCTCTGGAACGAGCCGCAAAGGCCCTTCCCCGGCAGGGATCCGCGCGACTGGTCGCCGGGCGAGGCCCGCATCCAGCGCGAGCTCCTCGAGGACCGCTATGGGTCGATCGAGGCCCTCAACCGGGCGTGGCTGACCGGCTTCGCCTCGTTCGCCGAGGTGCCCCACCCCAGTCGGGTCGCCGCCGGTGGCGACGGGAGCTCGCCCTTCTGGCCCTACGACGCGTGGCGCACGGAGGCCGACGTGCGGGCGGCTGCCCTGGCCGAGGAGGTCCGCCACATCGCGGCGATCGTGCGCGAGCACGACCCGCGTACGCCCATCTCCCTGAACCCGCCCGGCCCGCTGGACAACCAGGCGGGCTGCGGCTTCGACCTCGACGAACTCGCGGGGGTGCCGGACGTCATGGGCGGCAGCATCCACGCGCCCTGGCACCTCACCTTCGCCCCCGCCACCGACCACCTCGGCCTGATCGGCGTCGGGGTCTCGCTGCTGCGGTCCCTCCACTCGCAGGGCCGCGCCGAGCTCACCGAGATGCAGGGCGGCCAGGTCACGCAGGGCGCGCCCGGCAGCCAGGGCATCGCCGCCCAGGACGTCGCGTCGGCGTACGCGGTGGCGGCGTTCGCCGGAGCGGAGGCGACCATCACGTGGAGCCTGGACCCGCGTACGCGGGGCTTCGAGGCCGGTGACTGGGCCATGGTCGGCGAGGACGGCGTCACACCCGGGCCCGCGCTGCCGCTCGCGCGGCGGACCGCCGACGCGCTGCGCCGCCTCGACGAGGCGCTTCCCGGCTGGCGCCCGGTGGAGCCCGAGATCGTCGCCGTGGTCGACCGCGCGGCGCAGACCCAGGACTGGGTCGCCGCGATGACCTCGTCGGACGCGTGGGGCGCCGACGCCTATCGCGGCCCGCGCGGTGCCGCGCGCGTCGCCCTGGCGGCCCAGCGCATGGGACGACCCGCCGCCGTGGTCACCGCCGCCGCGCTCGCACGACGGAAATCCCTTGCGGGCTTGACGATCGTGGTGCCGCAGGTCGCCGCACCCAGCGATGTCCTCGTCGCCCAACTCGGGCGCGCGCTCGACCACGGCGCGCGGGTCGTCATCGACGCGCGGTCGCTGCGGTTCGGCGACGACTGGCGGCTCGCGCGTGGCGCCGGGCCCGCCCTGGTGGCCGAGTTGGGCGTGACCGCCCTCTGGCTGCGCTCCCCCTCGCTGGGCGCCGCCGCGTGGGCGGTCAGCGTCGGCGGGGGCGAGGTCGGTCGTGTGCCCGGACCGTTCGCCACCGTCGAGACCGACGAGGGGTGGACCGTCGACGCCGGGTGCGCGGTCGCCGGAAGCCCCTTGTTGCTCAGCGACCCCGACCGCCACGTCAGCCTGGTGACGACGGCCCTGGGGTGGGACACCCCCGAGGCACTCGTGCGACGCATCGTCGGCGACCCCGGCGAGGTCGCACCGCTCGACCCGTCGGCCCACGTGCAGGTCGTCGAGGCCGACGAGGGGCGGGCGTACCTCGTCGTGCGACCCGAGGCGACCGCCGGGACGCCGCTCGCGGTGCGCGCCCCGCGCGGGACCTACCTCGACCTGTGGAGCGACACCAGGCTCGCGACCGACGGGGCGGGCACGTTGACGCTGCCCGCCGGTCAGGCGCTGGCCCTCCTGCTGCCGTCACGCGCGCCGGACGAGACGGACGAGGAGTCCGCTGCTCGTTGATCCGCAGGGCCACTGATCTCCCCCACCCCAACCGGAGAAAGGAAAACCCATGAAGGAAGAACAGCACGCATCGATCGACCACGAGAACGAGGACGGCACGGCGCTGAGCCGTCGTGCCCTCCTGGCCGGCACGGGCGCCCTCGGGCTCACGCTCGCCGGCGGAGGACTGGCGGCGGCCGCGCCGTCGGCCCAGGCGGCGACGGCCGGCGAACTGCTCGACTGGGGAACCCCGGTCTGGTCCGACGACTTCACCGCGGGCTCGATCGACCCCAACAAGTGGGCCGTCTACAGCGGACCGGGCCACGCCGGCAACGGCCGCAGGCTGCCCGAGCTGGTGGGTCCGTGGAACGGCCACCTGCGCATCACCGGCCTGCCCAACGGCGATTCGGGAGGGCTGTCGATGAAGTTCAGCCAGAAGTATGGGCGCTGGGAGGCCCGGGCCCGCATGTGGCAGGAGACCAGCAACGCGCAGCCCTATCACCCGGTGCTGCTGCTGTGGCCCGACTCGGAGAAGTGGCCGGACGACGGCGAATACGACTTCGCCGAGACCAACAACGGGTCGTCGTCGATGGGCGCGTTCCTCCACTATCCGAACGGAACCCCGGCGGGCGGCCAGGTCGAGTTCCACCAGGCCGTCGACATCGCGTCGTGGCACAACTACGCGATCGAGTGGGCGCCGGACCACATCTCCGGCTACATCGACGGCGTGGAGTGGTTCCGCACCACGGACCCCAAGGTGCAGGCCCCCGGGCCGATGCACGCGACGGCCCAGCTCGACAACTTCCACGGCGGGCAGACCCACAACAAGGGCTACCTCGACGTGGACTGGTATCGCGTGTGGACGCTGTGACCCCGCGTACGTGAGCGGCGTCCACGCGGACGAGGGTCACTGAAAAGTGCGCACCTGCGCGCAACACGCCGGCCGATCAGTTCGATGGCCCGCGGAATGCGCACAGGTGCGCACTTTTCACATGAGGTACGCAGAACTCAGCCCCGCGCCGCCCGGATGTGGTCGGCATACCACCGGCCGCTATCGCGCACCGTGCGCTCGCCGGTCGCATAGTCCACGTGGACCAGCCCGAAACGCTTCGCGAAGCCCAGGCTCCACTCGAAGTTGTCCATCAGGCTCCAGCAGAAATAGCCGTCGACACCCACGCCGGCATCGCGCGCCGCGAGCGTCGCCGCGATGTGGTCGCGCAGATAGTCGATGCGTCGCTCGTCGTGCACGAGGCGCTCGTCGGCGTCCCCCTCGGTCGCGCTCACCGCGATGCCGTTCTCGGTGACCATCCACCGCTGCCCCGGATATTGCTCGTCCAACGCGACCAGCATCTCGGTGAGTCCGCTCGGGTCGATCGGCCAGCCCATGTCGGTGCGCGGGCCCGGCATCGGCACCGACTCGACGTGCTCGCAGCCCGGCAACGAGGTCCCGGCCGCGCGGCCGTGGCGCACCACGTTCGGGCTGTAGTAGTTCAGCCCCACCGCGTCGAGCGGCTGGTTGGCGATGGCGAGGTCGCCGTCGCGCACGAAGCCCCAATCGCTGTACGCCTGCGTCAGCCGCAGCACGCGGTCCGACATCGTCCCCGCCAGCATGGGGTCGAGGAAGATCTCGTTGTGCAGCGACGCCAGGTCCAGCGCGGCCTCGATGTCGGCCGGGTCGTCGGTGGCCGGCCGAATGCGCTGCGGGTTCACGGCGACCGAGACGTGCGCGCCGGGGTGGGCCGCCCTGATCGCCTGCACGCCGAGACCGTGTGCGAGGTTCACGTGGTGGGCCGCGGCCACCGCCTTCCCGGCGTCGCGCACGCCCGGGGCCCCGGTCCCCTCCCAGTGGCCCGACCAGACGATGCAGCCCGGCTCGTTGATGGTGATCCAGCGCGGCTCCAGGTCACCGAGGAGCTCGGCCATCGCCCCCGCGTACTCCGCGAACAGCTCGGCCGTCCGCCGCGACGCCCAGCCGCCGGCCTGCTGCAGCGTCTCCGGGAGGTCCCAGTGATTGAGCGTCACGAACGCCTGGATTCCCTTGCTGCGCACGGCTTCCAGCAGGTTGCGATAGAAGGCGACGCCCGCGGGATTCGCGGCGCCGAGACCCTCGGGCGAAGTCTGCGGGAACACCCGCGGCCACGAGGTCGACAGGCGATAGGCCGTCAGCCCCAACTCGCTTATGAGCTCGACGTCCTCGGCCCACCGGTGGTGGTGGTCGCACCCACGCTCGGGTCGTCACCCCCCAGCACGTTGCCGGGGACCTGGCAATAGGTGTCCCAGATCGAGGGCGCGCGGCCGTCGGCATCGACGGCGCCCTCGACCTGGAAGGCGGCCGTGGAGGCGCCCCACCAGAAGGGCTGGTCTGCAGTGTTCGTAGGCATGGTTTAACGCTACACCGGCGGTCTCGTGTGTCAATACCCCACCGCCCAGCGGGCCGCCTCCCACGCCCCTTCCCGCCGATGCGGAACAATGGACCCCATGCCTTCAGCAGATCTGTCCCGGCGCGCGATCCCGGTGCGTCACTCGCTGGTCGACCGCGTACGCCTGGCCGCGGCCACGACGGCCGGCGCCGCCGCGGCCACCGCCTCGCGCCTCGCGCGCCGGGGCTCGGGCGCGTCGATCCGCGGCCAGGTCATGCAGCGCATCGACCCGCGCGGGCTCGAGAAACTGCTCCAGGGCCGCCGCATCGCCGCCGTCTCCGGCACCAACGGCAAGACCACGACGACCCACCTGCTCGCCGCGGCCGTACGCGAGGGCCTCGGCCCCGACGCCAGCCGCCTCGTGACGAACGCTGATGGGGCGAACCTCCACTACGGCATCGCGTCGGCGCTGAGCCAGCAGCCGCGCGCCGACCTCGCCGTGCTCGAGACCGACGAGCGCGTCGTCGCCGACCTCGTCCGGCTGGGCCGCCCGGAAGTCCTTGTCCTGTTGAACTTCAGCCGCGACCAGCTCGACCGCCACCACGAGATCAAGTCGCTCGGCCGCTCGTGGCGGCAGGCGCTCGACGCCGCCGGAGCCTCCGGCCCGACCGTCGTCGCCAACGCCGAGGAGCCCCTGATCGTGTGGGCCGCGCGCGGCGCGACGAAGGTCGTCTGGGTCGACACGTTCACGGTCTGGCAGCAGGACTCGTCGTTGTGCCCCGAGTGTGGCGCCGGCATCGTCCGCGAGCAGCCCGACGCCGAGGCCGGCACGCGCGGCACGTGGCGCTGCAGCGGCTGCGACCTCGCCAAGCCCAGCTCGACCTGGCGCGTGCAGGGCGACCGCATCATCGACCCCGACGGCGTCGCCCACGATCCAGCGCTGCAGGTGCCGGGCTCGTTCAACGTGTCCAACGCCGCGTTGGCCCTCGCCGCCGCCGCCGAGCTGGGCGTCGACGCCGAGACGGCTCTGCGCGGCATGCGTACGGTCACCTCCCCCGCCGGCCGCTTCGCCACCACGCGCTTCGGCGACACGACCGCGCGCCTGCTGCTGGCCAAGAACCCCGCCGGCTGGGCCGAGGCGCTGCCGATCATGGCGACCGACACCGTCGTCCTGGCCATCGACTCGGTGGCCGCCGACGGCAAGGACGTGTCGTGGCTGTGGGACGTCGACTTCGAGCAACTCGCCGGCAAGACCGTCGTCGCTTCGGGACCGCGCGCCCACGACCTCGCGATCCGCCTGCTGTATTCCGACGTCGACCATCGCGTCGAACCCGACCTCGCCGCCGCTCTCTCCGGCCACCCCGACCCGGTCGACGTGATCGCGACCTACACCCCGTTCCAGAAGCTGCGGAAGATGGGAGGCCTCGCATGAGCAAGGCGCTCGAGATCGTGCTTGTCTATCAGTCGCTGCTCGGCATCTATGGCGACCAGGGCAACGCCAAGGTGCTGCTCAAGCGCGCCCAGTGGCGCGGCATCGACGCCCGCCTGACCATGGTCGAGCCCGGCGACGCGCTGCCCGACTCGGGCGACATCTTCGTGCTGGGCGGCGGCGAGGACGGCGCCCAGACGTCGGCGGTGCGCGCTCTGACCAAGGACGGCGGCCTCCACCGCGCCGCCGACCGCGGCGCCGTGATCTTCGCCGTGTGCGCGGGCTATCAGATCATGGGCCACTCGTTCGGCGTCGGCGACGCCGACGACCTCCGCGACGGGCTCGGCCTGCTCGACGTCACGACCACCCGCGGCCCGCAGCGCGCGGTCGGCGAGGTGCTCCACCGGTGGACGGGCCCGGGCGCACCGGCCGGGGACGCCGCGTACCTCACGGGGTTCGAGAACCACGGCGGCTGGACCCACCTGGGTCCCGACGCCACGCCGCTCGCGACCTGCGAGATCGGCATCGGCAACGACGACTCCGGCACCGAGGGCGCGGTGCAGGGCACCGTGATCGGCACCTATCCCCACGGCCCGATCCTGCCGCGCAACCCCGCGCTCGCCGACCACCTGCTGGAGCTCGCGCTGGGCCACGAGATCGACCCGCTGCCGAACCCGACCCACGACGAGCTGCGGCGCCGCCGCATCGCCTGGGTGCGGGAGCAGCGGCGCGGCTGAACCCACACGGTTCAGGAGCGGTACGCGAGCCCCGCCCGCTCGAGCGCCTCGTCGAGCTCGCGCAGGGCCTTCGGTCCCATGCCGTGCAGGGCGGCGAGGTCGGCGCGCGTCCACGTGGTGACGTCCTCGAGGGCGCGTACGCCGGCCTGGGCCAGCGCGCGGTGGGCCGGCTGCGACATGGTCGGCAGGGCGAGACCGGCGTCGGCGAGGACCTGCGCGATCGCCCGCTCGTAGTCGGCGGCGAGGCGCTCGAGGTCGGCACGGAAGTCGGCGATGCGACAGCCGAGGCCGTTCGGCTTCACCGTGATGCCCTCATCGGCCCACCGCGCGAATGCCTTCTGGCGCAACCCTTTCGGGACGTCACCCGAGGCGTTGGTGATGCGCCACCAAGCGACGTCGGATCCGTGGCGCGCCATCACGTTGCCCACCCACCGCGGCCCGCGGCCGACGATCTCGCCCACCTGGCCGTACGCGACCACGCGCCCGGGCGGAACCTGGTCGGCGCAGACGAGGACGCGCTCGATCCAGAGCTCGGTGGAGGGGCTGCCCATGGACGGCAGCCTAGAGGTCAGCCCCGGTCGTGCTCCTCCGCCAGCAGTCGCGCCGGCGTGAACGGCATCTCGCGCAGCCGCACCCCGGTCGCGTTGAACACCGCGTTGCCGATGGCCGCCGGCGTGCCGACCATGCCCATCTCGCCGATGCCCTTCGAGCCCTTGGCGCCGAACATCGGGTCGTGTTCGGCCAGGAACTCCACCTCGATCTCGGGCACGTCGGCGTGGGCCGCCACGTGATAGCCCGCGAGGTCATGATTGACGACGTGGCCGAACCGCGGATCGCGATAGGACTCCTCGTGGAGCGCGGCCGACATCGCCATCGTCATGCCGCCGAGCATCTGGCTGCGGGCGGTGCGGGGGTTGATGATCGTCCCAGCCGCATACACCCCCAGCAGCCGGCGTACGCGGACCTCCGCCGTCACCGCGCTCACCGCCACTTCGGCGAAGTGGGCCCCGAAGGCGTGCCGCGAAAATTTGCTCGCCCCGCGGGGAGGGCTGCCCTGGGCCGTCGCCGAGGCCCCCTCGGCGGGCTGCGTACCGTGCTTCTTCCGGAACTTCTCACACGCGGCGACGACGGAGTTGCCCCACTCGTAGGTGCCGGCGCTGCCGCCGGCGACCCACGCCAGCGGCGTGCCGGTGCGGCCGATGTCGGTCTCGACCTGGTCGACCGGGACGCCGAGGGCGTCGGCGGCGATCTGCGGCAACACCGTGTGGGCGCCGGTGCCGATGTCGGAGGCCTGCAGCGCGACGACATAGCGGCCGCCGGTGAACGTGACCTTCGCGAACAGCGAGACCATGTGCTGGTTGGGGAAACACGCCGACGCCACGCCGAGGCCGACCTGCCACTCCCCCTCACGTCGCTGGCCCGGCGCCTGCCGGTCCGCCCAGCCGAAGCGCTCGGCGCCGGTCTCGAGACAGGCCACGAGGTTGCGCGTGCTCCACGGCTTGTCGTTCTCGGGGTCGACCGCCGGCTCGTTGCGGAGCCGCAGCTCGATGGGGTCCAGGCCGCAGGCGTGGGCGAGCTCGTCCATCGCGCTCTCGAGCGCCCACATGCCGGTGAAGTCGCCGGGAGCACGCATCCAGGTGTCGGGCGGCACGTCGAGCTCGACGGTGCGGTGGACGGTGCGGCGGTTGGGGGTCGCGTACATCATGCGCGACGCCCAGACCGACTGGTCCACCCGGGGCTTGAGCTTCGCGGTGGCCTGCGTCGACACGTGCTCCACGGCGACCAGGTGCCCCTCGGCGTCGGCGCCGAGCCGCACGTGCTGACTGCTCTCGCCCCGGTGGCCGACGGTGCTGAACATCTGCTGCCGGGTGATCGCCATCTTGACCGGCCGCGGGCTGACGGACTTCGCGGCCAGCGAGGCCAGGACGATGTGGGGATGGGGCACGGCCTTGCCGCCGAACCCGCCGCCCACGTACGGCGAGATGATCTCCAGCTGGTGCGGCAACAGCCCGAGCAGCGGCGCGAGCAGGCCGCGCGGGAACAGCGGACCCTGGTTGCTGTCGAACAGCGTGAGGCGGGTCTCCCGCGGGTCGAGCCGGGAGGCGGGCGCGTGCCAGACGGCGATGACCGCGTGCGGCTCCATCTGCGCGTGGAACTGGCTGGGGTGGGCATATTCCTCGTCGACGCGGTGGGTGGCCGCCGCCCAGCCCGCGGCGGGGTCGCCCCTGGTCTCGGAGCCGGGCTTCATGAGCACCAGTTTCGGGGTCTTCGCCGCGGGGTCGTGGGGGTCGAAGACGACCTTGGCGGGCGACGCGTCATAGCTGACCTCGACCAGCTCGGCCGCCTCGCGCGCGGCCTCGGGTGTCTCGGCGACGACGCCCGCGACGATCTGGCCGTGGTGGTGGACATCGGCGTTCTGGAGGATCCACAGGCCCGCGTCGCTCTTGACCCGCAGCTTGGGCGCGTCCTCATGAGTGAGGACGCGGAGCACGCCCGGCACCCGCCGGGCGGCGCTCGTGTCGATGGCCGTGATGCGGCCGCGCGCGATCGTGGACGTGACCGCCCAGAGATAGCAGGGGTCGTCGACGTCGTGCTCGTAGGCGTAGGGGGCGGTCCCGGTCACCTTGAGCGGCGCGTCGACGCGGCGACGGTCGGTGCCGACGCTCGGTTGCCGCGCTGACGTGGGCGCGGGGGCGGTGGGCGTGGGAGCGGTGTCGGCCGGACGGGTCTCGGTGGTCATCGGCGGTCTCCCTGCGTGAGCTGCTCCAGGACCGCGACGACGGTGCGGCGCAGTTGGGGGATCTTGAAGGCGTTCTCGGGACCGGGCTCGGCCTGCACGAGCTCGGCGTCGATCGCGGCCGCGAAGGACTCGGCCGTGGCGGGGCGCCCGCGGAGCGCCTCCTCGGCGACCAGTGCCCGATGGGGCTTGTGGGACACCCCACCGAGACCCAGCCGGACGTCGCGGACCTCGCCGTCCTCGACGTCGAGGGCGGCAGCGACCGAGACGAGCGCGAAGGCGTACGACGCGCGCTCGCGCACCTTGCGATAGCGCGAGCGTGTCGCCCATGGAAGCGCCGGGATCTCGATCGCGGTGATCAGCTCTCCCGGCTCCAGATTGGTGTCACGTTCGGGCGTGTCGCCGGGGAGGCGGTGGAAGTCGCCGAACGGGATGGTCCGCTCGCCGCCCGCCCCGACGACGTGCACGAGGGCGTCGAGGGCGGCCAGGGTACGCAGAGGTCCGACGGGTGCACCGCCACGCACTGGTCTGAGGCGCCGATGAGGGCGTTGCAGGTGCCGAAGCCCGCGACCGCCGAGCAGCCCGTCCCCGGCTCGCGCTTGTTGCACGGGGTCGAGAAGTCCTGGAAATAGACGCACCGCGTGCGCTGCAGCAGGTTGCCGGCGGTCGACGCCATCGCCCGCAACTGGCCCGAGGCGCCGGCGAGGAGGGCCTCGCTGAGGAACGGGAACCGCTGCCGCACCAGCGGGTCCATGGCGAGGTCGGCGTTGCGGACGTTCGCGCCGATGCGCAGCCCGCCGTCGGCCGTCTCCTCGACGCCGCCGAGGTCGAGCCGGTTGATGTCGACGACGCGGTCGGGTCGGCGGATGTTGAGCCTGAGGTGGTCGACGAGGTTGGTTCCTCCGGCGAGGAAGGCGGTGTCACGACCGTCGCCAGCCGCCTCGAGGGCCTCGGTCACGGAGCCGGCGCGGGTGTAGTCGAAGGCCTTCATGCCTGGCCCCGATCGCGCGCGAAGTCGCCGACGGCGGCCACGATGTTGGCGTACGCGGCGCAGCGGCAGAGGTTGCCGCTCATGCGTTCCCGGATCTCGTCGGGGGTGAGCCGCACCGGCCCGAGGTCGGACACGTCGTCGGTCACGTGGGACGGCATGCCCGCCCGCGCCTCGGCGAGCATTCCCTCGGCGGAGCAGATCTGGCCCGGGGTGCAATAGCCGCACTGGAGGGCGTCGCGATCGACGAACGCCTCCTGGAGGTCGCCGAGGTCGCCGACGGCGCCGAGCCCCTCGGCGGTGGTCACCCCGGCGCCGTCATAGGACGCCGCCAGGGCGAGGCAGCTGACGATCCGCCGCCCGTCGGCGATCACGGTGCAGGCGCCGCACTGGCCGTGGTCACAGCCCTTCTTCACCGAGGTGACGCCGAGCCGGTCACGCAGCGCGTCCAGCACGGTGACGCGGGGGTCGAGGACGAGATCGTGGGGGCGCCCGTTGACGGTGAGCGAGACCGGGACCGAGGACGGCTGTGGCATATGTCGACAATCTCACAGGCCCTCGAATGCCCGGTCGGGAGGTCACGCACCCTGTGACCAGAACCACCCCGCGTACGCTGCCCCCTTTTCTACTACACGGCGTAGTTTATTGGCGGAGGTAAGCCCATGACCGCGACCGCGCACCATCACCACCCCGTCGTCCGCACGCTCCACCACGACGTCAACGACCGGCCCCACCTCGTTGTCTGGGAAGTGACGCGCGCGTGCCAGCTGGCCTGTCGCCACTGCCGCGCCGACGCGTTCACGCGGCCGGACCCGCGTCAGCTCACGACCGACCAGGGCAAGGAGCTGCTCGACGACCTCGCCGCGTCGGGCACGCCCCGGCCGATGGTCGTCCTGTCGGGCGGCGACGCGTTCGAGCGCGACGACCTCGAGGAGCTGATCGCGTACGGCACCTCGCTCGGCCTCGCGATGTCGCTGTCCCCGTCGGTCACCCCCCTGCTCACCGACGCGCGCCTCGCGAGCGTGCGCGGGGCCGGCATCAAGGCGTTCTCGCTGTCGCTCGACGGCGCGACCGCCGCGACCCACGACGCGTTCCGCGGCTTCTCCGGCACGTTCGACGCGACGCTCGAGGCGGCGAAACTCGTACGCAGGCACGGATTCCGGTTCCAGGTGAACACCACGATCACGAAGGGCAACGTGCATGATCTGCCCGCGGTGCTGGAGACGGTCATGGGGATGGAGGCCCACATGTGGTATCTCCTCTTCCTCGTCCCGATGGGCCGCGGCGCCACGATGCAGGCGCTCGACCCCGACGAGATGGAGGACGTGCTGCACTGGCTCCACGACGTGTCGGACCGCATCGCCGTGAAGGTCACCGAGGCCCCCAACTATCGCCGCGTGGCCCTGCAGCGCGACCAGGCGCGCGAGGCGGGCGAGCCCATGCCGCCCACCGGCGAGCTCCACGCGCGCCTCACCGCCGACACCCTAGCTCGGCTGGGCGAGCCGACCCACCGCCGGCCGCCGCGTCCGCCGATCGGCGTGAACTCGGGACGCGGCTTCGCGTTCATCGACCACGTCGGCCACGTCCACCCGTCGGGGTTCCTCCCCCACGACTGCGGCTCGATCCAGGACACGCCCTTCAGCGAGATCTATCGCACCGCCCCGATGATGCAGGCGCTGCGCGATCCGGCGGGCTACACCGGCAAGTGCAGCGTGTGCGAGTTCAACTGGATCTGCGGCGGGTCGCGGGCGCGGGCGTACGCGATGACCGGCGACCCGCTGGGATCGGACCCGACGTGCGTCCACGTGCCGGAGGGCTGGACGGCCTTGCAGGCAACGGGACCCTGAGCCTCACGGAATCCTGAGAGTCACTCCGGCGAGCGCGCCAGCGCCGACGGCCACCAGACGCGGCGCCCGACGAGGGAAACGAGCGCCGGGATGACGAGCGTACGCACCACGAAGGTGTCGAGCAGGATGCCGATGCCGACGACGATGCCGAGCTGGGTCAGCGTGATCAGCGGCAGCACGCCGAGGACGGCGAAGACGGCTGCGAGCACGATGCCGGCACTGGTGATGACGCCGCCGGTGACGGCGACGCTGCGGACCATGCCGTCGCGCGTGCCGTGTTCCGGGGTCTCCTCGCGGGCTCGGGTGACCAGGAAGATCGTGTAGTCGACGCCGAGCGCCACGAGGAACAGGATCGCGAACAGCGGCACCGAGGTGTCGAGGGCCGGGAAGCCGAGGAGGCGCGTGCTGATCCACGCCCCCGCGCCCAGCGCCGCGAACGCGCTCGCGATGGTGGCGACGATCAGCAGGACCGGCGCGAGGGCGGCCCGCAGGAGCACGATCAACACGAGCAGCACCACGCCGAGGATGAGTGGGATCACCACGCGCTGGTCGCGCTCGGCGGTCTGGCGCGAGTCGAGCTGGGCCGCGTCGGGCCCGCCGACGACGGCCTCGGCGCCGGTCACCGACCGCACCTCGCCGCGCAGGCTCTCGACGGCGCGGAACGCCTCGGGCGACGCCGGCTCGGCGTCCAGCACGACCTGCCAACGGGTCAGCCCGGTGTCGCTCGCGCCGGTGCGGCGCACCTCCACGACCCCCGGCGTACGCTTCGCCGCGTCCTCGACCGCCGCCGCGCCGTCGGTGCGGGCGATGAGGGTCGTGGGGTTGGACAGGCCGGGCGGGAAGTGGGCGCGGAGGGTGTCGAACCCGTCGACCGACTCGGCGCGGACGCGGAACTGCTCGGTCTGGTCGAGGCCGACGCGCGTGCCGGCCAGGCCGAAGCACAGCAGGGCCAACACGGGCAGCGTGGCGAGCAGGACGGCCAGGGGGCGGCGCACGACGGCGGCGGCGACGCGGTGCCACGCGCCCGACTCCGAGCGGTCGCGGTCGCCGACGCGCGGGACGAACGGCCAGAACAGGCCGCGGCCGCAGACGGCCAGGGCGGCCGGCAGCACCACGAGGGCGAACAGGAGGGCCACGATGAGGCCGATGGCGGCGCTGAAGCCCAGCACGCGGGTGTTGGGCGCGACGGCCGCCAGCAGGGTCGCCAGCGCCAGCACGACGGTGATGTTGGAGGCGAGGATGGCGGGACCGGCGGCCTTCAGCGCGATCGCGAGGGCGCGGCGGTGGTCGGGCTCGCGGCGGAGCTCCTCGCGATAGCGGGACACCAGCAGCAGGGCGTAGTTGGTGCCGGCACCGAAGACCAGCACGCTGGTGATGCCGGTGGTCGACCCGTCGAGGGTGAAGCCGGCGAGCTCGCCGGCGCGCGAGGCCACGATGGCGGCGACGCGGTCGGCCACGGCCACCACGGTGAGGGGGACCAGCCAGAGGATCGGCGAGCGATAGGTCAGCAGGAGCAGTACGCCGACCACTGCGGCGGTCGCGCCCAGCAGGCGGAAGTCGGCGCCCTTGAACGCGCTGGCGATGTCGGCGCCGAACGCGGGCCCGCCGGTGACCTGGATGCGGAGGGCCTCGGGGAGGTCCTTGGCGGCGGCGGCGCGGATCTCGGTGACGGTGTCGGTGAGGCGCAGGCCGTTGAGCTCCGCATCGACGGGCACGAGGACGAGCGCGGCGCGACCGTCGGGGGCGGGGAGGATCGGAGGGCCGGCGGGGGCCCCGCCTACCTGTCCCCGGTCGACCTCCAGCATCCGGGGGCGCGCCTGCGCGGCGGCGCCGAGGTCTGCGGGCGTGAGCTGCCCGCCGTCGGCGCGCGTCACCACCGCGAGCACTGGGGCGACGCCGGCGTCGGGGAACTGCTTCTGCAGGTCGGTGACGCGGGCGGCCTCGGACGAGGGCGGAACCGAGTTCGGGGATCCCTCGCCGTCGCCGCCGGCACCCCACGCCATGACGCCGCCCGAGAGCAGGAGGGCGGCGAGCAGCACCAGGGGCGCCACCCAGCGGGAGACCAGGCGACCGATGGCACCGCTGGGCGGCCGGGTGTCGCGACCCGTCTCGGGGCCGGAGTCGGGCGGGGCTGTGGCGGAGGTCGACATGCGCTCAGCATATCTTTCATTGACTTAATCTTTCAAACGCTGAACCTCCACCGTGGCTAAGATGACGCCATGTCCCACCCGCAGTCCCCTCCCCCGCACGCCCGCGACCTCGGGGAGGTGATCCGCGAGCTGACGAATGCCTCGGCGCGGATCGGACACGGGTTCGCGTCTCGCCAGGGCCTGCACGACAACGATTTCCGGGCGCTGACCCTGATCTATTCGGCGGAGAACGCCGGCACTCCCCTGACGCCGTCGGAGCTGGCCCGGCAGTTGCGGCTGAGCTCGGCCGCGATCACCTATCTCGTGGAGCGGCTGGTCGGCTCGGGCCACGCGCGGCGCGACTCCGACCCGCGCGACCGGCGCAAGGTCGTGCTGAGGTACGCCCCCCACGGCCACGCCACCGCCGGCGCGTTCTTCGGGCCGCTGGGCGCCCACCTCGGGCGCGCGCTGGCGGAACATGAACCGGGCGACGTCGAGGCGGCCCTGCGCGTGCTGCGCGACGTGGTCGCGTCGATGCACGCGTACGGTGACGAGCTCGAGGTCCGGGACACGGCCCTAGACAGCAAGAAGGGCCCCGATCGTGACGATCGGAACCCTTCTGTTTCGTACACCGCCAGGGACTCGAACCCTGAACCCGCTGATTAAGAGTCAGCTGCTCTGCCAGTTGAGCTAGCGGTGCGCGCGAGGAGAAACACTACCCAAGGCGGGAGGGTTTTGCCAAATCAGGGGCTTCGACTCGCTGGCGCTCGCTCAGCGAACGTGGGGGCGGGGACCGCTCGCTCAGCCAACCTGGGGGTGGGGACCGCTCGCTCAGCCAACGTGGGGGTGGGGACCGCTCGCTCAGCCAACGTGGGGGTGGGGACCGCTCGGTCAGCCAACGTGGGGGTGTCCCACGTTGGCTGAGCGAGGCCGTCCACGGCCGAGTCGAAGCCGCTACTTCACGCCGTCGGCCGAGTCGAGGCCGTCCACGGCCGAGTCGAAGCCGCTACTTAACGCCGCCGGCCGTCAGGCCCTCGACGATGCGGCGCTGGAAGATCAGCACCGCGATCAGCAGCGGCACCGTGACGATGACGCCGGCCGCCATGATCGTGCCGTAGGGCGTGTCGAAGCCCGTGGCGCCGGTGAACTTCGAGATGGCCACGGTGGCCGTGTTCATCTCCTTCGACTGGCCGAACGTCAGGGCGATCATGAACTCGTTCCACACGGCGATGAAGGTGATGATCGCCGTGGTGAACACGCCGGGCGCGGCGAGCGGCAGGATCACCTTGCGGAACGCCTGGATCGGCGTGCAGCCGTCGACCATGGCCGCCTGCTCCAGCTCGACCGGCAGCTGGCGGAAGAACGCGGTGAGGTTCCACACGCACAGCGGCAGGGCGAACGACAGCGAGGGCAGGACCAGGGCCTGGTAGGTGTTCATCCAGTTGATCGGGAACCACTCGTAGGTGCCGGTGAACATCTTCAGCAGCGGGATGAGCAGCGTGATCACGGGGAACATCGAGCAGCCGATGATGATGGCCAGCACGAGGCCCTTCGCCTTGAAGCGCAGGCGCGCCAGGGCGTACGACCCGAGGATGCCGAGCACCAGCGTCAGCAGCGTCGTGAACGTCGAGACGAACACCGAGTTCAGCAGCGCCCGCCCGAAGTTGTTGCCGGGGCTGAAGACGGCCTGGAAGTTCTCGAACGACACCGGGTTGGGGATCAGGTCGGTGCTGCGGCCCATGGTGGGCAGCCGCAGCGCGGACACGATCATCCAATAGAACGGCGCGATGCAATAGATCACGATGAGCGCCATGCCGATGTAGCCGGCGATGCGGCCCAGTCGGTCCTTCGGCGTCATCTTCGGCTTGGCGAGCTTCTGGAGGTCGCCCTGCGACGGACCACTGTCGGGGTATTGCTCCTGCGGCACCGCCATGTAGCCGCTGGTGGACGAGATGTTGCTCATGCTGCTGCCTCCCCGGACGTCGTCGTCGGCTTGAGCTTCTTCTTGCGCTTCTTGGCTTCCTTGATCGCGCGGACCTCCTCGTCACCGACCACGTCGGCGCCCAGGAACTTCACGAAGAGGAAGGCCACGAGCATGATGTAGAGGAAGAGCACGATCGAGTACGCGGCCGCCGGCCCATAGCGGACCTGGTTGGCCTCGTCGTACGCGAACACCGACAGCGTCTCGACGAAGTATTTGCCCGGGCCGATCATGCCGTAGGGCAGGTCGAACATGCGCATGGTGTCGAGGGTGCGGAACAGCACCGCGACCACGAGCGACGGCTTGATCATCGGCAGCGTGATGCGGGTGAACGTCTGCCAGACCGAGGCGCCGTCGACCTTCGCGGCCTCATAGACCTCGGCAGGGATCGTCTGCAGGCCGGCGAGGGTCAGCAGGCCGATGAACGGCGCTGTCTTCCACACGTCGGCGATCACGATGGCCCAGAACGACGACGAGTTGTCGGCGAGCCAGAGGGTGTGCTGGCCGGTGATCCGGTTCGCGATGCCGGCCTCGTCGAAGATCAATTTCCACATGAGGGCCGACACGATCGTCGGGATCGCCCACGGCACAAGGATTCCGGCGCGGACGATGCCGCGTCCGCGGAAGGCCCTGTTCATGATCAGCGCCATCGCGACGCCGAGGATGGTCTCCAGGATGATGCACACCACCGTGATGGCCGTGGTGTTCAGGAACGCGTTCGTGAAGCGATCCATGGAGCCCCACATGCCGGGCACGGTCTGGCCCGAGCTGAACACGTCGAGGAAGTTCTGCAGGCCGACGAAGGACTCGCCCTGCATGACCTCGCCGGTCTCGGGGTTGATGCCGTCGTTCTTGCGGAAGAAGGACTCACGGATCGACAGGAAGATCGGAAGGCCGACGACGGCGAGGATCACCGCCATCGTCGGGGACAGCAGCATCGCGGCGACGCGACCCTGGCCATCGGACAGTGCGTTCTTCGTGCGCTTGGGATCGGTGTTTCTCGTGCTGTTCGTGCCGGCTTCCGGCGCACTCGTGGTTGAGCTTGACACTAACGCCTCCTCGTTGAGGTCGGATTCCACACCCTAGTCACCGGTGCCCGGCGCCCGCCACACCTGAGAGGGTGCGGGGACGCCGGGCACGCGGCTGGGTGAGGAGATTACTTGACCAGCGTCTCGAGCTGCTTCTGCAGGTCGGCCGTCGCGGTCTTGGCATCCTTCTGGCCCTGGAGCACGGCGTACGACGCGTCCTGGATGGCCTTGGAGACGTCGCCGTACTTGACGGCCTTCGGACGGGGCTGGGCGGTGCCGATCGACGTCTTCAGCTCGGTGAGGTAGGGGTACTTGGCCACCAGCTCGGGGTCCGAATACAGCGACTCGATGGTCGGGGCGAGCGACGAGGTGATCGTGCGCTGCTTCTGCTGCTCCGCATCGGCCGCGAACTTGATGAACTCGAGCGCGGTGCCCTTGTTCTTGGCGTTCGCGGAGACGGCGTACGAGTGGCCGCCGAGCGAGGAGACGCCCGGTCCGCCGACACCCGGCAGCGCGGCGACGCCGAACTTGCCGTTCACCTTCGACGAGCCGTCGGTGGCGGAGAACTTCGAATACACGTACGGCCAGTTGCGCAGGAACATGAGCTTGCCGTCCTGGAAGGCCTGACGAGACTCCTCCTCCTTCCAGGTGATGGCGCCCTGCGGGATGGTGCCGTCCTTGAAGGCGTCGGCCATCCACTGCATGCCCTTCTGGGCCTCGGGCGTGTTCACGTTCGGCTTGCCGTCCTTGACGATCTGGCCGCCGGCCGAGTTGATCGCCTCGGAGATGTTCACCGTGAGGCCCTCGTACTTCTGGTGCTGGCCCGCATAGCAGCCCGCGTCCTTGGCCTCGGCGACCTTGGCCTTGATGACTTCGCAGGCCTTCTTGACCTCGTCCATCGTCTTCGGGGCGGCGGTCACGCCGGCGGCGTCCATCCAGTCCTTGCGGTAGAACAGCAGGCCGCCGTCGGAGGTGACGGGCACGGCGTACAGCTTGTTGAAGTAGGTCGCGCCGTCGACGGCGGGCTTCAGCATCTTCGAGGTGTCGAACTTGCCATCGGGCAGCGGGACGACGTACTTGTTCGCGGCGAACTCGGCGGTCCACACGACGTCCATGTCATAGATCGTCTTGTCGGTGCCCTTGGTCTGGTAATTCTGGATCATCGCGTTGCGCTGCTCGTCGGCCGAGTCGCTGAGCTCGACGAACTTCACGGGCTGGTCGGGGTGAAGCTTGTTCCACTTCTCGATGATCTGCGGGACGGCGTTCGAGGTGTCCTTGCCCGACACGAACTCGATCGGGCCCTTCTCGTCCCAGTTGACGTTGCTGGCGGCGCCGCTGCTCTGGGTGCCACCCGGGGTGGCTCCCCCTCCGCCACACGCGGAGACGACGAGCATGGTGCCGACGGATGCGGTCACGATCGCGACGCGACCGGACTTGCGGACGACTGTCATGTAAGCCTCACTTCGTTGTGTCTGGCTGGCCCTGTGCGGCCGGCTGCCTGCACAGGCTAGCCGGGATACACCCTTCTGAAACGTTCAGGAAGAACGAACCGTTACCAATTCCTGACATTACGGTCGGGAATCGGACAGAAGCCGCCCGGGATGCCGTCGGCCCGCCGTGTGGCTCAGAGGTAGAGGCCCGTGTGCCCGTCGGACAGGCGCTCGGCCGCCACGGCGTGCAGGTCGCGCTCACGCAGCAGCACGTAGTCCTTGCCACGCACCTCCACCTCGGCGCGGTCCTCGGGGTCGAACAGGACGCGGTCGCCGACCTTGACGGCGCGTACGCTGCCGCCCGCCGCGACGACCTGGGCCCACGCGAGGCGACGGCCCATGGCCACCGTCGCGGGAATGAGGATGCCGCCGCCGCTGCGCCGCTCCCCCGCCTCACCCTCGGTGGAGACGAGGACGCGGTCGTGGAGCATGCGGATCGGCAGCTCGGCGTCGCCGGTCATGTCGGACGCGTCAGGGTGTCGCAAGGGGGAGTTCAGGAGCGCTTGCTGATCAGGCGGACGGTGACCAGGAGGACCACGACGCCGGCGATCGAGCCACCCACGAGCGCGAGGCGATCGGTGCGCCAGCTGCCGTCGGCGTTCCGGAACTGGGACTTGGCGTTGTCGATCTCGGCCGTGGCGAGGGCCTTGAGGCCGTCGACCTGGCGCTGCTTCACCTTCGTCGGGTGAACCTGGTCGATCAGGCTCTCGAGGTTGGCCGACAGGCGCGTGCGGGCGGCCGTCAGGTCGGACTCGACCTGCTGACGGCTGCGGGGCTTGTTCTGGCCCTGGTCTGCCACGGGATCTCCTCGTCGTTCGTACGGGTGCCTTGGGTCGGCCGGACCAGCGTATACCAGCGCGTACGCGGGTCGCTCGGGCCTGCGTACGCAGGGACGCGTACGCCGCTCCGGGAGCGCCGCACGACTCGCTAGGGTGTCGCCCATGACGAACCGACTGGCCGTGGGCGACGCCGCGCCCGCCTTCACCCTCCCTGCCGCTGACGGGTCCGAGGTGTCGCTCTCCGACTTCGCCGGCCGCCGCGTGGTCCTCTATTTCTATCCGGCTGCCATGACCCCGGGCTGCACGACCCAGGCGATCGACTTCACCGCCGCCGGGGCGGAGTTCACGGGCGCGGGAGTGGCCGTGCTGGGGGTCTCCCCCGACGCGCCCGCCAAGCTGGCGAAGTTCGTCGAGAAGGAGTCGATCACCTTCCCCCTGCTGTCGGACGCGGATCGCAGCGTCATGCAGGCGTACGCGGCGTTCGGCCGCAAGATGATGTATGGCAAGGAGATCGAGGGCGTGATCCGGTCGACGTTCGTGATCGACGTCGACGAGTCGGGCGCCGGAACTCTTACGGTGGCGCAGTACAACGTGAAGGCGACCGGTCACGTGGACAGACTGCGCAGGGAGCTCGGCATCTGACCCTAGACTTGGCCTCGCCGGGCGGTCCCGCGAGGGGGTGCACCGCGACGGCGCCGAAGTGGTGGAACTGGTAGACACGCAGGATTTAGGTTCCTGTGCGCGCGCGCGTGAGGGTTCGAGTCCCTTCTTCGGCACGGCCTGCGGGGATCATCCTCCTGGCTGGGGAATGAAAAAAGTCGGTCGAGCGGTTGTGCACCCCACACGACATCGCAGCGATCGAATGAGCAAGGGAGCACCACAGTGGAGATCGTGAAGACCAGGGACACCGCGGCCGTCGAAGAGTCGGCGCGCATCTGGGCCGAGGCGACCGCCAAGCGCGACGAGAGCGAGGCCAGTGACGTGGCCGTCTCGGAGGCCGCGCCGCTGATCCACGACCTCCTCGAGGCGTCGGACCGCTCCTTCCTGCTGACGCTGAGCGAGGACGACGGCATGCTGTCGTTCGCGGCGGTCGAGCCGCAGCGCGACGCCGACGACCCCAAGAAGGCAGAACTCCGCTATCTGGGCGTGGCGCCGGGCCACTGGGGCGAGGGCTGGGCACGTCGCCTGCTGGTCGCGCTGCCGGACGCGATGCGCGAGGAGGGCTTCGACGAGGCCGTCCTGTGGGTGTACGCGGACAACACGCGCGCCATCTTCGTGTATGAGTCGATGGCGTGGTCGGCGACGCCGGAACAGCGTCGCCACGAGAGGACCAACCGGGTGGAGCAGCAATACCGCATCAAGCTGTAAGGGGCAGGGTCGGCCCTCTCGCCGAGGCCTACGCTCGCTGAGCGACGGAGGAGTAGAAGCGACCCCGGCACCACGTTCTCCGAGCGAGCGCCAGCGAGACGAGGAGCAGGTCCTACGCTCGCTGAGCGACGCAGGAGTCGAAGCGACCCCGCCACGTTCTCCGAGCGAGCGCCAGCGAGACGAGGAGCAGGTCCTACGCTCGCTGAGCGACGCAGGAGTCGAAGCGACCCCGCCACGTTCTCCGAGCGAGCGCCAGCGAGACGAGGAGTCCTGACCGCGCCGGGCGTGGGTCTGCGGCCGTTTCAGGAATTGTCAGACCCTGCTGGAACACTTTTTTTGCATGCAGGAGATGTCCCGTCCACGCTCCCCGACGCGACCTGTTGACGTTGGCCGGGCCGACGGACTCCCTGAATTCCTCCCACCCATCACCCTCGACAAGCACCGGCGGCCACGACGCCACATCCGCACCGCATCCGACAACACCGCGGGGACCCGGACGCAGACCCCCTTGGATAACCACCGAGCCAGGATCCCTTCGACTCGCTGGCGCTCGCTCAGGAAACGTGGGTCCCAGGCTCCTCGACTCGCTGGCGCTCGCTCGGAGAACGTGGGTCCCAGGCTCCTCGACTCGCGGAAGCCTGTGCTGAGCGAGGCCGCCCGCGGCCGAGACGAAGTGCTCGCTCGGAGAACGTGAAGCGGCTCCTCGTCCCGCGGAAGCCTGTCCTGAGCGATCCGCCAACGTTCAGTTCGCGGCGCCGTCCGCCTTCGGGCCAACCAGCTGGATCAGGTTGCCGCAGGTGTCGTCGAACACCGCTCCCAACACATCGCCGGCGTCCGCCGGGGGCTGGGTGAACGTGACGCCCAGCCCACGCAGGCGGTCGTATTCGCTCTGGATGTCGTCGACAGCGAACTGAACAGCAGGAATGCCGTCGGCGGCGATCGCGTCCCGGAACGGCTTCACCGCCGGGTGGCCGGAGGGTTCGAGGAGCAGTTCGGTGCCTTCAGGGTCGTCGGGGGACACCACCGTGAGCCAGAAGTCCTCGCCGATCGGCACCTTGTGGCGCAGCTGGAAGCCCAGCACCTCGGTGTAGAAGGCCTCGGCCTTCTCCTGGTCGTCGACGAATACGGACGTGAGCGCGATTCTCATGGGACCTTCTCCTCCGTGGTGGGCCAGCGCCGGGCGATCTCGCCCAGTGGGGCCGCGTTGAAAAAATGGAACTTGGATCGGCCGCGGCGCTCGCTCGTGACGAGTCCCGCATCCTCCAGCACTTCCAGGTGCTGAGAGATCGCCTGCCTCGTCGACGCCACGCCATGGACGGTGGTCAACGTCGTGCACAGATCGAACAGGGTGCGCCCGTCCCGCTCCGTCAGCAGGTCGAGCAGCAGCCTTCGAGTGGGGTCATCGAGAGCACGGAAGATGTCTGCCACCACCACGACGATAGGCAAGGCGACGCTTGCGTGTCAAGGGTCCCCGTGGAGGAATCCGAGCGTCAGCGCGCGGCGCCGTCCGGTGCCTCCGTGCGCTTCCCGTCGATGACGAGCGCCTGCCCGTCCGCCAGTCCCCAGAAGGGTTGTCCGGCGGCGGCGTACGCGGCCGCGACGCCGTCCAACACCGCGCTCTCCGGGTGGTCGGGCGTCTCGAGATGGGGCACGAACGGCCGGTCGAGCACGCCCAGACCGCTCATGGCGGCCGCCGCCCCATAGAGCCGCTCGGCCTCCCCCGGGTCGTCACAGACCGCGAACGGCGCCAGGTCGGGAGCGAGTACGCAGGGGCCGGCACTGTAGCCCGCGTACACGAACACGTCCCGCGCCAGCAGTTGCGGCAGCAGCTGGTCCAGTCCGCAGGCGCCCATGGCCCGGCGCAGGACGAACACGTTGCCGCCGCGCACCCACACGAAGCCCGCGCCCAGCAGCTTCTCCGCGACGGTCATCGGGACCTCGTCGCGCAGGTCCAACTCGGTCGCCTTCAGCCCCCAGCCCTTGAGCAGCGCGATCTCGTCGCGCACCTTCTGGGCGCGGACGTCGGGGTCCTCGTTGTCGATGGCGTTCGCACAGACGAGGCCGGTGCGCCCCTTGCCGCAGAGTCGGACGAAGCGTTCGGGGTCATCGACCGTCCGGAACGAGGCCAGGAAGAGCCGCACGTCAGCGCCTGACCAGGGTGACGTACGCGAACCCCTCGTGGGGTTCACGGGCGACCTCGGCCCACTGGTCCGGGTCGATCTCCGGGAAGTGGGCGTCGCCCTCGGGCTCCTGGTCGACCTCGGTGATCTCGAGGCGGGTGGTGCGGGGCAGCGCCGCCGCGTACACCTGCCCCCCGCCGAAGATCCACACGCGCTTGCCGGTCGCGAGGGCCGCGTCGATGGCGGAGTCCACGTCGTCGAAGACCCGGATGCCGTCGGCCGCGTACGCCGGGTCGCGCGTCACGACAAAGTTCTCGCGACCGGGCAGGGGACGGCCGAGACCGGCGAACGTGCGCCGGCCCATGACCAGGACGCCGCCCATCGTCATCGCCTTGAGGCGCTTCCAGTCCTCCGGGATGTGCCACACCATGTCGTTGTCGCGGCCGATGACGCCGTTGCGGGCGACGGCGGCGATGGCGGTGACTTCGACTCGCTGCGCTCGCTCAGTCAACGTGGGGGCCTGCGCTCGCTCAGTCAACGTGGGGGCCTGCGCTCGCTCAGTCAACGTGGGGTCAGGCGCTCGCTCAGTCAACGTGGGGTCCTGCGCTCGCTCAGTCGACGTGGGATCGCTCATACGGCCACCGGGGCCTTGATCGCCGGGTGGGGGTCGTACGCCTCGAAGGCGATGTCGTCCATCGAGAACCCGTCGATGTCCGTGACCTCGGGGTTCAGCGCCAGGCGCGGCAGGGGACGCGGCTCCCGCGACAGCTGCTCGTGGACCTGGTCCAGGTGGTTGGCATAGATGTGCGCGTCGCCGAACGTGTGCACGAACTCCCCCACCCGCAGCCCGCAGACCTGCGCGACCATGTGGGTGAGCAGGGCGTACGACGCGATGTTGAACGGGACTCCGAGGAAGATGTCGGCCGAGCGCTGATAGAGCTGGCAGCTCAGGCGACCCGGGCCGCCGTCCGGATCGGGAGCCACATAGAACTGGAAGAACATGTGGCAGGGCGGCAGGGCCATGCGCGGCACGTCGGCGACGTTCCACGCCGACACGATGTGGCGCCGCGAGTCGGGGTTCGCCTTGAGCGACGCGATGACGTCGCGGATCTGGTCGATGTGGCCACCGTCGGGGGTCGGCCACGAGCGCCACTGCACGCCGTAGACGGGGCCGAGCTCGCCGTCGGCGTCGGCCCACTCGTCCCAGATCGTGACCCGGTTGTCGTGCAGGTAGGCGATGTTCGAGTCACCGCGGAGGAACCACAACAACTCCCCCACGATCGAGCGCGTGTGCACCTTTTTCGTGGTGAGCAAGGGGAATCCGTCGTTGAGGTCGACACGGAGCTGGTGTCCGAAGACCGACAGCGTGCCCGTGCCGGTGCGGTCGTCCTTGCGGACGCCCTCGTCGAGGACGCGCTGGACCAGGTCGAGATATTGCTTCACTTCTGCTCCTCGTCTCGGCTCAGCGTCTCCACCACGATCGGCACCATCGCCCGCAGCGCCTGCCCGCGATGGCTGATCGCGTCCTTCTCCGCCGCGCTCAGCTCAGCGGTCGAGCGCGTCTCGCCGTCCGGCACGAAGATCGGGTCATAGCCGAAGCCGTTCTCGCCCGATCGCTGTGTGGACACCGATCCCGGCATCTCGCCGGTCTGCAGGTGGGACGAGCCGTCGGGCAGCGCAAACGCGATGGCGCACACGAACTTTGCCCCACGCCTCTCCGCGGGCAGGTCGTGCAGCAGTGCGAGCAGCAGGTCGACGTTCGACGCGTCGGTGGCGTCGGGCCCCGACCAGCGCGCGGAGCGTACGCCCGGCATGCCGCGCAGCGCGTCGACCGCGATGCCGGAATCGTCTGCCAGCGCAGGGATTCCGGTCGCCTCGACGCACGCGCGCGCTTTCAGCAGCGCGTTGCCCTCGAACGTGTCCTCGGTCTCGGCGGGCTCGGGATAGGACGCCACATCGGCGAGTCCGAGCACCTCGATGCCGGTGCCGTCGAGCACGCGCCGCAGCTCCACGAGTTTCTTCGCGTTGTTGGTCGCGAGGACGACCCGCGCGCCCACGGTCATCGCCCGAGCGCCTCGGCCTGCAGACGGGTCAGCTCGGCGCACCCCTTCTCGCCGAGGTCGAGCAGCTGGTTCAGCGTCGCCCGGTCGAACGGCTCGGCCTCGGCCGTGCCCTGGATCTCGATGAGCTTGCCGGACCCCGTCATGACGATGTTCATGTCGGTGTCGGCCGTGGAATCCTCGGTGTAGCAGAGATCCAGCAGCGGTTCGCCGCCCACGACGCCCACCGAGATCGCCGCCAGCGAGTCGGTCAGCGGCTCGCCCGCAAGCGCCTTGCGGTCGCGCAGGTAGGTCACCGCGTCGGCCAGCGCGACGTACGCGCCGGTGATCGACGCCGTCCGCGTTCCGCCGTCGGCCTGCAGCACGTCGCAGTCGAGCACGATCGTGTTCTCGCCCAGCGCCTTGTAGTCGATGACCGCGCGCAGCGAGCGGCCGATCAGCCGCGAGATCTCGTGCGTACGCCCGCCCACGCGGCCCTTGATCGACTCGCGGTCGGAACGGTCATGGGTCGCGCGCGGCAGCATCGCGTACTCCGCCGTGACCCAGCCCAGGCCCGACCCCTTGCGCCAGCGCGGCACGCCCTCGGTCACCGACGCCGCGACGAGCACGCGCGTCGCGCCGAACTCGACGAGCACCGATCCCTCGGCGTGGTCGAGCCAGTTGCGCGTGATGCGCACGTCTCGGAGCTGGTCGGGGGCACGTCCATCGGCACGGGTCATGGGCGCGAGTCTAGGTGATCCAGCACCAGCCCCGGCGACGCGACGAGGAGCTCGCCGGCGAAGTGGGGGCGCCCCTCCGCGTACGCATCCGCCGGGTCGTGCCACGGCGGCACGTGGGTGAGCACGAGCCGGCGTACGCCCGCCCGCGCGGCGTGTTCGGCCGCCTGGCGACCCGACAGGTGTACGCCGGGGCGCAGGTCGTCGCTGTGCCGGAACGCCGCCTCGCACAGCAGCGTGTCGGCGCCACGGGCGAGCTCGACGAGCGCATCGCAGGGCCCGGTGTCGCCCGAATAGACCAGCGACTCCCCCGCGGCGTCGAGCCGCACGGCATACGCCTCGGTCGGGTGGTCGACGCGTGCGGTGGTGACCCTGAACGGCCCCACCTGCTGCGCGCGCTCCCACGCGACGAAGTCGACCGCCCAGGCGGGGTCCTCGAGGTCGTCGGGACGGTACGCCGCGCTCATGCGCGCCTCGGCGTGGGCGGGGGCGAACACGGGGATGTGAGCCCAGGGTGCGGTCGGCGAATGGCGCGCCGCGACGTTGAACGCGCAGAGGTCGAGGCAGTGGTCGGGGTGGAGATGGCTGAGCGCGATGGCGCCCACCGTCCGGGGGTCGATCGCGCCCCACAGCGCGCCGAAGGCCCCCGGCCCGAGGTCGAGGACGAGCGCGAACCCGTCATGGGTCACGAGATAGCTGCTGGCGGGGTTCGCGGGGCCCGATGTCGAGCCCGAGCAGCCCAGGACGGTGAGCCTCATGCGACGAACTGCTCCACGTCGGCGACGAGGTTGCCGATCAGGCGGCGCCCGATGCCCTCGAAGCGTTCCGGATTGCCGGTGGTGAGGAAGCGGTGGGTCGCCTCGCGCGGCTCGGCGTGGAGCAGGTCGAGCGCGGTGAGCCGCGCGTACGCAGCCTTCGCGCACTCGTCGGCGGAACTGACCAGCGTGACGGTGTCGCCCAACACGTACGACAGGACGCCGGTCAGCAGCGGGTAGTGGGTGCAGCCGAGGATCAGCGTGTCGATCTTCGCGGCCTGCAGCGGCGCGAGGTAGTCGCGGGCCGCCGCCAGCAGCTCCGGCCCGCCCGTGACGCCGGCCTCGACGAACGGCACGAACAGCGGGCAGGCCTGGGTGTGGAGCTGGATCTGGGGGGCGGCGAAGAACGCGTCGTCATAGGAGTGGGAGTTGGCGGTGGCCGCGGTGGAGATGACGCCCACGACGCCCGACCGCGTGGCCGACACCGCCCGGCGAGCGGCCGGGAGAATCACGTCGACCACGGGCACGTCATAGCGCTCCCGCGCGTCGCGCAGGACGGCCGACGAGGCCGAGTTGCAGGCGATGACCAGCGCCTTGACCCCCTGGTCGACGAGGTGGTCCATGCACTCCAGCGCATATTCCCTCACCTCGGCGAGCTGCTTGTCGCCATAGGGGGCGCGGCCGGTGTCACCGAGATAGAGCAGGTCCTCGTTCGGCAGCTGGTCGACGATGGCGCGGGCGACGGTGAGCCCGCCGAACCCGGAGTCGAAGACGCCGATGGGGCCAGAGGTCTGCAGGTCGGTCACGCCCAGCATTATCGCGCAGCCGACCGACACGGCGCTGTGTGCCGGGGCCGGACCCTCAGCCCTTGGCTCCCTGGCCCGCCTCGATCAGGGCGTCGAGACCGATGACGTCGCCGAGGGACCGGGTGTGGAGGGCCTCGATCCAGTCGTGTTCCTTGTCGTCGACGGCCCTGGCGGCCGCCAGCACCTCGGCGGCCGCTGCAGCCGGGATGACCACGACGCCGGTGCGGTCGGCCCGGACGATATCCCCCGGCCCGATGGTCACCCCACCGCACTCGATCGGCACGTTGATCGCGCCGGGGCCCTCGATGGACTGCTTGGCCGGGTGGGTCGCACGCGCCCAGAACGAGCAGCCGGCCTCCTCGACGCCCTCCACGTCGCGGATGGCGCCGTCGACGATGGCGCCGTGGACGCCATGGGCCGCCAGTGTGCCGGCCCAGACCTCGCCGACCAGCGCCGAGCCCGTGTGACCGCCCCCGTCGATCACCACGACGTCGCCCTCGCGCACCACGTCGGCCGTCTTCAGGGGGAACAGCAGGTCGCCCGGGCTCGTCCAGCACGTCACGGCCGGGCCGCACAGCTCGCCGTCACCGGCGAGGCGACGCAGTGCGGGGTCGAGGGCGCGTACGCGGGGGTCGGCGTCCGACAGCTGGCCGGTCGAGATGCCGGCGAGTCCGTCGAGGACGTCGGCGTCCGGTCGGCGCCCGGACGGGTTGACGGTCCAGGCGTGCGGGGGCTGGGGAGCGTGAGCGGTCATGCCCGAAGTATGGACGTCCCAACCACCCCTTGAGACCCTGTCTCAGGGGTCAGCCGGTCGGGCGGTCGGCGTCGGCGTCGTCGCGGGTGCACGAGTTGGGTCGACACGCCGGTGGGCTGGCCCAACCTGTGCAGTCGTGTGCACAAGTTGCGCGGAGGGCGAAGCCGAGCCGGCGTACGTGGGGTCAGTCGCGCGGGGAGCTCAACTCGATGATGATGGCCTGCAGTTCACCGAGCATGTCCAGGAGGTACGCCCCCATCGCGCGCGGGTCGTCGTCGGGGATCTGGGCCAGGTCCTCCATCGCCTCCGAGTCGTCGATGCCCAGCCGGCTCGCGATGACCAACCGCAGCGCGTTCAGCGTCTTCAGCCAGGCCGGCACGTCGGCGACGGGGATGCGTACGGGGGGCTCACCCGACGCCAGGGCCGCGCGTACGGTCTCGGCGTCGGTGAGCTTGCGGCGCTTCTGGTCCCCAGCGCTGAAGCGGCGATAGTCGGACGCGGCCTGGGGGTCGTGGGGGTAGGGGTTCGGGAAGAGGCGCTGCAGCGCCGGGTCCTCCGGCACCTCCGGCTCGTCCGGCGACTCGCTGAGGTCGGCCTCCCACAGGGCGAAGGAGTCGGCCTCGGGGTCCCCCGCGCCCGAACCCGGTGCCGCCGCCGACTCCGGCGTACCGTCCGACACCAGCTCGACCAGTTGCTCGACCAGCGAGCGGAACAGCGCGATGTCGTCGTGGGCGAGGTGGAGCACGACCGCCTCGCCGTCGAAGTGGAACCGCGCCATCACTCGGACCGATCCAGAGTCGCCCAGAGCCCGAACTCGTGCATCGCGTTGCAGTCGCGCTCCATCTCCTCGCGGCTGCCGGACGCGACGACGGCGCGGCCCTCGTTGTGGACCTGCAGCATCAACTTCTCGGCCTTCGCCTTCGGATACTTGAAGTAGGTCGTGAACACGTGGGTGACATAGACCTGCGTGTTGACCGGGTCGTCCCAGACGATCGTCACCCACGGGCTCTGGGTGAGCGCCTGTTCGCTGGGACGCTCGGCGATCGCGGTGCCGCCGGACGTGCCGGGAGCGCCCGTGGGCTCCGCGCTGCAGACGTGGTGGAAGGGCGATGCGGACATGGTCCCCATCTTGGCACCCCGAACCCCACAACGCCCGCACCGGCCGCCGTGCCTCTACCCTGCTGGGGTGAGCACCACGACGACGCGGCCCACGACGGCCCTGCTGACCGACCACTACGAACTGACTATGGTCCGCGCGGCCATGCAGGCGAGCACGGCCTTCCGCCACAGCGTGTTCGAACTGTTCCCGCGCCGCCTGCCAGAAGGCCGCCGCTATGGCGTCGTCGCCGGAGTCGGGCGCGCCCTCGACGCGATCGCCGACTTCCGCTTCGACGACGAGACGGTCACCTTCCTACGCGAGCACGACGTGGTCGACGACGCCCTGGCCGAGTGGCTGGCGGGCTATCGGTTCGGCGGCAACATCTGGGGGTACGCCGAGGGCGAGGTCTATTTCCCCGGCTCGCCGCTGATGGTGGTCGAGGGGTCGTTCGCCGAGGCGTGCCTGCTCGAGACGGTGCTCCTGTCGATCTACAACCACGACTCCGCGATCGCGTCGGCCGCGTCGCGCATGACGGCCATGGCCGAGGGGCGCCCCTGCATCGAGATGGGCTCGCGCCGCACCCAGGAGCAGTCGGCCGTGGCGGCGGCGAGGGCCGCGTACATCGCGGGGTTCGGGAGCACGTCGAACCTCGAGGCGGGTCGCCGCTACGGCGTCCCCACCGCGGGCACGGCCGCCCACTCGTTCACGCTCCTGCACGACTCGGAGGAGGACGCGTTCGCCGCCCAGCTGAAGACCCTCGGCGAGAAGACCACGTTGCTCGTCGACACCTACGACGTCGAGACCGCGGTCCGCACCGGCGTACGCCTGACCGAGGGCCGGCTCGGCGCCGTGCGGCTCGACTCGGGCGACCTGGCGATGATGGCGAAGGACGTACGCAGGCTCCTGGACTCCCTGGGGGCGAAGGAGACCCGGATCATCGTGACCTCCGACCTCGACGAGTGGCAGATCGCGATGCTGGCGGCGGCTCCCGTGGACGGCTATGGGGTCGGCACGTCGCTGGTGACGGGCTCGGGCCACCCGACGTGCGGGTTCGTCTACAAGCTGGTGGCGCGGGCGACGAGTGACGATCCGGACGCGCCGCTGGTGCCGGTGGCGAAGAAGGCCACCAACAAGATCTCCATCGGCGGGCGGAAGTTCGCGATGCGCCGGCTCAACGACGCAGGGGTGGCCGAGGCCGAGGTCGTCGGGGTCGGCACGCCGCCGGAGGGCGACTGGAACGACCGGCCGCTGCTGGTGCCGCTGGTGACCGAGGGCGAGATCGTCGGCGCCGAGCCGCTGTCGGCGGCGCGGGAGCGTCACGAGAAGGCGCGCGAAGAGCTGCCGATGGCGGCGCTGAAGATGTCGCGCGGCGAGCCGGCCATCGACACGCTCTATCTCGAGGACGACGGCGACCAGGCCGCGAATCCCTATGCACAGAAGGGAACCAAGTGACCGAGGGCGCCGAGTTCACCGAGCCGGGCGTACGCGCGCTGGTGGTCGTCGACGTGCAGAACGACTTCTGCGAGGGCGGGTCGCTGGCGGTGGCGGGCGGCACCGCGGTGGCGCGGCGCGTCACGGAACTGCTGCGCGGCGACCACGGTTATGACCACGTGGTCGCGACGCGCGACCACCACATCGACCCGGGCGCCCACTTCTCGGCCACGCCCGACTTCGTCGACTCCTGGCCGCCGCACTGCGTGGTCGGCACGCCGGGCGTCGAGCTCCACCCGGAGCTTGCGTACGACGGGTTCGAGGCGGTCTTCGACAAGGGCGAGTACGCGGCGGCGTACTCGGGGTTCGAGGGTGTCTGCGACGGCACCGGGCTGGCGCAATGGCTGCGCGATCGCGGGGTCGAGGAGGTCGATGTCTGCGGCATCGCGACCGACTTCTGCGTGCGGGCGACGGCGCTGGACGCGGCGCGTGAGGGGTTCACCACGACGGTGCTGCTCGACCTCACCGCGGCCGTGCACCCAGACGACCTGGGCGCGACGCTGGCGGACTTCGCGCAGGCGGGCGTGGCGCGGGGCTGAGCCCTTGACTCGCGCCCGGAAGCGCGTACGCTAGAACACGTGATCGAATCCCACGTTCTCGAGTCCCAGGGGTCGCTGTTCGACCCCCAGTTGTCGCTGGTCGACGCCGCGCTCGAGCCGGCGTACGCGGCCCTCTCCCCCGCGCGCACCGAGCTGGGTTCCGGCGCGTGGGTCGACCACCAGCCGGGGTGGATGAGCGGGTCCGACGCCCTGTTCGAGCGGCTGGTCACCGACGTGCCGTGGCACGCCGAGCGGCGCCAGATGTTCGGCCGCGAGGTGGCGGTGCCGCGGTTCACGAAGTTCTATGAGGCCGACGAGCCGTTGCCCGACCCCCTGCTCGACGAGGCGCGCGAGCAGTTGTCGCGACACTATGCGCCCGAGCTGCGCGAGCCGTTCGTCACCGCCGGGCTGTGCCTCTATCGCGGTGGCGACGACTCGGTGGCGTGGCACGGCGACACCATCGGCCGGTCGAAGACCGAGGACACGATGGTCGCGATCCTTTCTGTCGGTGCGCCACGGGTGCTGTCGCTGCGGCCGCGCGGCGGCCGCATCCGCGAGCGGTTCGCGCTCGGCCACGGCGACCTGGTCGTCATGGGCGGCTCGTGCCAGCGCACGTGGGAACACGCGATCCTCAAGACGGCCCAGGCGGTGGGGCCGCGGGTGTCGATCCAGTTCCGGCCGCGGGGAGTGCGCTGAGGGCTGGGGGCGGGTGGCTTCGACTCGCTGGCGCTCGCTCAGCCAACGTGGGGCGGTGGGCTCGCTCAGCCAACGTGGGGCGGTGGGCTCGCTCAGCCAACGTGGGCGTCGGGGGCTTCGACTCGCTGGCGCTCGCTCAGCCAACGTGGGGGCTGGCGCTCGCTCAGCCAACGTGGGGCGGTGGCTTCGACTCGCTGGCGCTCACTCAGCCAACGTGGGGGCTGGGCTCGCTCAGCCAGCGTGGCGCCTCGATAGCGTGGCTCCCATGAGCCTGCTCCCCCATAGTTCCTGCACCGCCGAGGGCGTCGACGGCCGTTGCCTCGACGACCTCGCCCGCGCCGCCCATGACTTCGGCGTGGAACTGCACGAGCTCGTCGTCGTGCGTCACGGCAAGGTCGTGGCCCAGACCCACTGGTCGCCCTGGCGGCCCGACGTGCGCCAGCTCGCCCACTCGGTGAGCAAGACGCTCGTCGCGCTGGCGGTAGGGGTCTGCGTGGGCGACGGCAGACTCTCGGTGGATGACCGCTTCGTCGACCTCTTCCCCGAGGCCGTCCCCTTCGCGCCCGGCGTCGAGAAGATCACCGTCCACCACCTGCTGTCGATGACGACGGGCCACGACGAGGACACGCTGTTCCCCATGATCACCGGCGACACCGCCGACTGGTGGAAGACCTTCGCATCCCTTGCCCCCACGCATGATCCGGGCATGCGCCACCTCTACCACAACGGCGCGAGCTGCGTGCTCGCCGAGGTCGTGGCGCGGGCTTCCGGCCAGCCTCTCGTCGAGCTGCTTGACGCACGCATCCTCGGCCCCATGGGCATCGCCGGCCTGCGCTGGAAGACCGACAGCCTCGGCCGCGAGACCGGGTTCAGCGGCGCTTTCCTTTCTGCCATGGACATCGCGGCGCTCGGCGAGCTGATCCTGCGCGACGGCGCGTGGCGGGGCGAGCGGCTCGTCCCGGAGGGCTGGGCGGCGACGATGGCCGAGAACCATGCCTCGACCGCCCACGAGGCCAACCCGCACAATGCGCAGGGCTACGGATATCAGGTGTGGCAGGGGTTCGAGGGGTTCCGGCTCGACGGGGCGGGCGGGCAGTACGGGCTCGTGCTCCCCGACCGCGACGCCGTCGTCGCGGTCACGGCCGGCCACGCACCGACCCAGATCGTGCTCGACCTGCTGCACCGGCTGGTCGTGCCGGGCCTGGGGTCGGGCCAGCCGACCGAGCCCCAGGCGCTCGAAGGGCTCCAGATTCCCTGCACCCACGGCGATCGCGTCACGCGCGGGGTGGCGTACGCGGGTGAGCCGCGCGTGATCGACCGCTCGGTGATGCGTCTGCCGTGGCGCTATCCCGACGTGGGCGACATCGAGCTGACCGTCGGCGATCCGTGGGACGACCCCGTGCTGACCTTCACCTCCGACGAGGGTCCCACCAGCGTTCCCTGCGGCAACCGAATGTGGCGGGAATCCCTGCTGCAGCTGGGTTCTGCGGGATCAAGGCGCACGAAGGGAGCCCGCGTACGCGTGGCTGCTCGCGCAGTGGAGGCGACGTCGGGTCCCGATCACGGCGCGACGGTCGTCGACATCGCGTTCCTCGAGACACCGTTCCGGCTGACCCTGCGCCTGCGTGACGGCGACGCGACCATGACGTGGAACTCGGCGATCGTCCACACCGACGGGCTGACCGGCATGGGCGCGGCACAGAACGCGCGGGGCGCGGGCAACTGAGGAGGCGCCTCAGTCCACCGCCCACCCGTCCCGCAGCAGCGCCCGGAGGCGCTCGGCGACCGGCCCACGTGGCCCTGCGGCCGATGACGCCGCCGCCCACGTCACCGCCAGCACGCCCAGGAAGAGATCGCGACCGTCCACCGACGCCCTCGCCCTCCCCTGCTCGCGAACCGGACGCAGGAAGTCCTCGGTCGCCCCGATGACCTCGTCGCACGACGCCCCCAGCGGCGTGTCGGCATCGGCCGCCGCCCGCAAGGGCTCCGGCAGCCCGTCGTACGCCCGCATCCACGCGGCGAGCGCGTCCAGCCAGCGGTCCAGCGCCTCCACCGGGTCCAGGCCCGCGGCGATGATCGCCCCGCGTTCCCGCTCGAGGTCGGGGCGCCGCGACTCGAGCACTGCGGCGACGAGGTCGCTGCGGGTCGGGAAGTGGCGATAGAGCGTGCCCGCGCCGACGCCGGCCTGCTTCGCAATGGCGTCCAGCGCGACCTCGAGGCCCTCCGCCGCGTACGCGCGCTCGGCCGCCTCCACGATGCGCGCCCGGTTGCGCTGGGCGTCGCGGCGGGGCGCCCGTCCTTCGGGAAGCGTCGTCATGGGCCCTCCTCTTGAAAACCGGAGATGCCCTCCGTATCGTTTGATGCGGAGGCCGCCTCCAGATTAGCGGGGCCCGACCCTGCGCGAGCACCGCGGCGTCCCCCGCCAGTACGGGGCGGACCCACGCGTGGGCTGACGCCCGCGACCCACCGAACAGACGCACCACCCGGCAACCGGACCAGCACCCACCGACCAGAGGAGAACCCCATGAAGATCGGCATCATCGGCAGCGGCAATATCGGCGCGGGCCTGGCCCGCCTCGCGACCGCGGCCGACATCGACGTGGTGATCGCCAACTCCCGCGGGCCGGAGACCCTCGTCGACCTGGTCGCCGAACTGGGCCCCCGCGCCAGCGCGGGCAGCCTCGCCGAGGCGGCCGGCGCCGGTGAGCTCGTCGTCCTCGCGGTGCCGCTGGGCGCGGTCCAGGCGATCCCCGCGGGCCTGCTCGACGGCAAGGTCGTCGCCGACACCAGCAACTACTACCCGTCGCGCGACGGTCGCATCGCCGCGCTGGACGAGGAGCGGGTCACCGAGGCCGAGCTGGTGCAGCAGTCCCTGCCCGGCGCGCGCGTGGTCAAGGCCTTCAGCAACATCCTGGCCCCGCACATCCCGGCCCTCACCCAGCCCGAGGGCGCCGACGACCGCACCGCCCTCCCGGTCGCGGGCGATGACCTGGGCGCCAGGGCTGATGTCGCCGCGCTCGTGTCGCGGCTCGGCTTCGACACCGTCGACGCCGGGACGCTCGCCGAGGCCTGGCGGTTCGAGCCGGACGCGGCCGCGTACACGCGCCTCTATCTCGCCGACCCCACGACCCCCGACGCGGACATGTTCACCGCGCCGGCCCGCAGGGTGACGCCGGAGCAACTGCAGGCGGCGCTCGACTCGGCCACGCGGGTGCGGGTGGCCGACCGCCGCTTCTGAGTACGCGAGGCTCACTCCCCCGCGTACGAGCCGATCGACCACAGGTTGCCCTCCGGGTCGACCACGGTCGCCGAACGACCCCCGTAGTCCTGGTCGGTGGGGTCCTGCTGGCTCGTGCCGCCGGCCGCCAGGCCGCGCGCGTGGACCGCGTCGACCTCGGCGTCGGACTCGACGACGAGATAGCACTTCGCGTGGCCGACCGAGTCAGCGGTCGCGAAGTCGTTGTCGGGGCGCACCGAGCCGAACATGACGCCGCCGTTGTCGCGCCAGCGGAACTGCGCGTGCTCGACGATGGTGGGGTCGGCTTCCGAGGGCACGACGAGCACCTCGGTGAATCCCAGCCCCACAAGGAACTTCCGGGCGCGCTGGGCATCGGCGAAGGTGAGCGAGTGGAACAGCTGTGTCTTGGTCATGGCTCCATCGTCACCGCGCGGCGGGGTCGAGGTCGTGAAGGTTTGGGAAGTCCCGCTCGCGGCTCGGCGCCTGCCCCGCCAACGCGCTCCACTCGCGGCTGAGGTGGGACTGGTCGGCGAACCCCGTCGCGTACGCCGCCTCCGCCAGCCCGACCCCCGCCCGGACCATGGCCCGGGCGCGGGCGAAACGGCCGAGCCGGCCGACCTGCTTGGGCGTGAGCCCGATCTCGGCGCCCACCCTGGTCCCGAGGTGGCGCCGCGACCAGCCGACCTCGCGCGCGGTGTCGGCGACCGTCCGGCCGCCGACCAGCAGCCCCCACGCGCGGCGTATGTCGGCCGGGACGCCCGGCGCGTACGCCCCCACGCGTTGGAGGAGCAGGTGTTCCAGCAGGGCCAGTCGCGCCGCCCACGAGCCCAAATCGGCGAGGCGCGCGTGCTCGTCGGGGCGCAGTCCCGCCGGCAGGTCCGTCGCCGACGCGTTGACCCCCGCCAGCGCCCCGATCGGGGCGCCCAGCAGGACGCGGAAGCCGATCGGGGTGAGGGCCAGCTGGATGCCGCGCTGCACGCCGTGCGTACGCACCAGCGCGGGCCGCAGGTGAAGGCCGGACGCCAACAGCCAGTGGCGCTCGCCCGCCCCTGAGTCCCCCAGCACTGAGTTCCCGACGCCGAACCAGCCCACGTCGATCGGCTCGTCGAACGCGATGATCATGGTCGCGCTCGCGCTGGGCACGCCGAGGTGCACGGCGGCCGGGTCGAGCGTGAGGTCGTACGCCACCAGCGGACCGGCGAGAGACTCCCGCAGGGCCGGGTGGACGGGGCGTACGGCGCCAGCCATGGGGTGATGCTAACCCGGGGCCCGCGGCACCCGTCTAGACCAGCGCGAGGATCCCCCGTGCCGACGCCAGCACCGATGCGTCCACCTCCTCGGGGATGTCGCCGCCGATCCAGGGCCGGATCAGGCCGTAGGGGCCGAGCTGGCAGGCCAGACCGACCAGCAGTTCGTGGCGCGGCGTCACCTCGCCCCAGCGCAGCTCGATGAGCTCGCGCGTGCGCGCGAACACCGCGTCGTTCAGCGTGGGCAAGTCGTTGCGCAGCAGGGGCAGGTCGAGGCCCATGAGGTCGCGCCAACGAAAGAGCGTCATGGCCTTGGCGTCGGTGGGGTGCTCACGGCAGAAGCGGGGGATGCTGACGGCGGCACGCTCGAGCGCCTCCTGCGGGTCGTCCACGTCGGCGGCGGCCAGCAGGGCGACGTGGAACCGCCGGATCGAGCGCATCCACAGCGCGCCGAACATCTCGTCCCGCGACCCGAAGCGGTGATAGATGGAGCCGACGGGCGCGCCGGTCACCTCGGACACGTGGGCAATGGTGGCGTCGCGCCAGTGGTCGAGGACCGCCCGTCCGGCGCCGTCGAGGAGGTCGTCGACCGTGAACTTGGGGGGTCTGGCCATGCGGGCCAACCTATCGGCTAGTTTTTGAGCATGACAACTAGAACGCATGCTCTAGAAACAGCGCGCCTCACCGCCGCCCTGCCCGGCGCGACGTTCCGCGAAGCGCACCACCGCATCGTCGACGCGTCCGCCGACGCCTGCTGGCGCGCCCTCCACGAGCTCCGCTGGCGCGACCTGTCGGTCACCTTGCCCCTGTTCTGGGTCCGCACCGGCGGCCGTACGCAGGGCACCGCGCTCGACCTGGGCCGTCGCCTCGTCGACCAACCCGGACCGGGCTTCCCGGTGTACGAGGAGCCGCCGACCTATTCGACGAGCGCCATGATCGGGCGGCCGTGGAGCGGGGCCGTCCGCGGTCCGGAGGTGACCGGGCTCGACCAGTTCGCCGCGTGCGCCGAGCCGGGCTGGCTGAAGTACGGCATGGACTGGACGCTCACCGAGCTCGGCGACGGCCGCACGCTGGTCGAGACGAGCACGCTGTGCCAGGCCACCGACGCCCGGTCCCGGTTGGTGTTCGGCGCCTATTGGGCCGTGATCCGGCCGTTCTCGGGGATCGTCCGGGCGGACATCCTGACCGCCCTCGCTCGCCGGGCCGAGGGGCGCTGAGCCGCTCCTCGTCTCGCTGCGCTCGCTCGGAGAACGTCAGGGTGGCTCAGAGACGCCCCATCAGCGCGCTGAGCACCCGCGCCCGCTCGCTGGTGAACACGTCCTCCAGCAGCAGCGGCTTCTCGTCCGGGCCCGCCAGCGGCACGCGCCAGTTGGGGTACTCGTTCGAGGTGCCGGGCTGGTTCTGCGTACGCCGATCGCCGACGGCGTCCACCAGCGCCAGATTGAGCATGCGGGACGGCGTACGCAGCAGGAAGCCGTGCAGCGCCTCCACCACGCGCTCGATCGGCGCGTCGCTCGCGTCGAGCAATCCCTGCTCCACCAGGAAATCGAGCCACTGGCGCCGGTCAGCCTCGTCGCGCGCGAGCTCGTCGGCGAGCGACTCAGCCAGCAGGCCGAGCCGGTGGCGCAGCTCGACGTGGACCCCGTCGAGATAGCCCGCCGTCGGCGGCAGGTCGTGCGTCGTCACCGACGCCAGGCACATCTCGCGCCACTCCTCCGGCGGGATCGGCTGCCCACCCTCCACTTCCCAGTCCTGCTCGAACCAGAGGATGGACGTGCCGAGGATGCCGCGCTCCCGCAGGTGGTCGCGTACCCACGGCTCGACGGTGCCGAGGTCCTCCCCCACCACCAGCGCGCCGGCGCGCTGGGCCTCCAGCGCGAGGATGCCGATCATCGCCTCATGGTCATAGCGCACGTACGTGCCCTGCGTCGGCAGCGTGCCCACCGGCACCCACCACAGGCGGAACAGGCCCAGGATGTGGTCGACGCGCACGCCACCGGAGTGGCGCAGGATGGTGCCGACCATGTCGCGGAACGGCCGGTACGCCGACTCCGCCAGCCGGTCGGGGCGCAGCGGCGGCTGGCCCCAGTCCTGTCCCAGCTGGGTGTACTGGTCCGGCGGCGCCCCCACGTGGACGCCGCGCGCGAACGCGTCGCCGAGCGCCCACGCATCGGCCCCCTTCGGGCTGACGCCGACCGCGAGGTCGTGGACGATGCCGAGCGCCATGCCGCTCGCCTGCGCCGCCGTCTGCGCGCCGCGCAGCTGGTCGTCGAGGCACCACTGCAGCCACCGGTGGAAGTCGACCTCGTCGGCGTTCTCGTCGCGGAATCGCTGCACCGCGGGCGATTCCGGCGAGCGATACTCTTCGCGCCACTGGGTCCAGTCGCGTCCGAGAGCGGCGGTGAGCGCACACCACGTCGCGATGTGCGTCAGCCCCTCGCCGGCCTCCTCACAGAACGCCCGGAACGCGATCTCGCGCCCCGGCGTACGCCCGGCGGCGAAGATCGCCCTCAGGGCGCGCTGCTTCAGCGGCCAGGCGGTGTTGCGGTCGATGGCGTCGACGTCGTCGAGGCGGGCGTGGGCCTGGTCGCCGAGCTGGTCGACGAGGTGGCGCACGGGGGCGGGCGCGGCCGCGTACTCCTCGATCCGCTCGACGCGCAGATAGAGCGGGTTGAAGAACCGGCGCGACGTCGGGAGATAGGGCGACGGCTCCATCGGGGCGTCGGGCTCGGCCGCGTGCATCGGATTGACCAGGATGTAGTCGGCGCCGTGCTCGGCGGCCGACCACACCGCGAGATCGCGCAGGTCGGTGAGGTCGCCGACGCCCCACGACTCGCGGGAACGCACCGAATAGAGCTGGGTGCCGAGCCCCCAGATGCGGCGATTCCCCATCCCCGCAGGGAATCCGAGGAAGCGCGGCGTGACGATCAGCTCGACCGATTCCGCGGTCGAGCCCTCCACCTCGGCCACCAGCGTGTGGTAGCCCGTGGGCAGGTCGTCCGGCAGGCGGAAGCTCGCTCGGCCCACCATGCGCCCGTCGACCTCGCGGTCGGCCTCCCAATCGTCGACCTGGTGCGCGTCGTGGCGCGTGCCGTCCTCCGCGACCACGTGGACGCGTACGCCGGCCCCTGCGGGCACGTGGACCGCGACGTCACGCTGGTCGCCTTCGGTCGCGACGACGCTCGGCGGCAGTACGCGCCGCCACGCGTCCAGCTTCTGGGCCTCGAGGGCCGTGGCGATCGCTTCGGGCGACGACGCGTCGACGTCGAGGGCGGCCAGCACTGCCACGAGCGTGGGGGCGGACACCGTCGCGCGGCGGCCCTTCCAGTCGGTGAACTCGGTAGCGATGCGGTGGGCCGCCGCGAGTTCGGCGAGCTCGGGCGAGGGCGTGGCGTCAGACACGGGGATTCGATCCGTTCGGGAGGTTCCGGGGCACCAGAACCTTAGCCGCCGGAGCTGGCCGACGCACGGTCGCCGCCACCATCAGGCCGGCCAGGCAGGCGCCCACGAACAGGGGCGTGCCGAGCAGGCGGTCGCCCAGCTCGGTGAAGGCCGCGACGTCGACGTTGGGGTCGTGGGTGCGGACCAGGGAGGAGTAGGCCAGGACCACGGCACCGAACAGGCCGTTGGCGAAATAGAGGAGCACCCGCGAGGCCCTCGGGAACGCGCGGGAGTGGCCCCGGGCGAACAGCGCCCCGTCGGTCAGCACGCGCCAGACGAGGCCCACGAAGAGGACGGCTGCCGCCGACAAGCCACCGATGACGGTCGTGGGCTCCGACAGGGTGGTCCGTGCCGGATAGAGCGCGGTCAGGGCCAGGACGCCCAGCGCGGCCACCCAGGTCCCCGGGGTCCGCCACCGCACGACGGCCACGGCAGCGGCCGAGAGCGCCAACACCACCCCCATCACCTCCGGCAACGACTCGCTCGCCAGCCGTCCCCCCGTGGCCATGCCGAGCGCCGACGCCACGGTGTGGACGGCGAACGCGGTCAGCACCAGGGCGGCCAGTCGATCGCCGCGCCCCGCCGCCCGCACCGCGAGGGCACCTGCTGTCGTGCTGGCGATCACCCTGACCACAGCCACGGCGGTCTCGGACGCCAGGGCGTCGGTCAGCGAGACCCCGCGTACGCCGCCGAGCGTGAGCACGGCCTGCAGCACGGCGGCGAGGTGCATGGGAACCACGTTGAGGGCGAGCAACCCGGCCAGGAGCCACGCCAGCCCGCGCCACCGCCCAGCCGCTCCCGCGGGACGCGGCGGAGACCCGTCCGAGCGGCGCCCCACGCGCATGAGCACCGCCGAGGCGGCCGCCGTCACGAACAGGACCGCCAGCGCGTGCGCCCACACGACGGGCCGCCACTCCCACTCCGCCGCGGCGATGCCGAGGCCCCCGCGCACCGCGACGATGCCGGTCAGCGCCAGCGCGAGGAGACGCAGAACCACCATGCCGTCGGGGCGCGCGAGCCGCACCCCCAACCGGTCGACGAACCACTCCGCCGTCGACACGGTGACCTCGGCGAAGGCGAAGCCCGCCATCATCAGCCCCGGCATGGCCCAGACGAACAGCGTCGTCAAGAGAAGCAGCAGCGTGCTGCCCCGCACGTCCATGCCGGTGGACCCGCGGAAGGCCAGCGGCACGAACACCGCCAGCGACAGCAGCGCCAGCACGACGGGGAACTCCACGGGCGAGAACCGGCGGCCGACGCGCGCCAGCGCGAGGACCCATAGACCCATGACACCGACCACCAGGCCAGCCATCGGACCGGCGGATGTCGAACCGAGCCCGACGACCGCCAGCGTCAGCGTGATGGCCACGAGGCCGAGCCAGCGCGCCAGGGGATGGACGTGCAGCAGCGCGGTCACGGCCAGCGCGAGCACCACCGTGGCCAGCCACAGCAGGCCCACCACGCTCCAGGTGCCGAGGAAGCGCCCGTCAGTCACCGCCACCATCGGGTCCACGCGGCGCACCACGGGAGCCAGCCAGATGGTCGCCCCGGCGACCACGTACGCGGCCAGGGTCACCACCCCGATCGGCGCCATCCCGCGCGGCCACTCGCGCCAGCGGGGCATGCCGTCGCGCACCGGTTCGACGACCACCAGCCAGAACGTCTCGGCCACGACCCGCCCGATCGCGAACGCCCTCACGGCCGCCTCCAGACCGTCAGGTCGGCGCCCTCGTCGGTGACCAGCGCACCGTCACGCAACGTGACGACCCAGACGTCGTACCCGCGACGCGCCCGCTCGGGCCAGCGACCCCGCTCGCCGCCGTCGCCGGTCAGCCGCACGACCGCCGGGCCGCCCGCCAACACCACGTCGCGCCCGTCGGTCCCGGACCCGCGAGACCCCGCAGCCCGCTGCCACACCAGCGCCCCGGTGGTCGGGTCGTACGCCGCGGCACCCATGTCGTCGACGCACACGAGCCAACGTTCCAGGACGTGTAGCTCCCGGCAGGCCTGACCGCGGCGTACGCCCCAGGCCGGTCGCCCCTCGGCGTCGAGGGCGAGGAGGTGGCCCTCGACGGTCGACACCACCACCTTCGAACCGGCGTACGCCAGGGTCCGGACCTGGGCCGGGGCCTGGGCTTTCCACACCGGGCGACCCCCGGCGTCGACGGCCCGCAGGTCCCGCCCGCCGGCCGCGACGACGTGGGCACCCGCTGCGAGCGGGGGTACGCCGCTGCCGGCGGGCGCCGCGACGCCCCACAGCCGCCGGCCCGTGGTCCGCTCGTACGCACCGAGTTCGCCGCCCAGGGTGGCGACGACGATGACACCCGGCCAGGCCTCGACCGGCGGCACGTTGACCACGTCGTCGAGTGGGGTCGTCCACAGCCAGCGCCCCACGACGTCATAGGCCACGAGCCTCCGATCGGCCGTCGCGACCACGAGCAGCTCTCCCGAGGCGCCCAGAGCCGTGGGCGTGGCGCCCGGACTCCGGCGCCACAGCACGCGCCATCGGCCGTCGTCGGGGAGGACCAGGAGCAGGTTGCCGCTGGCCTCGTTGAGCGCGGCGAAGCCCGCGTCGACCGCCACGGGCGCGGCCGGCAGCTGGATCGTGACCGGTCCCCCGCCGTTGACCACCGGATCGGTCTCGGCCCGCCAATTGCTCGGCCACGGGCCGGCCGTGGGGCCGGATGCCGGAGCGGGGATGCCGCTCGCGATGGGCGGCGCCGCCTCGGCGCGCTGGTCGTCACGGGCCACGACACCCCGGCCGCGACAGCGGGTCTCCGACCAGCTCCGTTGCCGCTCGCCGCGGATCTCTTCGACCACGGACCGAAGGCACCCCGGCCCGAGCGACGACGCCTCGAGGCGGCCGGTGCGGCGATAGGGGAACTGGTCACCGTCCGCGGCCATCATGCCCTCCGCGACCCAGGTGACCCCCGCTTCAGCGCGCGTGGGCCAGCTGAGCGCGGCAGGCTCGTACCGCACGGCGGTCGCCCCCTGGACGGTCGCGACCGTGACGAGGCCGTCGCCACGCAGGGACCCGAGCCAGGCCTGCTCCACCCCGTCGCGCTGGGTGGTCTCCAGCACCCAGTCGGAGGTGCGTCCATCGTCGGCGTTGAAGGCCGCGAACAGGGCGGGCGTCGCATCGACCGCGGCCGCGAGCCCCTGGCTCCGATCGGTCTCGAAGATCGTGGCGGACTCGGCGTCGTGGACCACCTCGTGGTGACCCGAGCCGGCGATCCAGGGATCGATCCCCCCGGTGGACAGGACGCCATGCGGGGCCGCGCCGAAGGAGGCCACGACGGAGAGGGCGGTGACGATGCCGAGGGCGACGGCCCCCGATCCGGCCCGTGGCTGAACCACGCGGGGCGGAGGAGGGGGAAACGGAATCTGGCGGGGCGTACGCCCGGCCTCCCCCGAGGCGGTCACGCCGAAAGCGTAACCAACCTCAGAGCCACGTCAGCGCGTGCGGACCACCTGGGTCTTCGCCGCCTTGTCATGGATCGCCTGGCGGTCGCGGTCCCACAGGGGGAAGAGCACGTCGAGCACCTGGAGGATTCCACCGACACCCCACGGAACGAGGCCGAGGAGCTGGGTCACCAAGGGACGCCAGAACGCGACGAGCCAGCCCGGCTTCCGCTCGGCACCGCGGCCGAGGGGCACGACGCGCAGGCCCGCCGCCATCTTGCCGAGGGACGCGCCGCGCCAGCCGACCATCACTCCGTGATAGAGCACGAAGGCGACGATCGTGATGGCCGACATCCAGAGCAGCTCCGGGCTGGAGGCCAGTGCCGACATCTTCTGGAAGTCGGGGGTGACGCCCGCCTGCAGGTTGCGGATGAGCTCATCGACATAGCTGGACATCAGGCGCTCGACCCGGGCGTTGAGGCCGGTGATCGCGCCGATGATGGTGGTGAGCACGTTGAGGACGATCCAGTCGAGGATCGCCGCACCCGCGCGGGCGCCCCACGACGCCAGCGGAACACCGTCGGCCGTGACGGGGCCCTGCGGCCTGCCGTACGCGCCGGGCTGGGCGCCCCACTGCGGCTGGGCCTGCGGCTGCTGCCCCCACTGTGGTTGCTGTCCCCACTGCTGTCCCTGCGGACCGCCCTGGGCGTGCGGCTGCTGGCCCCACTGCGGCTGGCCCTGCGGTTGCTGACCCTGCGGCTGCTGACCCTGCGGTTGCGGACCCTGCGGCACGTCCGGCCAGCGATACGGCTCGGCCGGCGCGCTGTCCCGCTCCCCCGGCGGCCGGAGCCACGGCTGCTCGGGGTCGTAGGAGTCCGCGTACGCGTCCTTGCGGGCGTGCTCCGCCCCGCGCACGTTGCGCGTCCAGTTCCACCCGTCCCAGTAGCGTTCCTGGCCGTCGCGGGCGGGGTCCGCGTACCAACCGCCGGGGGCGGCGTGTCGGCCGGGAGGGGCGGGCGGGCTGCCCACGGGAATGTCGTCACTCACAGGGCCAGCATGCCACGCGGGGCCGCCGCCCACCGCTCACGCCGGGGCGTGCAGGTATTGCCCGTGCGACCCGGTGCGCGCGATCGGAGTCCCGTCCAGGGACAGCACGAACCCGGGGGAACCGTCCCAGGGACGCAGGCGGTCGCGTACGCCGGGCACGACCCGCTCGCCCTCGTTCGCGAGCCAGCGAACCCCGAGTGACGTGACCAGCTCGGCGAAGCGGCGGCGGGCGTCGCGGTCGAAGTATGCCAACACGGCCGAGTGCATGACCACGACCGTCGCATCGGACGGGGCCCGATCGACCAGCGTCGCCAACTCCTCCAAGGCGTCACCGCGCACGGTGACCACCTCCTCGCCGGCCGCGGCCTCCAGCGCCCGGTGAAGCCGCCGCTGACGGTCCTCCTCCCCCGGCCAGACCAACGCCTCCAGCCAGGCGGCATCAGCGGAGTCACCAGGGTCGAGCGGGTTGAGGTCCACGCCGGCGCGCCACACGACCTCGGGCATGGTCGTCGGAAGGTCGACCTCGCCGGACACCGAGCAGGCGAGCACCGGCGCCCCGGCGCCGCGACCGAGCTCGTGCACCGAGCCGTCCTCGCGGGTCCAGCGGTACGCGTACCGGTCGGGCACGAGGCAGAGCCCGGCCGACATGCCGACCTCGATGAGCGCCAGCCGCTCCCCCAGCGACGCGAGGGTGGGCAGGAGGGTGGCGCAGCGTCCGGCCTCGTTGGTCTGGGTGGCGCGGGTCAGGACGATGCCCTCGACGGTCGGCCAATGCGCCTCGACCCAGGCGAGGTGTTCGTCCCCGGGCGCGACGGGTCCGCCGAGCAGCTTCAGCGCACCGAGGAACAGGTTGGGCTGGCGTTTCGTGCCCGGCAGCGCGTCGAGGCGCACCCGGAGCGGTTCTGCGGCGCGATCGGCCGCTATCCAGCGGCACAGCCGTTCCCAGGTGGACGACGAGGCCGCGGTCTCGTCGGCGAACCAGGCGTACAGCTCGGGGATCGTCGCGTCCGCATAGAAATGAGCACCCTTCACGGTGTCACCATAGCCCGGCGCGACGCGCCGTCACACTCCTAGCGAATCGCTGGCCCGGCCCTTCGGGAACACCGCGTGCAGCCCGCGGGCGCAGAGGTAGACCCACAGCGGGCAGCCGAGGATCAGGATCCAGATGATGGGCGAGACGCTGGCGTCGCCGCGCCCGAAGACCAGGATCTGCCCGAAGGCGTACCAGCTCTGCAGGACGTGGGACATCATCGCCGCCGTCATAAAGCCGGTGAGGACGTAGACGAGGCCGAACGCGATGCCGGTGATCACGTACGCGATCGCCTCCGGCCCTGTCAGCGAGTCGCCGAGGTGGGGCAGGGCGAAGAGGACTGCCCCGGCAAGGATCGCCGGTCCTGGGTCGTCGGCCACTTGCGCGCCAGCAGGGCGATGATCGCGAGCGCCAGCGCGGCGAACGCGACGAACTGCACGCCGCCGAGCAGCGCCGACGCCGCCTTCCGGGATTCCTCCGGGGCGAAGCCCGCCAGGACGGCGAGCCCGCCCGACAGTAGGAAGGCGGTGGAGGTCAGCACCGCGTACCACCACTTCCAGGTGGTCAGGTGGGACGCCAGTCTGTTGGTCATGTGATCACCTTAGGCGAGCGCCCCACCTTCACCACCTGTCAGAAGTTGCCGCGGCGCTCCTGCTCGCGCTCGATCGCCTCGAACAGGGCCTTGAAGTTGCCCTTGCCGAAGCCCAGCGAGCCGTGGCGCTCGATCAGCTCGAAGAACACTGTCGGGCGGTCGCCCGTCGGCTTGGTGAAGATCTGGAGCAGGTAGCCGTCCTCGTCGCGGTCGACCAGGATGCCGCGGGACTGCAGCTCCTCGATCGGGACGCGGACCTTGCCGATGCGGGCGCGGAGCTCCGGGTCCTCGTAGTAGGAGTCGGGGGTGTCGAGGAACTCGACGCCCATCGCGCGCATGTGGTCGACGGACGCGATGATGTCGTTGGTCGCCAGCGCGAGGTGCTGGGGCCCGGGGCCGTCGTAGAACTCGAGATATTCGTCGATCTGCGACTTCTTCTTGCCGAGCGCGGGCTCGTTCAGCGGGAACTTCACGCGGTGGTTGCCGTTGGCAACGACCTTGGACATCAGCGCCGAATAGTCGGTGGCGATGTCGTCGCCGATGAACTCGGCCATGTTCGTGAAGCCCATGACCTTGTTGTAGAACTCGACCCACTCGTCCATCGCGCCGAGCTCGACGTTGCCGACGATGTGGTCGAGCGCCTGGAAGTAGCGCTTGGGCGAGCCCGCGGGCTTGCGGTAGGACGACGTCATCGGCACATAGCCGGGGAGGTAGACGCCGTCGTACTTCGACCGGTCGACCAGCGTGTGGACCGTGTCGCCGTACGCCTTGATCGCGCCGAGGCGGACCGTGCCGTGCTCGTCGGTGAGGTCGTGGGGCTCGAGCACGACGGTCGCGCCCATCTTCCGGGCGTGCTCGATGCACTTGTCGACGTCGGGCACCGTCAGCGAGATGTCCATGACGCCGTCGCCGTGCTTGCGGTGGCGGTCGGCCAGCGGCGAGGTGGGATCGACCGCACCCTTCAGCACGAACCGGATGGCGCCGGACTTCAGCACGTACGCCTTGTGGTCGCGTACGCCCTGTTCGGGGCCGACATAGCCGATGAGCTCCATGCCGTACGCCGACTGGAAGTAGTGGGCGGACTGGGTCGCGTTGCCGCAGACCCAGACCATGGCGTCCCAGCCGGTGACGGGGAACGGGTCGGAATCGGAGTCGTATTCCACGAGGCCGACCAGCTGCTTCAGCTGGTCGAGGTTGAGCTCAGCGAGCTTCTCTTCGTTGGTGAGCACGTCAGTCATGCCCCAGATCCTTGATGGACCGGGACAAAGTGCGCAACCCAGCGAAAAAACCCTGTACAGATTGACCAGAGCATCACTATGCTGACAGGACCAAGGAGGCAATGTGATCACCGTCACTCTAGACGACCTCGACCGACGGATCCTCGGTCTGTTCGAGGCCGAGCCGCGCATCGGCGTGCTCGAGGCCAGCCGGCGGCTCCAGGTGGCGCGCGGCACGGTCCAGGCGAGGCTCGACCGGCTGCAGGCCCACCAGGTCATCACCACGTGGGCCCCGACCGTGGCACCCGCCGCGCTGGGCTATCGCGTCACCGCGTTCATCACCTGCGAGATCGACCAGACCGCGGGACTGACCGCCGTGATCTCCCACGTCCGCAGCATTCCCGAAGTGCTCGAGTGCTGGTCGGTCACGGGTTCGGGCGACCTCTGGTGCCGCGTCGTGGCGCGGTCGAACGCCGACCTCCAGCGGGTCATCGACGCGATGTCCATGCCCTCGGGAATCCAGCGCACGTCGACGGTCATCGCGCTCGCCGAGCAGGTGGCGTACCGCACCGGCGACCTCGTCCAACGCGCCGAGGGGTTGGACGAAAGGGCCCCTCGGTAGGGAACAATGGCGGCCATGGATCAGATCGGCCGCTATCGCATCGTGCGGCGCCTCGGCGCCGGCACCTTCGCGACCGTGTGGCTGGGTCAGGACGACGACCTCGACATCCCGGTCGCGGTGAAGGTCCTCGCGGAGAACTGGATCGACAACGAGGACGTGCGTACGCGGTTCATCGCGGAGGCCCGCCACATGCGCCGCATCCGCGACGCCCGCGTCGTGCGGGTCTATGACATCGGCGAGACGCCCGATGGTCGCCCCTATTTCGTCATGGACTACTGCGACGCCGGCTCGCTGAGCGACCTGCGCACCAACCCGATCGCGCCCGCGTCGGCCCTGCGCCTGTGCGCCGACGCCTGCCTCGCCCTCGACGTCATCCACCGCGCGAACGTCCTCCACCGCGACGTGACACCCGGCAACCTGTTGCTCGACCGCGCGCCCGACGGCACGCTGTCAGTCCACCTGGCCGACCTCGGCGTGGCGAAGTCGATGCTGGAGGACCAGCAGCAGACGATGACGGCCGGTACGCCGGCCTTCATGGCGCCCGAGCAGGCCTCCGGGCTGCCGATGGACGCGCGGGCCGACGTGTACGCGATGGCCTGCGTCATCTATGCGGTCCTGACCGGCAAGCCGCCGTTCCCCGTGAAGACGCTCGCCGAACTGATGGCGCGCACGCCGGACGACCGCCCGATGCCGGTGGCCCGCCAGATCGGCGCGCCGAAGCTGCTGGACGACGTACTCTTCGCCTCGCTGTCGCTCGACCCCGCCCAGCGCCCCCCGTCGGCGGCCGCGCTCGCGGAGGTCCTCGACCAGGTCGTCGAGCAGATGCCGCAGGACGAGGCCATGATCGCCACGCGCGCCCGACCCCGCGAGATGGGCGTGATGGCGCCCGACCCGATGCAGTTCCCGGCCCCGGGTCCCGGCGGGTTCGCCTCGCCCCAGACCTGGGGACACGGCGCCATGCCGCCCGGGCAGGGATCGATGATCCAGCAGCCGTGGCAGGGCCCGCCCATGGGACCCCACGCCATGTCGCCGATGACCCAGCCGCCACCCGCGGCGCCGCCAGCGCAGAAGCGGTTCTACGGCTACACGTCGGTCGAGTGGATGGTGGCGGGCGTGTGCGCCCTGCTCCTGTTCGCCGTCACGCTGTGGCTCATGCTGTGGGCGCTCGGGGGCTGATCAGCTCTTCCTCGTGATCGCCCACTCGCGGATCAGGTCGATGCGCGCCTGAAGCTGGCCCTCGTCGGCCGCCGCGCTGGGTGGCCCGCCCGTCGCGCCGCGCAGTTCGTTGTGGATCACGCCGTGGGGCTGGCTCGTGCGGTGGTGCCACGCGCCGACCAGCCCGTTGAGCTCCTTGCGCAGCTCGCGCAGGCGCTGGTGGGTCGACTGGGACACCGCGCGCTCCTGCACCTCTCCCCCGCGAGCCGACTCGCGCGTCATGTGCTCGTGCTGGCGGCGCTTGAGCAGGTCCTTCACCTGGTGGGGCTCCAACAGGCCCGGCAGGCCGAGATATTCCGCCTCCTCCGCCGAACCCGACATCGCCTGCAGGCCGAACTCCGTGCCGTCGAACAGCACCTTGTCGAAGTCGGCCTCCGACGCCAGCGCGGTGAACTCCCCCAGCTCGTCGGCCAGCTCCGACGACGCGGCCTCCTCGCGGTTGGCCTCGGCCAGCAGCAGCTCCTCCTCGTTGTCGACGCCGCCCGGCGTCTTCAGCACGTGGTCGCGCTGGACCTCCATCTCGTTGGCGTGGCGCAGCAGCGTCGACACCGACGGCACGAACACCGACGCGGTCTCGCCCCGCGACCGGGCGCGGACGAACCGCCCCACGGCCTGGGCGAAGAACAGCGGCGTGAGGGTCGTGGTCGCGTACACCCCCACCGCGAGCCGCGGCACGTCGACGCCCTCCGACACCATGCGTACGGCGACCATCCAGCGGTCGTCGGACTCGGCGAACTTCGTGATCTTCTTCGACGAGCCCGGCTCGTCGGACAGGACGACGGTCGGCGTACGCCCGGTGATGCGCTTGAGGTGGGCCGCGTACGCCCGCGCCTTCTCCTGGTCGGACGCGATCACGAGGCCGCCGGCGTCCGGCACGTGGTTGCGGACCTCGGACAGGCGCGTGTCGGCCGCCTGGAGCACCGCGGGGATCCAGGCGCCGTTGGGGTCGAGGGCCGTACGCAGGGCCTGCGACTCCATGTCTTTGGTCAGGGGCGTGCCGAGCCGGGCGGCGACCTCGTCGCCGGCGCGGGTCCTCCAATGCATGTCGCCCGAATAGGCCAGGAAGAGCACCGGCCGGACGATGCCGTCGGCCAGCGCCTCGCCGTAGCCGTAGGTGTAGTCGGCCTCCGACCGCAGGCCGCCCTTCCCGTCGGAGGTGTAGCGCACGAACGGGATCGGGTTGGTGTCGGAGCGGAACGGCGTGCCGGTCAGCATCAGCCGCTTGGCCGCCGGGTCGAACGCCTCGCGGACCGACTCACCCCACGACAGCGCGTCGCCGGCGTGGTGGACCTCGTCGAGGATCACCAGCGTCTTGTGTTGCTCCACCCGGATGCGCAGGGCCAGCGGGTTGGTGGCGACGCCCGCGTACGTCAGCGCATAGCCGTCGAACTCACGCGACGCCTTTCCCTGCTTCGCGCCGAAGCTGGGGTCGATGGCGATGCCGACGCGGTGGGCGGCCTCGGCCCACTGGGTCTTCAGGTGTTCGGTGGGGGCGACGACGCAGACGCGGTCGATGCGGCGGCGGTGGAGCAGGTCGGCGGCCAGGGTGAGGGCGAACGACGTCTTGCCGGCGCCCGGTGTCGCGACGGCCATGAAGTCGCGCGGGTCGTCGTCGCGGTAGCGCTGGAGTGCGGCGGCCTGCCAGGCGCGCAGGGTCTTGACCGTGCCCCAGGCGGCCTTCTGGGGGAACGCCGGCGAGAGCCCCTTCGCGCGGAGGTCGGGGAGGTCTCCGCTGGAGAAGAGGTCGGGCTCGGTCACTGGCGCAATGTTAGGCCGCCGGACCGACGGAATCGAACTCGCGCGCGGCGGGCGTCACCGGGCCGATGCGCAGGGCGAGGACCGTGGCGAGCACCCCGACCGCGACGAGCAGGCCGAGGACCGATCCGAACGTCAGCGGCAGGTCGCCGCGCGCGTGGAGCAGCGCGAACACCGTGCCGGCGATGCCGGTGACCAGGGAGTTGCCGAGGGACTCCCCCGACTGGAGGGCCGACGCGTTGCGCCCCTGCTCCGCCGACGTGGACAGCGACATCGTGGCGAGGCCGGTCGTTGCGATGAGGAAACCCATCCCCAGCCCGGCGAAGGTCCACAGCACCCACGCGACGGCCACCGGGAGCGCGGGGAACGCGGCCACGGCGGCGCAGCCGGCGATGCCGACGGTGGTCGCGACCGCGCCCAGGACGATCATGTGGTGGCGTCCCAGCGGCAGCCACGGCCGCGACTGGAGCCACGACCCCAAGAACCAGCCGGACGCGCCGACGGTGAGCATGATCCCGGCGCCGGCGAGGGAGTGGCCGCGCGACTCGACGAGCATGAGCGGGATGAACGCCTCGGCGGCGAAGAACGCGCCCGCGGCCAGCGCCCGGGAGGCCATCACGGCCGGCAGGCCGCGGCCACCGGTGAGGAACCCCCGCGGCATCAGGCGCGGGATGGCGAGGGCGAGGAGGACCACCCCGGCAACGGCGGCGAGTCCGGCCCCGAGGTCGGGGGTCGCCGCGGCGCGCTGGCCGGCGTACTGCAGGGCGACAGCGGCCGCCGCAAGCACGAGGCCCACCCACACGGGCACCGGGTCGACCGGCGTTCCCGCCTCGTGGCCGCGGAGGGCCGGGATCGCGCGGCGCAACCGCAGCAGGGGCGGCACGGCGAGGGCGGCGGCCAGGACGATGAGCGGGAGGATGCCGAGAAAGACCCAGTGCCACGAGAAGCGGGTGGTCACCCACGCCGCGATGGGCGGCCCGATGAACGCGGGCAGGACCCACGCGGCCGAGAAGCCGGTCATCATGACGGGCCGCCGGTCCTCGGGGAAGGCGTGGGCCACGACGACATAGAGACCGACGTTCATGGCCCCGGCGCCGATGCCCTGCACCAGGCGACCGGCCAGGAGCTGAGCCATCGAGGGCGCGAGCCCGGCGATGAACAGTCCCACCGCGAACGTCACCATGCCAGCCGCCAGGGGCCGGAACGCGCCGTGGCGGTCAGCCGAGCGGCCCCCCGCCACGTTGCCCGCCAGCATGCCGATGACGAACAGCGAGAAGGCCCACGCGTACCACTCGACGCGGCCGAGTTCGCGCGCCGCCTGCGGCATCGCCGTGCCGACGGCGATGGCCTCGAACGCGGTGGCGAGGATGCCGGCGATCAGGCCGACGGCCAACGGGGCGAGGGCGGGCGTGGCTGCGGGAGGTGCCGCGGGGGCGGTGGGGGTCGGCGTCACCGGGCCATCCCAGCAGTTCAACCCGGGTGGAGGTCAATCGGGCCCTGCGCGAGTGGTTCGACGGGGTTAGAATCGCGCTCATGAGCCAGCAGCTGAGCCCGGGTGCGCAGACCATCGTCGACGAGCGCACCGACGCCCTCCGCTATGAGGAGGGCGACCACGAGCGGTTCTCCCACTATGTGCCGAAGGACAAGCTGACCGAGGCCATGGTGATGGGCACGCCAGTGATCGCGCTGTGCGGCAAGGTCTGGATCCCGTCGCGCAACCCCGACCGCTTCCCAGTCTGCCCCATGTGCAAGGAGGTCTGGGAGCAGATGAAGCCGGGCGGCGGCAAGGGCGACGGTAAGGGCGACGGCGGGGGTTCCGACGGGGAGTGAGCGAGCGCCGGCTTCGCCACCACGTTCCCTGAGCGAGCGCCAGCGAGTCGACGGGTCGGACAGCCCTGAGCGAGCGCCAGCGTCGCCACCACGTTCCCTGAGCGAGCGCCAGCGAGTCGAAGGGTCGGCCAGCCCTGAGCGAGCGCCAGCGTCGCCACCACGTTCCCTGAGCGAGCGCCAGCGAGTCGAAGGGTCGGCCAGCCCTGAGCGTTGCCTGAGCGTCCTGAAGGTTCCCTGTGGGTCTGACCCGGACGATGGATTGATGTAGGTCGGTCGACCTACAGTGTGCTGCGTGACCGGGGGTAAGCGCAGGCTGGTGCTGATGCGCCACGCGAAGTCGTCGTGGACGACCGACGACGACGACCACGAGCGCCCGCTGTCCTCGCGCGGGCGCCGCGACGGCAGTGCCGCGGGCCGCCTGCTCGCCGAGCGTCGCATCCAGCCCGACCTCGTGCTCTGCTCCACCGCGCGCCGGGCGCGCCAGACCTTCGACCGCACCGTCTCCGGCGGCGCCGCGTTCGGTGACGTGGTCTATTGCGACGACCTGTACGCGGCCTCCCCCGACGAGCTCGTCGCGCAGATCCGCGGTGTGGGCGAGGACGTCGACACGCTGATGGTCGTGGGCCACAACCCGGGACTCGTCGACCTGCTCACCGCGCTGGCGGCGCGTACGGGCGACCAGAAGCTGTGGGCCTCGATCGACGACCGCTTCCCCACCTCGGCGGTGGCCGTGGTCGAGTTCGACGGCGACTGGGCGAGCGTCAGCGACGGAGCTGGCCGGCTGGTGGCGTACGCGGTGCCGCGGGGCTGAGCTCGATCAACCCGTGGCGTGTTCAGCGCCCGGCGATCGCTCGCAGCGCCAGCTCATAGCCAACGAGCCCCAGCCCCGCCACGACGCCGGTCGCGTACGGCGTGACGAACGAGTGGCGCCGGAACTCCTCACGGGCGTGCACGTTCGAGATGTGCACCTCGATGAGGTCAGCCGTCCTCTGGGCGACCGCGTCGGCGACGGCGACGGAGGTGTGGGTCCAGGCCGCGGGGTTCAGCACCACGGGCACCGACCCGTCGGCCGCCTCGTGGAGCCACGCAATCAGCTCGTGCTCGGCGTCGGTCTGGCGCACCTCGACCTCGAGACCCAGGTCGGCACCGACCTCGACCAGGCGCGCGCCCAGCTCGGCATGCGTCGTCGCCCCATAGACCTCCGGCTGGCGCTTGCCGAGCCGCCCGAGGTTCGGCCCGTTGAGGACCAGGACGCGGGTCACGGCGTACGCCCCGCCTCGTCGCGGCCCAGGCCCACCCCGAGGTACGCCGCGGCGTAGCACCCGGTCTGGAGCAGCGCCGCATAGCGCGCCAGGTCGCTGCCGACGTCGCGGACGACCGGGGCGACGCGCACGTCGCGGTCGTCGGCGAGTCGCTCGAGCCAACGCCGGGCGGCGACCACCGGCTGGGCGTCGCGTCCGTCGTCGAGGATCACCAGGGCCGGGCGCCGGTCGGTGACCGGATTGTCGAAGGGGTCGTCGAAGACATCGCGCACGTCGGCGCCCTGCAACACCGTCGCGAGCGCCGGGGCGTCGGCGGCCAGGGCTGTGCGGCCGCTCGCCGCGCGGATCGACTCGGCCACACGCCGCGACGCGCGGGCGGCGAGCACCGAACCGCCCCAGACCAGGGGCTGGGCGTCGGCGAGGGCCAACGCGATGTCCTTGGCGGGATTGCTGGCGAGGTCGACGAAGGGCGAGCACTCCTCCGCGACGAGGTCCATCGCGTCGGCCACGCCGTCGGGGTCGACGTCGGGGCCGAGCAGGGCGCTCGCGAGGGCCGCCAGGACCATCGTGGCCGAGGCCAACGGGTCGCCGGTGGCCGTGGGGATCAGGGTGGTGGATCGCCCGCCCGCCTGCTCGGCGAGCTGTGACGGCACCGGGCAGGCCAGCAGGAGCGTGCAGCCGCGCCGCACGGCCTCCACGACCGTGGCGACCAGGTCGGGGTGGTCGCCCTCGGGCGCCATCACGACCACGAGGTCGAGGGGTCCGACCCAGCCGGGCAGTCCCGCCGAGGGCCAGGCCACGAACGGGACGGGGCAGGTGGGCTCGAGCAGCGCGCGAACGAGGCGCGCCTCGGCACCGGCCGCGATGATCGCCCGCGGGCGGTCGACGGCGAACCCGCCCAGCGGCTCGGCCGCGCGCTCGGCCTCGACCCGGAGGCGGGCGCCGGCGCCGGCCAGGCGCCTCAGGACGCCATCGGCCGCCGCGAGGGCGTCGCGGTCCTCGAGGCGTGCGTCATCGAAGTCGGCCATGTCAGCCCCGGTCGCCCCGGGCGTGCCTGCGGGCCTCGTCGACGAGCAACACCGGGATGCCGTCGACCACCGGGTAGGCCAGGCCGCAGTCGGCACCGGTGCAGACCAGCTCGGCGCGGTCGTGGTCGATGGCCAGGCCCGCGTGGCAGGCCGGGCACGCCAGGATCGCGACGAGGTCGCGGGGCAGATCGATGTGGGCGGCGTGGTTCATCGACCCTCCTCCCGCACGATCGCGAGGACCTGGTCGCGGAGCTCGGCCATCAGGCCCGGATCGCGGGCCTCGACGTTCAGGCGCAGCAGCGGCTCGGTGTTGGAGGGACGCAGGTTGACCCACCAGTCGTCGCCCTCCACCAGGAGCCCGTCGTCGAACGTCGCGAAGCCTCCGCGGGGTTCCAACGCGTCCGCGACCACCTCCATGGCGCCCTTCGCGTCCCGCACGGTCGAGTTGATCTCGCCGGAGGCCGCGTACCGGTCGAACCGGGTGACGAGCTCGGACAGCGGCTGGTCGACGTGGCCGAGCATGGCCAGGACGTGGAGCCCCGCCAACATGCCGGTGTCGGCCGACCAGAAGTCGCGGAAGTAGTAGTGGGCCGAGTGTTCCCCGCCGAAGATCGCATCGTTCTCGGCCATGGCGGCCTTCACGTAGGTGTGACCGACGCGCGAGATCACATAGGTGCCGCCGGCCTCCTCGACCACCTCGCGGACGGTGCGGGAGGTGATGGTGTTGCCGACGATGGTCGCCTTGGGCTCCCTCGCGAGTTCCTGGGCGGCGATGAGGGCCGTGACCGCCGACGGGCTGACGACCTCGCCGCGCTCGTCGATGATGAAGCACCGGTCGGCGTCACCGTCGAAGACCAGGGCGAGGTCGGCGCCGTGCTCGCGCACGGCGCGCTGGGCATCGATGAGGTTCTCGGGTTCCAGCGGGTTCGGCTGGTGGTTCGGGAACGACCCGTCGAGGTCGAGGAACAGCCCGATGATGTCGAGGTTCGCCTTGCCGAGGACGGTGGGCACGGTGTGGCCCGCCATGCCGTTGCCGGCGTCGATGACGACCTTCAGCCGGCGGATGCCGCCGAGGTCGACCAGCGAGTGGAGGTGCTCCGCGTACGCCGGGAGCAGGTCCTGGCGGCGCAGGGTGCCGGGTTTGGCGGCGCGGGGGCTCTCCCCCCGCGCCTCGATGTCGTACGCCCGGCGCGCGATCTCGACCAGGTGATGCGGTGTCACGGGGCGGGCGTTGGCGAGGCAGAACTTGATGCCGTTGTAGGTGGCAGGGTTGTGGGACGCGGTGAACTGCACGCCCGGCAGTTCGAGCCGGCCCGACGCGAACCACAGCTCATCGGTCGAGGACAGCCCGATGTCGATCACGTCGACGCCGTGGTCGGTAGCGCCCTCGGCGAACGCGGTGCTCAACTCCGCGCCGGTGGCCCGCATGTCGCGGCCCAGCACGAAGGCGTCGCCCGCGCCCAGGCCGAGCGTCTCGACGAACGCGACCCCGAGGGCGTACGCGCCGGCGGCGTCCCACTGCGCGTCGGGTCCACCGGCGAGGCCGCGGATGTCGTTCGCCTTGAAGATCTCTTGAGTAAGCATCGCGTGCAGCCTATCGCTGTCGGGGGCGGTGCGCGCCGCGTGGCGGCCGGACCGGGACCCCTGATCGGAGGGGGTCTCAGGCCTCGGGATCGGCCAGGACGGTCAGATGGCGTCGCCGGCCCAGCTCCACGATTCCGGCCGGCGGGGCGGCAGCGGCCACCGGCGCCGGGTCGAGGGCGAAGCCGACCTCGCGGACGGCGTCGGCCAGGGCCAGCAGGTCATCGGTATCGGGAGCCGGGGCGGGCTCCCCGGCCGACGGCAGGCGGATGATCTCCCAGCCCCGCGGCGGGGTCATGGACTGGGCGTGGGACGCGCACAGGTCGTAGGAGCCGGGCTCCGCGCGGCCGGCCAGCGGGCCGAGGACCGCCGTGGAGTCGGCGTACACATAGGTCAGCGTCGCCACCGCCCGGGCCGAGCAGCCCGTCCGCGTGCAGAACCGGTTCGTCACGGGGCGACGCTACCCTGCGGACGCCGCCACGGGCGGGCGCGGCGCGCGGTGGGGGCGAACCTCACCGGCCCCGACCCACGGTCCGTGGACCTCACCACTCGTCGTCGTCGCCGAAGCCGTCGGGGTCGAGCTCGTCGGGGTCGATGCCGGTCAGCGCGGACAGCTGTTCCACGACGATGCGGTGGGCCAGGACCGCGAGTCCGCGCCGCGACGACGCACGGTGTTCCAGGGGGCGCCGATAGACCACGACGCGCGCCGGGGCGTCCTCGGTGCGCTCGACGGCGGCGGCCAGCGGCACCTGGTCGCCGACCCAGTCGACCCTGAGGTGGGGCACCTCCTCCACGCCGACCACGACCCCCTCGAGGGCGCGGGGGCAGGCGCGCTGGACGCGGGCCGTCGCCTCGGCCACGACGCGGTGGAAGTAGGCGTCGGCGGGCTCGCGCCGCGAACGTGGGGCAGCCCTCCCGAACGCATTGGGCAGCGCCAGTGGCCCGCGCATGCCGCGGTCGTGCCGGTCGCGACGTCGTGACATCAGCGTCCTCCCCCCAGCCCGGGCGCGTGCTCCGGATCGGCGCCGGTGGTCGCGGGCTCGGGCGCCGACAGCGGCGTGGTCGCGAGGCCGGGACCCGTCGCATTGGTGACGACGAGCCCCGCGTGCGTGGTGGCGCCCTTCGCCGACCGGACCACCACGCCGGCGGGCTGGTCGACCTGGGCGATCTCCCACAGCGCGGTCGCGCCGGCGCGCACGGGCAGCTCGGCGGACTTGAGCTCACGGCCATCGGTGGCGACCAGGCGCAGGCCGACGACGGTGTCGCTCACCCCGAGGTTGGTGACGACGACGGCGCCGACCACCCCGCGGGTGACGGCGAACGCCCCGATGGCCGTCGGACCGAGGCGCTCGGCGGCCGGCTGCACCGCGATGTCGGAGGTCGCGGCGTCGTCGGACGCGTGGGCCACCACCGCGGCGGTCACGGGCTGGTCGGTCGTGACCCGGACGGCGCCCGCCTCCTGGGCGAGACCCTGCGCCAGCGACACCTGGGCGGTCGAGCCGGCGTTCACGTCGAGCGTCCGGGCCTCGGCGGGGACGAACGTGCCGTTCGGCCCCATCAGTTCCACCTTCGCCGTGGTGCGGCGGTCGCCGGGATTGGTCACGACCAGGGTGCGCTCCCCCGGCCCGTCGGGGATGCCGGGGACGACCTGGACCGTCGAGGGCTGGGCCGAGGGGACCTGCAGGTCCATGCCGCCGGGCAGGGGGCCGAACCCGGCCCGTTGGCGCACGGTCGCGTGGATGCGCCCGCGCGAGGCGCGCACCTGGACGCCGAGCGCCCCACGCTCGGACACGAGGCTCTCGAGGGCGACCACGCGCGTGGAACGGGCCGGCACGGTGAGTCCGCGACCGCCGGGGGCCGCGATCTGGCCCGCGGGCCCGAGGACGCGCAGGTCGACATCGGCGCGGGTCGAGTCGGGGTTCACCAGCACGACCTCGCTGCGGGTGGTCGCCCGACCGCCGGGGCCGGAACCGCCCGCGTACAGGCCCGTGAACCACGACGTCGTCGCCGGCGCGACACACCGGGCCAGCGCCAGCCCGCGATCGGCGCCGTCGGGCGTCGCGGCGTACGCGGCCGCGGCGGAGCCCGTGGACTGGCGGCCCTCGGCGATGACCAGCAGCGGCTCCGCCGCGGCGAGCGACGCGCCGCGCCCGGCGGGCAGCGGGGTCGCGCGCTCGTCGACCAG